>CAMAUI010000004.1 GCA_945861385.1 Prosthecobacter debontii
CAAATACCCGGCGGATTGGGCGCCGGAGAAGAAAATCGAAAGATTTTTGACGGATGAAGCGCGGCGCGGTGTCGCAGCGGGCACGCAGAACCAGGCGATGAACGCGCTGATGTTCTTTTACAAGGCGGTGCTCAAGGTGCAGGTCGGGGCGCGGTGGCGCAGTGAGACTGATTATTCGCACGGCGGCAATGACGGCCTGCGTGGCATTTCCCCGAAGCAGACGGCGGAGAACCTCGCCGGGATCATCAAACGCGCACGGGCGAAGTTCCCGGCGCTCACGGTGATCGTCGCGGGAATGCAGATGCCCGGAAACATGGGCCGCGAATTCGTGGAGCAATTCAGCGCGGTCTTTCCGAGCGTCGCCAAGGAAAACGACGCCGTGCTGCTGCCCTTTCTCATCGAAGGCGTCGGTGGTATCGCGGAGTTCAATCAAGCCGACTTGATCCACCCGAACGCCGAGGGGCAGAAGCGCGTCGCCGGGAATGTCTGGGCGGTCCTGAAGAAGGTCGTGGAAGCACGCGGAACGGGACGGAAGTAGCGTTCGGCTGGCGGCTATCGCCAACGGCAGATATGGCCGATGCTTTTCGCCAAGCGTCGGACTTCAGCGTAGATGTCGCGTGGCAGCGCGCGACGTTTACGGGCAGTCATATTCAGAGCGAGGCTCAGTTCCCCATAAAACTCATTCGAAGTCGCCGGGATAAACTCGTGCACCACATGGTGAAGGCGGCCGGCGTCCTCGACGAACCCGGCGGTTCGCAACCTTTCGATCAAAAGATCAACCACGGCCGGGAATTCGTCCGGTCCAGCCAATTGGATTTTCGTGAATGGCCACATTGCGGCTTTGCTGTCTTCCCGCACAATGAACTCCGGGAATGCAGCCGCCGAGAAGTATCGCGCATTCGGATATCGAGCGGGCCGCCATTCACCCATCACTGATCACCAATCACGCATTTCCATCGCCTCACGCAGGACAAACCACTAGCAGTCATCTCATGCACAAAAATACCCGCCTTCTTCTCGTCGTCTCGGCGGCGTCGTTCGCGTTCGGGGCGGCGGCAAGTCGCGTATTGTTCGTGCCTGGCGGGGCGGAACCGGAACCGGCAAAGAGTGACGAGGAGGCTTGGGGCAGGAAGGCGCCCGCAAGATTGCAAACCATCGAAACCGATCGGTGGGACGGACCTTTGCAAGCAGGCAGACCCGACAACGGCAAGCAGCCGGCAGACAAGCCGCAAAACGAGAGACGGGATCCGATTCCCGTCTCGGCAAGCGAGGTCCGGCGTCCGTTCGAACAAGGCGCCCGGATGGATGCGCTTACGGCGAACCGCATTCTCAAGGAGACGCCGGCGGGACCTGCGCGTCGCCGTGCGCTGCATCGCATCGCTCACGACTGGGCGCGGCAGGACCCCGAGGGCGCGGCTGCCTGGGCCAATGAACTGGAAGCAGCGGATCGTCACGAGACTCTGCGAGAAGTTCTTCATCGGTGGGCGGAAGACAATCCGGCGGGAGCGGCGAACTACCTGGTGCAATTGCCAACCTCCGAGCAGAACCTTCACATAGTGCACGCCATCGCCCGCCGATGGGCAGAGCAGGACCGGGCAGCGGCCATGGCGTGGGGGGCGGCGCAGACCAGCCCGGCCAACCGCGAGCGCGCCATCGGAGGTGTGGTGAGTTCCTGGGCGGAGTCCGATCCTCAAGCTGCCGCCCAATTTGCCGCCTCGATCGAATCAGCCTACGAACGGCATCGTGTCCTGGAGGTTGCTGCCCGGTGCTGGGCCGCCAAGGATTCCGCCGCCGCGGTGGAATGGGCCCAAAGCCTGCCGGACGAGGAGCGCCAGCGGGCGAACCGGTCAATCCTCCGCGAATTGGCGGAGACAGATCCCCAGCACGCCACCGCGGTTTTCGAGCAACTGGCCGCCACCGTGACAGCGGAGGCCCGAGGGATGCAAGATTACCGGCGGATGGCCGAGGAGATCGCCTCGGTCTGGTCGTCGAGCAGCCCGCGAGAGGCCGCGGACTGGGCGGTGGGACTTCCCGAGGCGGGAGAGGTGCGGCGCTCCGCGGTCCGGAGTGTCGCCGATCATTGGTTGCGGATCGACGGCGCGGCAGCAGGCGAGTGGATCCTGCAACTTCCCGAGGGCGCGACCCGTGATGCCGCGGCCGAACGAGTGGTGCGGACGACGGTGCGGAGCGATCCTGCAGTGGCGTTCGAGTGGGCGAACAGCCTCAGTGATGAGGGTCACCGCACCGGGCTGATCCGGGATGTGTTCCGCGGGTGGAGTGCGGTGGATGCCGCCTCGGCGCGTGCAGCGCTTGGCAAAGCCAACCTCTCTCCGCAACAGCTCCGCGAGATCAGCCTCCAGAATGGTCTGGCTCCACCGTAGCCCGCATTTCTCACGGCACAGAGAGGCGGGCTTCAGCGTGTTTTGTGCGCCTCCGGCGCACAATTTCCGCCACACAGTTTTTCGAACTTGTAAGGAATGCGGGCTAACCTTGGAAACGGCGATGGGAACACGGATTCCCGCACGAAGGCGCAGAGCCGCAAAGAAATGGACACTGCGAATTGTGATGATTCGAGGCGATCAATCTGTTTTCGTGATCACCCAATTGCCTTCCATTCCATGAAAACCCTTTTCTTGTTTTTCACTTTCGCGCTGAGTCTCAGTGCTGCGTTTTCGCAGTCTCCCACCGCCGCACCGGCTGCCGGGAAGACCCAACTTTTCGCGCATTTCCACGCGCTGATGCGGAATTTCGGCAAGGCCAACACCACGAAGGTCGAGATTCTCTCCGGCCCGGAGGCGGTGAAGATGCTCCGCGGCGAGTCGCCCGGCAAAGTCTGGCAGGCGCGCCTTGGCGAGTCGAAGTTCAAGATCACCATTGAGGACAAGCTGGGCATGGGACTGCCGGAGACTTTTGAGCGCTTGCAGCGGCTCCCGGTGGAGTATCGCCGTGCGCTGGAGATCGTCTCGGAAGACAAGAAGGACGGCGTGGCCTTTTATGCTGATCTGGGTCAAGGTGCGGCAGCCCACGGTTCCCAAAACTATCTGAATTTGGTGAAGGGTGCGGGAGCCGAGGTCATTTCCCATGAGGCTGGACATGTTCTTGAGCAGCGGGCGACCCGTGCCGATCCGACAGTCTTGGAGAGGTGGAACAAAGCCCGCACTGAAGACGCAGTCTCCATCTCGGCCTACGGCGATAGAGTCAACCATGAGGATCTCGCCGAGTTTGCGATGCTCTACGCCATTTGCCTCGATGCGGGGAGAGAGCGGCTGGCGGAGTTGAAGGAAAAGTCTCCCCGGCGCTTCGCCAATTGGCAGGAAATCCTGACGAAGACCAGGAAGTAGGCGCCGGTTCCGTCTGGTGCTGCGGGCGCGGAGGCAATTGCCTGGCGGTCATGCCCGCCTCTCGCATGGCGGCTACTACCAACCCAAGGGAGGGGCGCGCACGGGCACCGTGCAGGGCCATTTGTTGCGAGGCGGGCGGAATATCATCTAACGAAAGTGGCAGGGCGTGTTTGTTGAACCTTCGTCTCCACTACTCAAACATCATGACTTCCGAACTCGCCGCCATTAACGAACAGATCGCCAAAATGCACCCGTACATTGACGGGATCGAATCTGAGATCGGGAAGGCGATCATCGGGCAAAAATATCTGGTCGAGCGGATGCTCGTGGGGCTGCTGGCGAACGGGCACGTTTTGCTCGAAGGCGTGCCGGGGCTGGCGAAGACGGCGACCATCAATGCGCTGGCGCAGACCATTCACACGAAGTTTGCGCGCATCCAGTTCACGCCGGATCTGCTGCCGAGCGACCTCATCGGGAACCTGATCTACAATCCGCGCGAGGGGACTTACTCGACGAAGAAGGGGCCAATTTTTGCGAACCTGATCCTGGCGGATGAAATCAACCGCGCGCCGGCGAAGGTGCAGAGCGCGCTGCTGGAGGCCATGCAGGAGAGGCAGGTGACGCTGGGCGAGGAGTCGCTGCCGCTGCCGAAGCCGTTCCTCGTGATGGCGACCCAGAATCCAATTGACCAGGAGGGGACGTATTCGCTGCCGGAGGCGCAGGTGGACCGGTTCATGTTGAAGGTGATCGTGGGGTATCCGAGCGAGGCGGAGGAGAAGCAGATCATGAAGCTGATGGCGAAAACGGCGGTGCGGGAGCCGCTGAAGGCGGTGATCCAGCCGGAGACGATTTTGGAAATGCGGAAGCTGGTGGATGCGGTGCATGTGGATGAGGCGATCGAGGATTACATCGTGCGGCTGGTGTTCGCGACGCGGGAGCCGAAGCGGTTTGTGCCGAAGATGGACGGGATGATCCGTTTTGGATCGAGCCCGCGCGCGACGATCAACCTGGCGCTGGCTGGGAAGGCGTATGCGTTCCTGCAGGGGCGCGGCTATGTGACGCCGCAGGACATCAAGAGCATCGCGCCGGACGTGCTGCGGCACCGGATCATCACGACGTTCGAGGCGGACGCGGATGAGGTGACGAGCGAGCAGATCGTGGCGCACATCCTGGAGACGGTGGCGGTGCCGTAGGCCGCGGGCGCAGGAATTTTCCGCCAATGATTCCAAAGGAGTGGCTTAAAAAAATCCGCCATGTGGAGCTGCGTACGGTGCGGCTCGTGGAGGATCTGATGGCGGGGCAGTACCATTCGGTGTTCAAGGGCCGCGGGATGGATTTCGACGAGGTGCGCGAGTACCAGCCGGGCGACGAGGTGCGGCGCATTGACTGGAATGTGACGGCGCGCACGGGGATTACGCACATCAAGAAGTACGTCGAGGAACGCGAGATGACGGTGATGCTGCTGGTGGATGCGAGCGCGTCGGGGACGACGGGTTCGGTGGAGCAGAGCAAGCGGGAGCTGGCGGCGGAGCTGGCGGCGGTGCTGGCGTTCAGCGCGATCCGGAACAACGACAAGGTGGGCGCGCTGCTTTTCACGGACGGGGCGGAGAAGTACCTGCGGCCGGGAAAGGGACGGCTGCATGTGCTGCGGCTGATCCGCGATGTGCTGATGTATCAGCCGGCAAAACAGGGGACGGATCTGACGACGGCGCTGCATCACGTGAACAAGGCGCTGCCAAGGCGGGCGGTGATTTTCGTGATCTCGGATTTCATGGATGAGGATTTCGAGCGGGCGCTGAAGGTGACGAGCCAGAAGCATGACGTGATCGCGGTGCGGATCGTGGACGGGGCGGAGCGGGCGCTGCCGGAGCTGGGCTGGGTGACGTTCGAGGATTCGGAGACGGGCGAGGTGGTGGAGTTCAACACGAGCGATCCCAAGGCGCGGGAGGAGTTCGCGGCGGGAGCCGAGGCGCGGCTGCTGGGGTTGCGGCGGACGTTCCGGAAGTCGGGGATAGATACGATCGAGGCGCAGACGGATCATCCGTACTTGAAGGCGCTGCTGCAATTTTTCGCGCGCCGCTACCGGAGGCTGCATCCATGAACGAACCGGGGCAGTTGATTGATGACCTGCGGCTGCTCGAGCCGCCGGGATCGTGGGAGATTTCGCTGTGGATGGCGGGCGCGATCCTGGCGGGCGTGCTGCTGGTGTTCTGGCTGTGGCGGCGGTGGCACTGGAGCACGCGGAACGAGGTTTCGGCGGAGCAGGCGGAGCGGGCGCTGGTGGATGCGCTGGGGGAATTGGCGCGGCTGTTCGGGCTGGTGGACCGGGAGGAATCGCGGCCTTACGCGATGGAGAGCACCGGGATCGTGCGGCGGTTCATCGAGGAACGCTTCGGGGTGCGCGCGCCGAGCCGCTCGACGGAGGAATTCCTGGTGGAGGCGCAACATTCCCCGCGGCTGGCGACGGCGGCGAAGACGATGCTGGGGGAATACCTGGCGATCTGCGACCTGCTGAAATTTGCGCGGACGCGGGCGAACCGCGATGAGTTGATGCGGCTGCACGAGGCAGCGGTGAACTTTGTGAAGGTCACGGATACGGCGGCGCGCGCGGAGGTGGCGGCATGAGCGCCATGGATCTGCCGTCGCTGGACAAGCTGCGCTTCGAGTCGCCGCTGATGCTCTGGCTGCTGCTCCTGCTGCCGCTGTGGATGTGGCTGAGGGGGCGCGTCGCGCCGGTGGCTGCGGTGCGCTTTTCCTCGAACCTGCTGCTGGCGGAGGCGAGCCGGAAGACGAAGCGGAGCTGGGGCCGTTTCCTGCCGATGTTCCGCTACGTGGCGCTGGCGCTGGCGATCGTCGCGCTGGCCCGTCCGCAGGTGGACAAAGGAACGTCCACCCGCGAGGCGCAGGGCATCAACATCATGTTCGTGCTGGATTTTTCCGGGACGATGAAGACGAAGGATTTCATGCTCGAGGGCAAGCGGGTGAGCCGCGCGGGGGCGATGAAGCGCGTCGTGGCGGAGTTCATCAAGGCGCGGCCCGATGACCGGATGGGCGCGGTGTTTTTCGACCGCGGCGCACATTTGATCAGTCCGCTGACGCTCGATCACGAGTGGCTGCAGCAGCAGCTCGCGCTGGAGGAGCCGACGGGTGGAACGGCGCCGGGCTCGGGCATGCTGATCGCGGCGGAGGCGCTCCTGCCGGCGAAGAACCAGACGAAGGTGATCGTGACGGTGACGGATGCGGACCAGGTGAACGAGGGGGCGCACCCGGAGGAAGTGGCGAAGGTCATCGCGCCGATGGGGATCAAGAATCATGTGATCCAGATGATTGACCGCTCGCAAGTAAGCCGGACTTCTGCAAGCGGGGAGCTCCTGCAAGCGGTGGCGCGGGCGACGGGCGGGCAATTTTTCAAAGTGACGGACTATGCGGGGCTGCGAAATGTGTACCGGCAGATTGATCAACTGGAGAAGACGCCTTTCAAGGAGAAGAAGCAGCAGCTTTGGCGGGAGCTGATGGAATGGCTGATGTGGCCGGCGGTGGGGCTTTTGCTGCTGGAATTCATCCTCGGGCGGACGGTTTGGAGGAAATTGCCATGAAGTTTGTCCAGCCTTCCATCCTGATCGCGGCGGCGCTGGCGCCATTGCTGGCTGCGTGGCTTCACGGATACCTGGACCGGCGCGCGCGGCGGAAGCTGGACGGTCTGCTTGCGCCACGGTTGCGTGACCGGCTGCTGGAATCGGTGGATCGCGGGAAGCGGTGGATCAAGGTGTGCATGCTGGCGCTGGCGTGCGGGCTGTGCCTGGTCGCGCTGGCTCGCCCGCAGTACGGGCTGAAGCCGCTGGCCGCGGAACAGGGATCGGTGGATTTCATCATCGGGCTGGATTTGTCGCGCTCGATGCTGGCGGAGGATGCCGAGTCGAAATCGCGGCTGGTGCAGGCGAAGGCGGGCATCACGCGGCTGCTGGACGAGCTGCGCGAGGACCGGGTGGGGCTGATCGGATTTGCGGGCGAATCGTTTCTCGCGGCGCCGATGACGCAGGATCACGAGTCGCTGAAACGGAACCTGGAATTGCTGTCGCCGACCTTCGTGGAGAAGCAGGGAACCGACATGGCGAAGGCGATCGAGCTCGCGGCGAAGACCTTCAAGAACGGCAAGCATGACGCGCAGGCGCTGGTGCTGGTGACGGATGGCGAGCAGTTGCAGGGTGATGCGATGGTGGCGGCGCAGAAGGCGGCGCAGCAAGGGATGCGGGTTTTCACGATCGGCGTGGGAAGCATCCTGGGAGCGCGGATTCCGGAGAAGCGGCAGGGAGTGCCGGCGCTGTTTGTGCGGAATGAATTCGGCGGTGACGTGACGACGCGGCTGAATGAGCAGGTGTTGCGGCAGCTTGCCGCGAGCGGGCGCGGTTTTTACGTGGCGCTGGGACCGGAGGGCGCGGGCTTGCTCGATGTGTGGAAACGCGGACTGCAGCCGCTGGCGAAGACGACGCAATCGAAGCTTTCCAAGGATCTCGAGGATCACTACCAATGGCCGCTGGCGCTCGGCCTGACATTGCTCCTCGGGGAGATGCTGCTGAGTGACCGCCGGCGAAAAACCCAACCTGCACGCGCATGAAAACACTGACCATTGCCACGCTGATCCTGTTTCCGTTTTTCGCACTCGCGTCCATCGAGGATGAGCGCGCCGAGCTGGGGCGCGACCCTGCGGCGCTGGCCGCGAAGCTGCGGGAGCGGATGGCGCAGCAACCGCAGGATGTGTGGCTGGCTTACAATGCGGGCGTGGCGGCATACGCGGCGAAGGATTTTGCAAAGGCGGACGAGCTGTGGGCGGAGCTGGCCAGCCGCGAGTTGCCGGACAAATTGCGGGAGCAGGTGTGGCTGCAGATCGGCAACGTGTCCTACCGCGTGCTGGATGGTCGCATCGAAGATCAGCCGGAGATCGCCCTGCCGCGGCTGGAGCAGAGCCGCGAGGCATTCCGCGTGACTCTGGGGATGAACAAGAAGCACCAGATCGCCAGGCAGAACATCGTGGTGGTGGAGAAGGCACTCGAGAAGGTTTACGCATTGCTCGCGAAACGGCTGCTGGAGGAGGGAAAGGCTGAAAGCGAGGCGACCAAGGCGATCGAGAAATTGCAGGCGGCACAGACGTACGCGCTGCAGGCGGAGGCGCTGAACCCGAAGGATTCGCAAAGGCAGCGGGAGCGGACTGAGATCCAGCATGTCTTGGGAAAGCGGTTTGACCAGCGAGCCGGCGAGGAGGAGGAACTGGCCGACGCACGCGATGTCGAGAAGCCGCACGAACGGAAGCTGGCGATAGAAAACCTGGAGAATGCGCTGGCGGACTTCGTGCAGGCAAAGGCCCTCAACGCGCAGGATATCACCGCCATCGAGGGCGAGAAGCGGGTGAAAAAGAAGCTGGCGGATCTTTTGGCGAAAACGGCGCGGGAGGAGCAAAAGCAGGGTGAAAGCCTCGCAGAACGCGCCCCGGAACCGGCGATCGAAAAGCTGGAGCAGGCGCTCGAGCATTTCGAGCAGGCGCTGGCTTTGCAACCGGATCACGAGGACGCGAAGGCGGGTGCGGAGGAAGTGAAGGCGGATCTGGCAAAATTGCATCTGGATGCGGGCGACAAGCAGGCGCAGAAGGGCGAGCAGGAGAAGGCGGACAACCCGTCCGAGGCCGCGGAGAATTTTCAGGCGGCGCTGGAGAATTTCGAGGCGGCGAAGGAGGTTCAGCCGGACAACGAGTTCATCCAGCCGCGCATTGATGATGTGAAGGCGCAGTTGTCCGAAGCACTGACGGAAGCGGGCGAGGAGAGTCTGGAAGCTGCCGAGAAGGCTGAGGAGGCGGGAGACTTGGCGGAAGCACAGGCGGAGGCACAGGCTGCGGAGGCGGAATTTGGCCAGGCAGAGGGTTTGGAGCCCGGAAACGCAGAAGCAAAGGAGGGCCTGGGGAAGGCGCAGGCCGCGCTCGCGAGGCTCGGGGAAAAGATGGGCAACAAGCCCGGCAAACCGAAGCCCGGCCCGCCGAAGCCGGGTCCACCAGGGCCGCCACAGCCACCGCAGGACTCATTCGCCTCGATGCTCGCGAAGGTGAAGGAGGATCAGAAGAATAAGGAGATGCATGCCCAGCATCACCAGGGCCAGCGATACGCCGAGGAGCGGGACAAAAACCCGCGCAACTGGTAACCGCATGATGATTCGCATTGCTCTATTTGCCGCGCTCGCGCTTTCCGCCAATGCGGAGCCAAAACCGGTGCGCGTCCTTATCTGGGATGAACAGCAGCCGAAGCAGAAGCAGGCTTACGGGGACAAGTTTCTCGGCGAGACCATCGCCGCGCATCTCGCCGCGCTGCCGGGTCTCACGGTGAAAAACACGAACCTCGATGCGCCCGAGCAGGGCGTGGATGAGGCCACGCTCGACGCGACGGATGTCGTCATTTGGTGGGGCCACGTGCGCAATGGCGCGGTCACCAATGCCAACGCCGAGCGCATCGCCGCGCGCGTGCGCGAGGGACGGCTGGGCCTGATCGTGCTGCACTCCGCGCATTGGGCGAAACCATTCGTCCGGCTCATGCAGGACCGCGCGAAAGCCGACGCGCTCGCGCAGGTGCCCGAGGCCGCACGGGCGGCGGCGAAGTGGGAGTTTCTCAACGAGGCCCCGATCGGCAAAGGGGTGAAACGCGACGCACCGCTCACGCCCGCGCTGAAGCAGGAGGGGGAAGTGTGGCGCCTCGTCCTACCGGCCTGCGTTTTTCCTGCCTGGCGCGCAGACGGTGCGCCGTCGCATATTACCACGCTCCTTCCACAGCATCCCATCGCCGCGGGCCTGCCCGCGAAATGGGACATCCCGCAGACGGAAATGTACGACGAACCCTTCCACGTCCCGCCGCCCGATGCGGTGATTTTTGAGGAGCGATGGGACAAGGGGGAGCACTTCCGCAGCGGTTGTGTGTGGCAGGTGGGCAAAGGCCGCGTTTTTTACTTCCGCCCCGGCCACGAGACCTATGCGGTTTTCAAAAATGCGGAGCCCTTGCGGGTGGTCGAAAACGCCGTCCGCTGGCTCGCGATCCCGGCGAAGTAGCGCGCAGCCGGCAGATCTGCGCGTGCTGCAAGGAGGCAGGAACGACTTCGCAGGCGGAACCCCTCATGCGATTGCCTCTTTTCCAAATGCGCCTCACCGGGTATCGCTGCGCGCATGACTGCTTCTTCCATCAAGCCGAGCGGCGGCGATGTGCCGGTGGAGGAGTTCGACGTGCATACCCCCGGCGCACCGCTCGTCGTCGAGCAGGTCATCCGTCCGACCGGGTTGCTCGATCCGCGCATCACCATCAAGCCGCTGAAGAATCAGATAGATGACACCATCGAGCTTTGCCGCGAGCGCGTGGAGGCTGGCGAGCGCGTGCTCATCACCACTTTGACAAAACGCACCGCGGAGGATCTCGCGGACTATCTCCGCGATGTCGGCCTGAAGGTCCGCTACCTGCACAGCGACATTGATACGATCGAGCGCGTGGAAATCCTGCGCGCTCTCCGCGCGGCGGAGTTCGACATTCTCGTCGGCATCAACCTCCTGCGCGAAGGCCTCGATCTTCCCGAGGTGTCGCTCGTGTGCATCCTCGATGCCGACAAGGAGGGCTACCTGCGCTCGCAGACCAGCCTCATCCAGACCGCCGGCCGCGCGGCACGGCACCTGAACGGCCACGTCGTTCTTTTCGCTGACACGGTCACGCGCTCGATGCAGGCACTGCTCGACGTGACCGAGTATCGCAGGGCGCGGCAGCTTGCTTACAATGAGGAACACGGCATCACGCCCACGAGTGTGCAACGAGCGGTGCAGGAAAGCCTGCACACGATCCTGCGCGGGCGCGACGTGGAGGCCAGCGTGGTGGCGGAGGCCGGCGTGAATTTCTCGCTGAGCGAAACCCTGCGCGAACTCGAGGCGGAGATGGTGCAGGCCGCCGCCGCGCTCGAGTACGAAAAGGCCGCACTGCTGCGTGACCAGATCACCGAACTGAAAGCGGGCACCGGCCTGGGAAAAATCGAGCCGCGGAAAAAGCCGGTGAAATACGGCAGGGGGAAGCGGCGGTAGAGCGCAACACCCCACTCAGGAGCATAGGGCCGGAGCCGCACGACGAAGCCATTAGTGGCAGCCCGATTGTCGCAAGGTGCTCGCTGACCCTGTTTGAGAGATTGACTTATTTTGGGCTCCTGCCGCCGGATTTGCGCGACTGGGTGCCGGAGGATCATCTGATCCACTTCATCATGGAGGCGGTAGGGTTGCTGGACTTGTGGCCGGCGCGCGTCAATCACCGGGGCACGGGCAGCGATCAATATCCGCCCTCCATGATGCTCGGGCTGCTCATCTACTGTTATGCCACTGGCACCTTCAGCAGCCGGAATGAAGCTGCCGCGCGCGTCATGGCGGAGTCGCAACTCGCAAAGATCGAGCAACTCCACGCAGCGGGTGAACTGCGCGAACGCCAGCGGCGCTACTACTCCGACCGCCCGATGCGCGAGCCCGTCGAGATCGGACGCGAAGACAGTTCCATCCTCGTCCGCGATTCGGGCTGACGCCACGAAGAGCACCGCGCCTCACATAAAAGCGCTGCAAAAACTTTCCAAAAACGAAACTTGGAAAAGCGGAGCGACCGGCCATGTTCACAATCGCCCACACAAAGTATGAAACTCGTCACAATCCGCTCTTTCCCGCTGAAATCCGACGTTCGGAACATTTCGGTCGCCCCTCCATCCTCCATCCTTCTTCATTCCCCTCGCCTCCCGTCCCCGTTCTGACAGTTTCCGGTGCGGCGGACGCGAAAGCAATTTTCTGCCAGCACAGGAAACCGAGCATGAAAGCTCAATCCACCTGCAACAACTCCCTCACTCTCACCAAACCAAACACAAATTCGAATCCGATGAAAACAACCAAACCCTCCCGCTCCCGCAAACCCGTCCAAGTCCTTGTCGCATTCATCGCGGCCTGCGCGGTGCTGGGCCTCGCATCGTCCGCGTCAGCGGCGAACTGGAGCAATGCTACCAACGTCAATCTTCTTTGGAATGATGGGACAAACTGGTCTCCAACAGGGGTCCCCACGTCGGGCATCAATAGAGTTGAGCGCTCCATCGCGCAGGGGGATGCAGGCACTATCACCATGAATTATGATTACAGCTCGGGGCCGGTCATGTCGGAAATACAGTTTTTCGGTGGCGAGAAAGTGTCCATTGAAAGCACCTTGAAGACGAGCGGTGGTGCTAGTGGCGTGAAGCTGAATAACGGGGGCACGGGAGGCCGCGGTGCCCTTATTTTCGTCCCCGCTACCCCCGCTACCGGAACCATTGTGGGGAACATCGACCTTGCGAGCGAGCAAGGCAGGATTGCGCCCATCCTTGAGTTTACGGGCGGAAATTGGACGTCGGGCAACGTGGTAGGCACGGACGGGGGTCGCCAGGGTGGCGTGATTAAGGTCTCCTCGACCACCGGCACCCTCACGCCGGGGGCCATCGTCCTCACCTCGGCCCCCGTCGCATCGGTGGTAAACTTCCCGGGCTTTAGTTTCGTCTTGACCGGAGCCGGTGCCACGGCCGTCGCGCCCATCACGTTCACAGCCGCCAATCCTCTGGATTTCACGGGTGCCGCAGCAGGGACTAGCCGCTACACTCTGACCGTCGATGCGTCGGCGTACAGCGGGACAACGGTAGATGTCCCGTTGATCGTTCTAAATAACGCGGACACCGATCGCATGTTCTCCGCCGGCAACATTACCATCGCGAACGTGCCGGTCGGCAAGGGAGCCTTCGTGACGCAGAGCAACACCGGGACCACGCTGACTCTGGTGGACGCTGGCGACTGGAGCGGCGGTGCCTCGCCCGATACCCAGTGGGCTACTGCGGGCAACTGGACCGGGGGCAACGTGCCAGGCTCGACCCTCGCCCGCGCCATAGCCAATTTCCCCACCGCCGCGGTGAATGATAAATTCACCGTCACCCTCGACGGCACGTCACCGACGCTCGCCGTGCTCAATATCAACAGCGGCACCTTAGCAGCAAAGAGCTACTCGATCGGCCAGGGCACAAGCGGCACCATCAATCTGGGTGCCACCCCGACCGGCAGTGCGTTTGCAGCCGCCCAAATCAACGTCCTGAAAGGCACGAGCAACACCATCTCCGCACCGGTGACTCTGCTCATGAACGGCGAGGTCAGCACCGCTGCCAGCACTTCGCTCACCATGTCGGGCGCGATCTCCGGCAGTGGCTTTTCGCTCACGAAGAGCGGCACCGGCACGCTGGTTCTCTCCGGCGGTGCCAACAGCTATACCGGCGCAACCATCATCGAGGCAGGCATCCTCTCGGTCTCCAACCTCGCCAACGCCGGGGTGAACAGCGACCTCGGCGCCTACCCGACGGCCGGCGCGGCGGGTATCGTAATCAAAGGCGGCACGCTCAAATACACCGGCAGCACCATGGGTGCCGCCATCGATCGCGGCATCACCCTCACCGCCAGCAGCACGGTGGACTTGCCGATTGCAGGCGATATGCGACTCGGCTCGCTCGCGTTGGCCTCGGCCGCCGCCTATGACCTCAACGTCACTGGCTCTGGCGCCGGCACCAGCAGACTGTACATCGACTCGGTCATCGTGCCCACCTCGACCGTTAACAGGCAAGGCCCCGTGTTTAAGCCTGGTACCACTGCCAGCCTGACCATTGGTTCAATTACTGGGAACGGAAACTTCCAAATGGTAGGTGCCGCCGGCAGCTCGGATAATATCATCACAGGCCCGATCAACTTGGGCGCTGGGAACACAACCACCGAACAAGAACAAATCTTTGGCCCCATTGCTAACAACACTTGGACCATCATGAGCGAAAACACCTTCCCCGGCAGGTGGTACGCCGCAGCAGGCGTTGTCAAGATCAAGAGCCCGGGCAACGGCGGGTCGCCAAATGTAAGCACAGCCTTCGGCAATGGCAATTGGCCCGGCACCGCCCAAGGCACCACCAAATTCTACAACGGCAACACCGTGGTGCATTTGTTGAACGACGTGTCCACCAGCTATGAAAACGGAAGCGGACAGAGAACCTCCGTCAGGGCTGGGGGCAGCACCGCGACATTCCTTGTTGACCGCCAGGGCACCACGGCCACCAACCAGACGCACAGCCTGGGCAACCTGTGGATTCATGACGGCAACTGCGACGTGATCGTCAACGGCAACAACGGTTTCGGACTGTCGTTCGACACTGTCACGGCAAGGGATGGTCAAACCGACCAGAAGATCACAGCCAATACCACCCTCACGCTGGCGAGCGTCACCAAGAGCGCTAGCGGCACGAATGCTCTTAAGTTCCGCGGCTCGGGCACCACGACGGTTACCGGTGCCGTGTCGCAACCAGGCGGCACTTTCAATATCACCAAGGAGGGCAACGGCACGCTGATCCTGAAAGGCACCAACACCTACACCGGCACGACGACGGTTTCCCAGGGCACCCTGGCCCTCGTCGGTGGCAGCCAGAGTTCACCCATCACCGTGAGTAACGGCGCTTTTCTGGCGTTCGACGTCGCCTCACCCACCACCTCCACCAACACCTACAACCTCAATGCGGGATCAAAAATCAAGATCATCGGCACGCCGACTGAGAGCAGCTACACCCTGACGACTTCCTCCGGCATCACCGGCATCACCGGCAATACAAACTTGGATGTCCTGATCCCCGGCTACGACCTCGTTGTGGAGGGCACTTCCCTCATACTGAAGAAACCATCGGGTTACGTCACATGGGCCGCCATCAACGGTGCCGGAGCAAACCTCGACGAGGATCACGACGGTGACAGCGTGCCCAACGGCATCGAGTACTTCTTCGGCGGACCCAACGGCAACACCACCGGCTTGACCCCGCTGCCCGGCGTGGTCAACAACGCGGGCACGCTCAGCGTCACCTGGATCAAGGCCGCCGATTACGTGGGGGTCTATGGCACTGACTTCGTGGTGGAGACCTCCGCCACGGTCGCCGCCCCTTGGATCCCCGCCATCCTGGCGCCGGCTGCGGGGTCCACCGTGACGATCACCGGCAACGAAGTAAAGTTCACCTTCCCTGATGGCCCTCCCTATGACGGCAAGAACTTCGTCCGTTTGAAAGTTACCGGACCGTAAGTGCATTTTTCGCACTCCCTCGCTCCCTGCGATGTTTTGGAGCGGGGGATTTTTCGCCTCATTCTGTCAAAAATCCGCGTCATCAGGCGTAAAAAATAACGCTGCCCAACCGGTGCGCACCATACCCCCCTCACTCCCCGACGCGCGTCCCGGTTCTGACCGTTTCCGGCGCGGCGGGCGTGGGAACAATTTCCTGCCAGCAACGCTCGCCTTGCGTCCCGATTCCTGCTCCGCTGCGCGCCATGAACATCCCGCAGCACTGGCACCGCGCGCAACGTGGCGAGTTTTTCGGCTGGGGCTGGTCGTCGGAGAATGAAGCTGCCGCGCGTGACATGGCGGAGTCGCAACTCGCAAATATCGAGCAACTCCACGCAGCGGGTGAACTGCGCGAACGCCAGCGGCGCTACTACTCCGACCGCCCGATGCGCGAGCCCGTGCTGCGCGAATTCCACGCGGCGGACGGCACGCTCGCCGCCCTCGTCACGCGCAACTCGTACGGCTGCCTCGTCCTGAACACCGCGCGGGCTCTTTTCGTGGACGTGGACTTTCCCGAAACACCGCCCGCATCCGCGGGGCTGCTCGGCAGGATCTTCGGGAAAAAATCCGCGCCTCCGCCCGACCACGCCACGGTTGCACTTGAAAAAGCAGCGGCATGGGCGGCATCGCGACCCGGCTGGAGCTGGCGCGCGTACCGCACGCGAGCGGGGTTGCGCCTGCTCGCGACGCACGCTCTTTTCGAGGCTGGCTCACCGGAGGTCACGGCGGTCTTCGACGCGCTCGGCGCCGACCCCCTCTATCGCAAGCTCTGCGTCGCGCAGCGGTGCTTCCGCGCGCGGCTCACGCCGAAGCCGTGGCGATGCGGGCACTTCGCCTGCCCGGTGCGCTGGCCGTGGAATGATGCGGAGGACGAGCGCGGCTTTGCCGCGTGGCAGGAGGACTATACCGAGTCGTGCAAAACCCACGCGACCACCGAACTCGCCGCCGAACCCGGCGCCCGCGCCGTGCATCCCGACGTCGCCCCGCTCATCGAGTTCCACGACTCTGTCACCCGGTGCGGCTCCGCGCTGCCGCTGGCTTGAGTCAGACCTCACTCCCCCACGCGCGTCCCCGTCCTGACCGTTTCCGGTGCGGTGGACGCCAAAGAAAATTCCTGGCAGTCCCTGCCGCAGATACGTCATCACGAAACGGTCCACGCCTGAGCGAGCAGTGTCCCGGCGCACAGAATCGGATCTTCGGCAAGCGATGCGGCTGCCATGCTTCTCACACGTTGCGCAAAGCAGGGTGGATTGCGGTTTCCCAAATCAATTGTTCCGCCTTACACAGGGCCGCATGAGTCTTTCAGCCGATATTGCCTCGCTGCTCCGCGCCGATCATGGGGATCCTTTTGCCGTGCTGGGCCGGCATGGCGGCCGCGTGCGCGTGCTGCGTCCGGATGCGAAGGCGGTGGAGGTGCTGTGCGGCGCGGGAACATTCCCGGCGAAGAGGCTGGATGATGCGGGATTTTTCGAGGCGCGGGTGGACGCTGCGGGAAGTTACCGGCTCCGTTTCACGGCGCACAACGGCCATGTGTGGGAGGACGATGATCCTTACGCGCTGGGGCCGCTGCTCGGCGACATTGACCAGCATCTTTTCTCGGAGGGCAACCATTGGGAACTCTGGAAGAGACTCGGCGCGCACGAGGAGACCCACGGCGGGATTCGCGGGACGGTGTTTCGCGTGTGGGCTCCGAACGCGCGCCGCGCGAGTGCCATCGGCGACTGGAATGGCTGGGACGGGCGCACGCATCCGATGCGAAAGCTGATCCCGCTGGGTGTGTGGGAAATTTTCATCCCGGCCGTGGCGGAGGGCGCGCACTACAAGTTCGAGCTGCTGGGCCACGACGGCCAGCTCCACGTGAAAAGCGACCCGTTCGCGTTTTTCAGCCAGCACGGCACGGAGACGGCGTCGCTGGTGTGGGGGCTCGGCAAGTTCAAGTGGAGCGATGCGACATGGATGGAAAAGCGGCGCACCACGGAGTGGCATCGCGAGGCGGTGAGCGCGTATGAGGTGCATCCGGGTTCGTGGCGGCGAAAGGATGGCTCGCAGTTCCTGACGTGGCGGGAGCTGGCCGATTCGCTGGTGGATTACGTCGTGGACATGGGCTTCACACACATCGAACTGATGGGCGTCGCGGAGCATCCGTTCGAGGGCTCATGGGGCTACCAGGTTACGGGCTACTTTGCACCGACCAGCCGCTACGGCAACCCGGACGACTTCCGCTTTTTCGTCAACCGCTGCCACGAGCGCGGGATCGGGGTGATCCTCGACTGGGTGCCGGGGCATTTTCCAAAGGATGCGCACGGCCTCGCGCGATTTGACGGCACCGCGCTCTACGAGCATGCCGACCCGCGGCAGGGCGAACATCAGGATTGGGGGACGCTGATTTTCAACTACGGCCGCAACGAGGTGCGGAATTTCCTGCTCGCCAACGCGCTGTTCTGGTTCGCCGAGTACCATGTGGACGGACTGCGCGTGGACGCCGTGGCCTCGATGATCTATCTCGACTACTCGCGCAGTCCGGGCGAATGGCTGCCCAACGCTTTTGGCGGTCGCGAGAACCTCGACGCGATCCAGTTTCTCAAGCGCTGCAACGAAGTCTGCTACCAGCTCCATCCCGGCATCATGACGATCGCTGAGGAGAGCACCGCATGGCCGGGTGTCTCGCGTCCCACTTTCCTCGGCGGCCTCGGCTTTGGATTCAAATGGAACATGGGCTGGATGCACGACACGCTCGATTACATGGCGAAGGATCCCCTCTTCCGCCGCTATCATCACGGGCAGGCGACGTTCTCGCTCGTGTATGCATTCCACGAACATTTCATCCTCGTCCTCAGCCACGACGAAGTGGTGCATGGCAAGGGCTCCCTCATCAACAAAATGCCCGGCGACGAATGGCAGCAGTTCGCAAACCTGCGCATGCTCTACGCGTGGATGTGGGCGCACCCCGGGAAAAAACTGCTCTTCATGGGCGGAGAATTCGCCCAGCGCTCCGAGTGGAGTCACGAGACGTCACTGGACTGGCACCTTCTCCATTACGGCTTCCACTCAGGCGTTCAACGGCTCGTGCAGCAGTTGAACTGCCTCTACCGCAATGAACCCGCGCTCTTCGATCAGGACGACACTTGGGAAGGCTTCGAGTGGGTTGACCTCCACGACGCCGACAACAGCGTCCTCACCTTTCTCCGGCGCGCCCGGCATGGAACCACCGTCCTCTTTGCCATCAACGCAACGCCCGTTATCCGCGAAAACTATCGAGTGGGAGTGCCCAATGGCGGGCATTGGAGGGAAATTCTCAACACCGACAGCGAACACTACGGCGGCGGGAATATCGGCAACTTTGGCGCCGCCCGCTCCGAACCCGTCCCTTGGATGAACCGGCCGCACTCGCTGACGATCACATTGCCCCCGCTCGCCGTGATCGCGCTCAAGGCCGAGGATTGACGGTGGCTTTCGTGCCGGGCTCGTCGTTCCCGAAGATTTGCCATTTTTTCGTTTGCGCTCTCTGCTTAGTGCCCTAGTTTACCCCACTCCAAACGAGTCCCAGCACCAACAACCATGAAAATCCGCAAACACTCCGCCTTCACTCTCATCGAACTCCTCGTCGTCATCACCATCATCGCCATCCTCGCGGCGTTTGCTGTGCCGGCGTTCTCCGGATTTCTGGCCAAGGGCCGCATGACTGACCAGATGAGCAACGGCCGCCAGATTTTCATCGGTCTCCGGAGCTACTGTTCGGACGCCAGCCACGGCGGCAAGTTTCCGACCTACGTGGATCCCGACGACGCAAACACGCTGATGACGTCCTCGAACGAGGCATTCGAGGCCCTGATGCCTCGCTACATTGATAACAAGAGGGTCTTTTTCAACAAGAACTCCAACTGGTGTAAGCCGCAGCCAAGCACTAGTGAGACCCAATACAAGGTGCTCGCCGGGGAAAACGACTGGGTGTACGTCCGCGGCCTCACTGACTCGGCATCGTCGAACTGGCCGATTCTTGCAAATGCGTTTTCGCCAGAAACGAAAACCTACGTCAAGGGCTCAGGCGAAAAGGGCGGTGTGTGGAAGGGTGCAAACGCGGTTGTCGTCTATGCAGGCGGCAGCGCCGAGATCGCTGAAACAAAGGAGCAGGGCGATGTTTATATGGTCAAACGAGTGGACCAGCCGACCATGAACGCCTTCGAGAAGGACGACAGTTGGCTCGCGGGCGACGAGATCGAAGTCATTTATCCGAAGTAATTCGCAGGCCACGATTCCAGAAAAGCCGCCGGTCTCCATTGTGGACCGGCGGTTTTTTTGCACCTGTGCGTCAGCCGCTCCGGATCACTCGCCAGGCTTTCGCGGTCCGCGGAGTCTGTCGGCACTCTCTTTCACAACGGTTGACCTTACTTTCCCATCGTGAAATTCCGTCACGAGCGTACACCCTGCGACAGCATCCTTGGACGAGCGGATCAAGCGGCCATCGGCATCCATGGTCACGCTGTACCCGCGACGCAGCGTGTGGCGCGGCGAGAGCAAGCGGAGCATCCCGGACACGCGAGTCAGTTGCTCGCGCCGCCACGCGGCGGATCGCTGAATCCCAGCGCCCATCCGCAACGAGAGACCCGCAAGACCTGCGCGATACAGCGCAATCTGCTGCTCCGGCCTGAAGTGGCGCAGCGCCGCCGCAGCACCGGAAAATAACGCGCGCAGTTCCGCCATTCGATCCTCCACCGAATGACGCATCGCCTGCTCCGCGGAATCCAGCCGCTGCGCGCACTGCTCGATCCGGATTCCCGGCTCACGGAACAAAGCGCTCCGGGCCAGCGAAGCGATCCGCATTTTCGCCGACTCCGTTGCACCGAGTGCTTCCCGGCGGAGAAATGCCGAGATCTGCTCCAGTTTCGCGAATAATTCGGCGCTGTCGGGCGCGATCAATTCTGCCGCCGCACTTGGCGTCGGCGCGCGCAGATCCGCCGCAAAGTCCGCGATGGTAAAATCAATCTCATGCCCCACCGCCGACACCACCGGGACCGGAAAATTCACAATCGCCCGCGCAAGCTGCTCGTCATTGAACTCCCACAAATCCTCGATGCTTCCCCCGCCCCTCGCCAGCACCACCACATCCACCGGCGCGTCAATCCGCCGCAGATCCTCCATCGCCGCAATGATCTCCGCCGCCGCGCCACCGCCCTGCACGCGCGCGGGGCTCACGATCACGCGCAGCCAGGGCGCGCGCCGGGCCAGGATGTTCAGCATGTCCCGCAGCGCGGCACCGGTCGGCGACGTGACAATTCCCACCGCACGGGGAAACTCCGGCAACACGCGCTTCCGCGCCGGGTCGAACAATCCCTCCGCCGAGAGCCTCCGCTTCAACGCGTCAAACTTCGCTTGCAGCAGCCCCGCGCCCGCAGCCTGAACGCTGCTCACATTGAGCTGGTACTGTCCGCGGGCTTCGTACACCGTCAGGCGTCCCCTCGCCTGCACCTGCATCCCGTCCTGCAGCGCGACTCCTCTCCGTCCAGCTGTTCCCCGCGCAAACATCACACACGCGATCTGCGACTCCGCGTCCTTCAGGGTGAAATACTGATGCCCGCTCGCCTGCCGGCGGAAATTCGACACCTCCCCCTCCACGCACACTTCATCGAACGCGGACTCAATCACCCCGCGCACTACTTTCGTCACCTCCGACACGCTGAAAACGCGCGGCTGAGCGGGTGGCAGGGGCCCGGGTATGTCGAAGAGATCTGGCATCTCAGTTGTCACCGCGATACGCCCGCGCGAGCAACGTCATCGGGTGCGCGACCTCAACCTCCACGCCGTGCATCCGCACCCCTGCCTCGAGTTGCACCGAGCACCCCGGATTCCCGTTCGCCACGCAGCTTGCGCCGGTTTTTCCGATGTTCGCCATCTTTCGTTCCAGCAGCTTCATGCTCATCTCCGGCTGCGTGATATTGTACACACCCGCGCTCCCGCAGCACCAGCCTGCCTCCGGAAGCTCCACCAGCTTCAGCCCCGGGATCAGCTTCAGCAGGTCACGCGGCTGCCTTGTGATTTTTTGGCCGTGGCAAAGGTGGCAGCTCTCGTGATAGGTCACCTCCACATCCCTGCCGTCCACCGCAAGCGAGTGCGACGGTCTCGCCGGACCGAGCGCGAAAAGGAATTCGTGGATGTCCTTCACCTTCACGCTCCACTGCCGCGCGCGCGCAGCGTAGGCGGGATCATCGTGGAGCAGATGGTCGTAGTGCTTCAGGTGCGAGCCGCAGCCGCCCGCGTTCGTCACGATCGCATCGAGTTCCGCGAGCGGGCCCGCACTCCGTTCCATCGCATCAATGTTCCGGCGCGCCATTTCGCGCGCCGTTTCCAGCTCACCGTTGTGCCCGTGCAGCGAGCCGCAGCAATGCTGCGAGCGCGGCGTCACCACCTCGCAGCCGTTTGCGAGCAGCACGTCCACCGTGTCGCGGTTCACATGTGAATACGTGAGATCCTGCACGCACCCGGTCAGCATCCCCACGCGCGCACGCATGTGATCCGGCGTCTCGATTTCCGATATCAGATTGTCGGAAAAATCGGGGCGGATTCGCGGGGCGAGCGGCTCCAGTTCGCGCAGCGACCTGGGGGCCAGGCGCATCAAGCCGAGCCGTCTCACCAGGCTTTCGGCCCCGCTCGCCTGGTAAATCCATATCACCCGGCCGATCAGCCGCAGCAGCCACGGACGTGTGAAAACACCGCGCAGCAACACGCTCCGGATCCAGTTTCGCTTTTCCGTGTTCAGCACGCCGGCGCGCTCGATGTCCGCGCGCGCCACCTCGAACATCTCCGTGTAATTCACCCCCGCCGGGCACGCTGTCTCGCATGCGAGACAGCCCAGGCAGAAGTACATCTCGTCCCCAAACGTCTGCGTGATGTCGAGGCGGCCCTCCGCCACATGCTTCATGAGCTGGATGCGCCCGCGGGGACTGTGGCGCTCCAGCTTCGTCGCATCGTACGTCGGGCACGTCGGCAGGCACAGCCCGCAATGAATGCACTGCGAGATCACTTTGAAATCGAGATCCCGCAAATACATAGGCTTCGCGCCAGGCGCGGCGGGCAATGGAGCGGCGAAAGTCGGTGGATGCATCAGCCTCCGCAGCGTGCGCGAACCGGAGCCAGCGCCGCAAGTGCCGACTTTCCACTCGCATCCCCCGCTTTGCTGCGCGCTAATTCCCCGGTGCTCTTCGACTGTCTCATCCAGATCCGCGATCCTGAACCGCACAGCGCCGCGCTCAACATGGCGCTCGACGAAACCCTCCTTGCCACTGCAAGCGAGCCGCTCGTGCGTGTCTATCGCTGGATAAAACCCGCCGTCTCATTCGGGTATTTCGGAAAATACACCCCAGTCGCAGCGGCGTGGCCAGACTGCGAAATCGTCCGGCGCATGACCGGCGGAGGAATCGTCGAACACGGAACAGACATCACCTACACGCACATCATCCCCGCTGCGCATCCATCCGCGCAGCGCGGCGCGCGCCGGAGCTATCGCGCGATTCATTCCGCTCTCGCCGACTGGCTCCAGCAGCGCGGCATCGCCGCATCTCTCGCCAGTGCGCCGGCGGGCCGGGGCGGCGGCATCTGCTTCCAGGACGCCGCCGAATCGGACGTGGTCAGCGCCGGACGCAAGCTCGCCGGAGCAGCCCAGCGCCGGACGCGGCACGGAACCCTGCACCAAGGCAGCATGCAAGGAATTCCCGGAGAATGGCGGGCGACGCTCGCCACCGCGTTTGCCAGTCACATCGAATCGCGAGACTTCACCCCCGCGGAGATCGAGACCGCGCGGAGACTGGCCTCGGAAAAGTACGCCACAGCCGCGTGGACACAGCGCGTATAAGATGCCCGCACATTTCACCGCATGAAATCCGGCCCCGCACTCCGCACTGCCATTGGCCTGCTCATCTTTTGCGCGATCCTCTACCTCGGCGCGATGTGGCTCGAATCCAAGGCTGATTCCATCAAGGCCAGGCTCAAAAAATCACCTCCGCCTGCCGCCGGTGCTGGAAAATAGCCGCAAGAATACGTTGACCCCGCGGCAGTGCTGCGCTTTATACGCCGCTCCTTGAGTGCGGGCTGTGGCTCAGCTTGGTAGAGCGCTTCGTTCGGGACGAAGAGGCCGCGGGTTCGAATCCCGCCAGCCCGACCATATCCGCCGGTCACTTGCCGTGGTGGGACAACCGCTGGCAAAGACTCTCAGCAGGCAACAATTGCCTGTTCTCCCTGCCGAGTATCGGGGGAGCGCGGCCATCCTGGCCGCAGCAGCCGGCATCCTGCCGGCGACTGGGTTGCGCGTTCCGAGCAACGGCCCCGTTCCACGTCCGCGCGCCCCAAATAGCCCGCGCTACGGCGGCGGGGTGAGGGTGCCGTCGGGGAAGCGGATGGTGGCGTTCGGCAACGCAGCAGCCAGCTCGCGCAGGGCCGCGGCAGGGATGCCGGGGCAACCGCGGAGGTAGAGCTCTTTCAGGGCGGTGAGGCCCTTGAGGCCGTCCACGTTCCGCAGGCCGGGGCAATTGGCGAGTCGGAGCCCTTGCAGGGCGGTGAGCCCCTTGATGCCGTCCACGTTTTGCAGGCCGGGGCAATAGTGGAGCCAGAGCACTTGCAGCGCGGTGAGCCCCTCCAGCGCGTCCACGTTTTTACATCCATCAGCGGTCAGGATCGTCGGATCGAGGCGGTGGATCAGGCTACGGTAGGGCGTGAGGTCGGGGACTTCCCCGAGATCGAGTCGCCGGTGGCTCGTCCACGTCTCCTTGCGGAACGCATTGTGCCAGTCCTCGCTCATCGCATCGAATGGATCCTGTCTCTCCTGCCACTGGAACCCCGCCGCCACCGCCTCGCGGATGTCGGCGGCCTGGTTGTGCTGGCACCACTTGAGCAATGCGTAGGCAGCCGCCAACACGACGGTGAGCAGGATGCACAGGCACCATTTGCGCACCCAGCGTTTCAATGCGGTTTGCCAACCCATGACGCCCGCCCTTTACCCCACACGGGGCGGATGAGGAAGCGGGAATGTGGCGGGCGGGGACGCTGGCAGATGATCCGCCGCACCAGTCGGCGGGAGGAAGCTGGAGCCAGTGAAGGGATTCGAACCCTTGACCTGACGATTACGAATCGTCTGCTCTACCCCTGAGCTACACTGGCTTGAAAACGGGCGGGCTATATCGGCGGATGGGGCGCGGTTGGCAAGGGCTTTGTCCGGCTACTTCGGGCCGTGGGTGTGATTGAATGTGAGTCCGCGATTTGAACCCCGGGGTTCCCCAATGCGGGGTGCGCGTACCCATCACCATCCGCATGACTATGCGGACGGGCAGGCTGCATGGGGCTACCCCTCCGGGGTAGATTCGTCTCTCTCGCGTTACCGGGGGTCTGAGACCCCCGGCTATTCATGGGGAACCGCTCTGCGGTTCGGAACAATGTAGAAACTCCAGCCCACAGGCTTACGCCACCGCAATTTTCTTACCTCCCTCCGGGACACTCGGTGCCGACCGCTTTGCACAATGCCGGGTTTCGCCTCGCAATCGCGGACTCACATTTAATCACACCCTCGGGCCGTTGCCGTTGAAGTGCAGGTAGGTGTAGCCCTTGAGGTCGCGCTCGTAGCTGTTGAGCAGGCGGATGCCTTCGGCGGGCTTCATGCGGTCGCTTTTGATGGCGGCATCCACCTGCGCTTTCATGAGCCGGTTGAGTTCCGCTTCGTCCCACTGCGTCATGCTGAGGACGCTGGCGATGGTGCTGCCTTCGAGTGTCTCCTCGATGTACCAGCCGCATTCCTCGTCGGCATCGAGGAAGACGTGGGCTTCGTTCACGCGGCCGAAGAGGTTGTGGAAGTCGCCCATGATGTCCTGATAGGCGCCCATGAGGAAGAAGCCGATGTAGTAAGGCTCGCCGGGGACGAGGCGGTGGAGCGGGAGCGTGTCCTTCATGTCATCGAGGTCAATGAACTTGCTCACCTTGCCGTCGGAATCGCAGGTGATGTCCACGAGGATCGCCTGGCGGTCGGGCTGCTTGTCGAGGTGATGCACGGGCATGATCGGGAACAACTGCCCGAGTGCCCAGTGGTCGAGCATGCTTTGAAAGACGGAGAAATTGCAGACGTACTGGTCGGCGAGCGCGGTCTCGAGGTTGCGGATTTCGTCGGGCATGAAGCGCATGCCTTCGCTGAGGGTGACGACCTCGCGGGCGATCTGCCAGAAGACCGTCTCGATGCGCGCCTTCGCATCCAGCTCGAGGAGGCCGAGATCGAACATCGAGAGCGCCTTTTCCTTGAGCTCCTGCGCGTCGTGCAAGGTCTCCATGCGGTTCTGCTTCGAGAGGGAGCGGCGGAGATCCAGCATTTCGCCGACCAGCTTCGGGTCGCCCGGCTGCGGCTCGATGCTCACGGTCGCGCGTTCCTTTTCGATGCTGCCGAATGCCTCGACGACGAGGACGCTGTGGTGCGCGACGATGGCGCGCCCGCTTTCAGTCACGACGGTCGGGTGTGGGACCTTCTCGTCGTCGCAGACCTCCATGATGTTCCAGACGACGTCGCGGGCGTATTCTTGGAGCGAGTAGTTGGTGGAGCTGTCGAAGGCGGTGCGCGAGCCGTCGTAATCCACGCCGAGGCCGCCGCCGCAGTCGAGGTAGGTGATGTCGTGGCCGAGCTTGCAGAGCTTCGTGTAAAACCGCGCCGCCTCGCGCACCGCGCGTTTGACGGTGCCGATGTCGGGCACCTGCGAGCCGACGTGGAAGTGGACGAGCTTGAGGCAGTGGGCGAGCCCCGCGGCCTTGAGGGTTTCGCTGGCGGCAACCAGCTCGGCGGTGCTGAGGCCGAACTTCGCGTTCTCCCCGCCGCTGAGCACCCACTTTCCGGCGCCCTTGGCGACGAGGCGGACGCGCAGGCCCAGCCAGGGCTCCACGCCCATCTCGCGCGAGACGGCGAGGATTTGCTGAAGCTCCTCGATTTTTTCCACGACGAGGATGACGCGTTTGCCGAGCTTGAGGCCGAGCAGGGCGTTCTGGATGAATGACGGGTCCTTGTATCCGTTGCAGATGATGAGCGCCTCCGGGTCGCGGTGGATCGCGAGGGCCGCGAGAAGTTCGGGCTTGCTGCCCGCCTCGATGCCGAAATTGAACTCGCTGCCGGCGTCCATGATTTCCTCCACGACCTCCTGGAGCTGGTTCACCTTGATCGGGAACACGCCGCGATAGACGCCCTTGTATTTGAACTCCGTGATGGCCTCGGAGAATGCGCGGTTGATCGTCTGCACGCGATTGCGGAGCAGGTCCTGGAAGCGGAGCACCATCGGGAATTTCAGCCCCTGCTCACGCGCCTCGGCGATGAGTTCCATGATGTCAATCGGCGTGGCCGGATCCAGCGTCGGGCATACGCAGATGTTGCCCTTGTCGTTGATCCGAAAATAGCCGGCGCCCCAACGGTCAATATTGTAGAGTGAAGTGGCGGCGGGGATGTCCCAAGGTTGCTGCATTGTTCGGGCGCGCGATTAACGGGAAACGAGCGTGCTGCGCAATAACGGCGTGTGAAAACTTTGCGTCACGCTTTGGCGGCCTCGATCGTGGTGATGAGCTGGCGCAACTCGCGCGCCTCCCACTGGCCGGTCGCGTTCGGTTCGTCGAGGTAGCCGTAGTTCAGCACTGAGCCCGCCTTCGCGAGCGCAAGACGCGAGACCTGCCCGAACTCGCCCATGCCCATCACCGCATGCCGGCACGGCGCCTGTGTCGCCATGAATTCGAGCAGCCGCGCAAGCTCCCTTGGCGTGGGGGTGTGCGTCGCGAGCTTGAAGATATCCGCCCCGGCATGGACGGCCCGCCGCTGCCGGTCGAGTAGGTCGGCGAGCGCGGGCGTGCGAATGAAATGATGATCGGAAATCACGATGCAAACGCCGTTCGCCCGCGCATCGGTGATCAGCGTCGCGAGCGCGGCTGCGGAGCGCAGCTCGATGTCCATCAGCGCGGCAAACGGTGCGAGACGATCGAAGACTTCCCGCCGGCGCGAAAGCGAAAGCGCGCCGATCCCGCCCTCGGCCGGGTGACGCACCGTGAGCAGGAGCGGAAGCTCGATCCGGCCCATCGCGTTGGCGATTTCATCCACCGTCAGCCCGTCCCCCAGCAGCGCGTCGGCGCGGATTTCGATAACGTCCACGTCCATCGCCTCCAGCCTGGATGCAATGCGGAGGCCGGCAGTCGTGTGGGCCGTGGCGGCCACATTGCGGCGATTCATCGCAGATTCTGAGAATTTTCTCGCGCGCGGAGGGCGGCGCTTGGCTATGGTGTCTTGTCTTTCCACTTCACAAAGAATGCTCGGTCGCCGCCAGGAACTCAATTTGCAATTCCTCCAGATCACGGACGCTCTCCTGCTGGTCGTCGCGTTCTGGAGTGCGCACACCTTCCGCTACATGGGATATGGGTGGGGGATTTTCGACGTGCCGATCGCGCCGTTCACGGAATTTCAGTGGCTGCTGTTCGTGCTCGTTCCCTTTGGCCCGATCTGCATGGAGGCCCAGGGATACTACGAGCACCCGACGCGAAAGGAGTTCGGAAAAAGCCTCGCGCAACTCGGGCGCGCCGCGCTGGTGCTCGGCATCATCATCGCGTTTTGCGCCTACTTCCTGAAGCTGAACCTCGAGAGCCGCGCGGTGATGCCGCTGTTCGCGGTTTTTGCATCGCTCCTGCTTCTTCTGCGCGAACGGGGAACGATCGCACGCTACCGGCGGCGCGTGAAGACGGGCGCGCTGCGGGAGCCGGTGATCCTCGCCGGGACAGCCGCCGACATCCGCGCATTCCGCGAGTCGTTCACCGCCGAGCAGGTGATGGAACTGGTGGTCGTGGATGAGCTGAACTTGGAGGAAAGGACCACGGACGACCTTGCGGAATCACTGCACAAGCACGCAGTGGGGCGCGTCATTTTTGTCGGGGGCCACACCCAGCTTGCACAGCTCCAGGAGTACATCGGCATCTGCGAGATCGAAGGCGTCGAGGCGTGGTTGAGCGCGGACTTCATCCGCACAAGCATCGCCCGCCCGGATTTTGACGCGTTCGGCACAAAGCCGATGCTCGTTTTCCGCGCGGCACCGAGTGTTTCGTGGGCGCTGATGTGCAAGCATCTGTTCGACCGTTTCGTCGCGCTGTTGGCGCTGGTGCTGTTCTCGTGGCTTTTCGTTCTGCTGGCACTGGCGGTTCGCATGAGCGGTCCCGGCCCTGTGATTTTCCGGCAGGCGCGCGGAGGAAAGAACGGGCGTCCGTTCACGATGTTCAAATTCCGCACCATGGTCACGGATGCGGAAATGCAGCGTGACGAGCTACAGCGCATGAACCAGATGAGCGGTCCTGTTTTCAAGGTGGAGAAGGATCCGCGCGTAACGCGCATCGGCAGGTTCCTGCGCAAGACATCGCTCGACGAATGGCCGCAGTTGTTCAACGTCCTGCGCGGAGACATGAGCCTCGTCGGCCCGCGTCCGCTGCCGCTCTATGAGGTGGAGAAATTCGAGACCACGGCGCAGCGGCGCAGGCTCTCGATGAAGCCGGGAATCACCTGCCTGTGGCAGATCAGCGGCAGGAGCAACATCACCAGCTTCGAGCAATGGGTGAAGCTGGACCTCGAGTACATTGACAACTGGTCGCTCTGGCTGGATGCGAAAATTCTGCTTCGCACAGTGCCGGTGGTGCTCTTCGGCTTCGGGGCAAAATAGGCGGGCGCCGCTGACTCGTCAGCCATGCTCGCCATCCGCCACGCGGAGTGGGTAAAGCATGCGGCGATGTCCGAAAAGAAAGGGTCTGATTTCCGCGAAATGCTTGCCGTGCTGCGGCCCTGGCGTGGTGCGTTCCGCCTTGCGGTGGCGGCGCAGGTGCTTTCGATGGGCTTCGGCCTCGCGTTCCCGTGGCTGATGGGAAATCTCGTGGATGCGGCGCTGCCGAGTGTGAAAACCACGCACTCCGGAAGCTGGCAGCCGGATGTGGACAGCGTCGCGTTGATCCTCATCGGCACGCTCGTCGCGCAGGGGGTGCTCACATTTTTCTACAGCACGATTTTTCACACCACAGGCCAGCGGGCGGTGACGAGCCTGCGCCAGCGGCTCTACGCGCGGCTGATCTCGCTGCCGATGCGCTTTTTTGGCGAGCATCGCGTGGGCGAACTGAGCAGCCGGCTCGGGAGCGACATGACGGTGATCGAGGACTTTTATTGCAGCGCGATCCCGCAGGCGATCCGCCAGGGGATGCTGGTCTTCGGCGGGCTGATCGCGATTTTCCTCACTTCGCCGAAGCTGGCCGGGCTGATGCTCGGATCGTTCCCCGTGTTCGTCGGCATCGCGGTTCTCTTCGGGCGCAACGTGCGGAAAATCTGGCGTTCCGCGCAGGACAAGCTCGCCGGGGCCGGCACCATTGCGGAGGAGACCCTGCAGGGCATCGCGAACGTGAAGGCGTTCGGCAACGAGCCGTTCGAGGAGCGCCGCTATCGTGCTGCGCTCGATGGTTTCCGCGCGACCGTGCTTCGCGGTGCGCGCTACCGGGCGGCGCTGATTTCGTTCATCATCGTGGGCATCTTCGGCACGATCGTGCTCGTGCTGTGGTACGGCGCGCGGCTCATGCAGGCGGGCGAGCTTACGCACGGGGAGCTGACGAAGTTCACGCTCTACATGCTGTTCATCGGCGGCGGCGTCTCATCCATCGCCGAGGTGATGAGCGCTCTGCAGAAATGCAGCGGCGCATCCGCGCGTGTGCGCGAGCTGCTCACAGAGACACCGGAAACCGCGGGCGGCGCAATGCCCGCGCGACCGGGGCCGGCGGCGAGGGTGGTGTTCGAGAATGTTCATTTTCGCTATCCGTCGCGCCCGGATCTGCCGGTGCTCCGCGGCATTTCACTCGAGGCGGAACCAGGGGCGCGCATCGCGCTCGTGGGGCCCAGTGGCGCGGGGAAAAGCACGATCGTCTCGCTTCTGCTGCGTTTTCATGAGCCTGGGAGCGGCCGCATTCTCATTGATGGCGAGGATGCCGGTGCGCTCGAACTCGGCGCCCTGCGCGCACGGATGGCGCTCGTGCCGCAGGAAGTGCTGCTTTTTGGGGGAAGCATCCGCGATAACATCGCATACGGGCGCCCAGGCGCGACGGAGGATGAGATTCGCAACGCCGCCCGGCGTGCGAATTGCGCTGAGTTCATCGAGCGCTTCCCCGAGGGCTACGGCACGCTCGTCGGCGAACGCGGCGTGAAACTCAGCGGCGGGCAGCGCCAGCGCATCGCCATCGCCCGCGCATTCCTGCGCGACCCCGCGTTGTTGCTGCTCGATGAGGCGACCAGTTCCCTCGACAGCGAAGGCGAAGCGCTCATCCAGCAGGCGCTGGACACCCTGCTTTCCGGGCGCACAGCCATCGTGATCGCGCACCGTCTCGCGACAATCCGGAAGTGCGACCGCATCTACGTGATCGAGGACGGCGCGGTGGTCGAAGCCGGCAGCCACGATGAACTCATCGCACGCGACGGGAGCTACCGGCGGCTCGCAGAGCTGCAGTTTGCAGCGGAAGCTGCGCGGTAGGCGCGCAGGGCCGGGAAACTACTTCGTGGCCGCGGTTGCGGTGCGGGTGATGTCAACCAGGTCGCGGAGGATGTTGATCGTCTCGTTGCGGATGGGATCAACCCTCGGGGCTTGCACGTCGTCGTCATCGTCATCGTCATCCTTTTTCCGAGGCGCGTCCGGCTTCGGCTCCGTCTTTTTGTCCGGCTTGTCTGCCGCCTTCGGTTCGAGCTCAGGCTTGTCGGCGTTGTCGAGAGTGACTGCGAAAAGTTTGGGCTCGGCGACCTTATGCTTGGCCCGCTCATCCTTGCGCTGATTCTTGCGGGCCTTGTCCTCTTCCAACTCGGCCTTGCGACTCGCGATATTGAGCGAGATTTTGTTTTCAGAAATCCGCTTCTTTGAACGTCCGATGTCCTCGTTGATCCACTTGAATTCGGGGTCTTGGGCGATGCGGGTGGCTGACCGCAGTTTGAGCTGATCCATGAAAAGATCCTTCTCAAACTTTTCAATCGGGGCGGCTTCGATCGTGTCGAAAGGCATCGGGCCTTTGAGGGCGCCTTCGCCGATATCCGCCTGATCCCACAAGGACGGGAGCTTGATATCGGAGATCACTCCCTTTAGCTGCGTCGAGCCGCCGGAGACGCGGTAGAATTTCTGGATGGTCAGCTTCAGCGCGCCTGCTTCGTTGCCCGTGCGCTTTCCGCTGAGTGAAAGAGGGATGATGTTTCCGAGTTCCACCATGGTCTGAACCGTGCCCTTGCCGAACGTGCTCGAATCGCCAACGACGACCGCGCGCCCGTAGTCCTGCAATGCTGCCGCGAAAATCTCACTCGCCGAGGCGCTGAGCTTGTTGGTCAGCACGATCATCGGGCCTTCGTAGATCACCGAGGCATCCTTGTCGCGGAGGATGTTCCGGCGGTCATTGCTGTCCTTGGCGATGACGACGGGGCCTTTTTTAATGAAGAGGCCGGTGAGGTTGACGGCTTCCTCGAGTGAGCCGCCGCCATTGCGCCGCAGATCCATGACGAGGCCCTGGATGCCCTCTTTCTTCAATCTCTCGAGGAGGATACGGACATCCTTGGTCGTGCTCTTCGCGCCCGCTGCGCCACTGCGCTGCATGTCCGCGTAAAAAGATGGCAGTACGATCCAGCCGAGCCGCTGGGTGGTGCCATCCGGGAGTTTGTTCTCGATGATCTCAGCCTTCGCCTCCTGTTCCTTGAGTTTCACTTTTTGCCGGGTGATCTCGACTACTTTGCGCTCGGAGGGATCGGTGGCCGTCGTGGGAATGACGCGAAGCCGGACGACGGTATTCTCCTTCCCGCGGATCATCTCGACCACCTTGTCGAGCTTCATGTCCACGGTTTCCACGAAGTCCCCATCACCCTGCGCGACTGCGGAAACGCGGTCACCTTCCTTCAGCCGTCCATCGGTCGCCGCCGGGCCGCCGGGCACGAGTTCGCGGATTTTTGCGTAGCCGTCCTCCGTGGTCAGCACCGCCCCGATGCCGATGAGCGCGAGGCTCATGTTGATGTTGAAGTTATCGAGCTGCGTGCGGCTCATGTACTCCGAGTGAGGGTCGTAGGTTTCCGAGAGCACACTGAGATACATCGCGAGGACATCCTCGTCGCTCTGCTCGTGAATGCCGCGCAACAGTTGATCGTAGCGCCGGGTGATCACCTTCACCGGCGGTTCGACTTTGTCCTCCATGAGCGTCCGGTCGAGCATCTCGCCCTCGATGCGCTTTTTCCAAATGTCGTCAGCAGCGGCCTCGTCCTTGGGCCATGGGGATTTCTGCCGGTTGAGTTCCGCCGTCTGGGTGCCTTCGAACTTGAATTCCACTTTCAACGCCTCTTTCACCTTCGCCACACGATCCTCAACCCGCTTGCGAAACACTCGGAATACCTCGGTTGCCACATCCGTGTTGCCCGCGACGATTGCCTCGTCGAGCGCGAGCGCATACTTGGCGCTGAAGTCATCCACGTCCTTCTGTGTGAAGAAAAGATGGTTGTAATCGAGGCGCTCGATCAAGTTCTTCAGCAACTGCCTCGACAGCCCGTCATCGAGTTTTCGCCGGCTGTAATGGGCGCGCTCGAGAAGCTCCCCCACGTTTTGCGTCACCTTCGGCGCGATCTTCGTAAAATCGAAGTCATTCGCCGCGCCCAGCGGCATCGAGAATGCAAAAGAGAGGGCCAGCGGAGTGATCAAGGTGCGGAGCGCGTGCATGAGTTTGTTTCGGAAGTTCTGGCCGGACGGTGCCAGAGAACTGTCTCTTGGCAAGCCCGGCGCTCCCGAATATCGCCCGGGAGCACATCAATGTGCCGCCAGGCTTTGGAGTGCGGTGGCTTGACACCGCTTTTCCTTCCACGGGAGTAAATGTAGGGCTTGCGCAAACCGGCACAGGCAAATTGGCGCATCGCCTTCCTCTTACTCATCGAGCCGCTTGCGCCGGGAGGAAAAGCGGTGTCAAGCCACCGCACTCCAAAGCCTCGCGGCACTCATGCGCGGCTTTTGCGCGGAATGTCAGCCTGGCAGGCGGGACGCCTGGCTTGCTTCAACTGGATCGTCCCGGCTTGGTTTTTTCACTTCGCCGGACGGGGAATGATCTCACATTCTTTGCCGTGCAGGGTTTACCTGAAAATGCGTTTCGTCATTCGTCATTCGTCATTTGCCTTGCAGGCGGTCTCGCTTTGCCCGGCTGTCATTTTCACCTGCCTGCTGGCGGGTGCGGTGGCGGTGGATTTCACGAGGGATGTGCTGCCGATTTTGGAGGATCATTGCTTCGATTGTCACGGCGGGGAAAAGCAGAAGAGCGCGTTGCGGCTGGATTCGGTCGTGGGGATTTTGCGTGGCGGTGAGTCCGGCGAGCCGCTGATCGTGCCGGGCATCAGCGCGGAGAGCTACCTCATCAAGCGCGTGACGGCGGAAAACAGGAAGGACGCGATGCCACCGAAAGGCGACCGTCTGACGGCAGGGCAGATCGCCACGCTGCGGGCGTGGATGGATGCCGGCGCGGCGATGCCTGGCGCGGATGCCGCCCGGGCTTCGCTGAAGCTGACGACGAGCCATTGGTCGTTCCAGCCGGTGAAGCGCCCGGCGGGTGCGGGGATTGATGAGTTTGTAAATGCGAAGCTGCGCGAGAAGGGCCTGGCGCCCTCGCCCCTGGCGGACAAGGCGACGCTGATCCGGCGCCTTTTCCTGGTGATGCACGGGATGCCGCCGACACCGGATGAGGTGCTCGCTTTTGAAAAGGACCCGCGGCCCGATGCGTATGCGCGGCTGGTGGATGCGGTGCTGGCATCGCCGCGGTTCGGGGAGCGCTGGGCGCGGCACTGGATGGACGTCGCGCGGTACGCGGACAGCAATGGCTTCGAGACGAATCGCGAGCGCAAGTCGGCGTATCACTATCGCGACTGGATCGTCGAGTCGTTCAATTCGGACAAGCCGTATGACCGCTTCATCAAGGAGCAGCTCGCCGGCGATGCGATGGGCGCGGACGCTGCAACGGGGTTCCTCGTGGCCGGGCCGTACGACATCGTGAAAAGCCCGGATGTGAATCTCACGCTGATGCAGCGGCAGGACGAGCTGGCGGACATGGTGAACACGACGGGCACGGCCTTTCTCGGCATCACGATGGGCTGCGCGCGATGCCACAACCACAAGTTCGACCCCGTGCTGCAAAAGGATTACTACGCGATGCAGGCGGTGTTCGCGGGCGTGAACCACGGCGAGCGCCCCATGCGCAAGACGCTCGGCGGGGCGACGGGAAAAGAACTCGAGGCGGCGCGTGTGGAGGAGGTCGCGCTCGTGGGGAAAGTGGAAGACTTCCGGAAAAAGGCGGCAGTCGCGGCGGGCACGAAGGCGCTGCGCCCGCCGGTGAATGCGATGCGGAACGAGGAGGCATTCGCGCCCGTGGAGGCTGTGGCGGTACGCTTCACCATCACTGCGACGAACAGCGTGGAGCCGTGCATAGACGAACTGGAAGTCTTCGACACGGCGGGGAAAAACGTGGCGCTCGGCGGCAAGCCGTCGGCCTCCGGCACGTATCCCGGCTCCGAGATTCACAGGCTGGAGCACATCAATGACGGGAAGTTCGACAACGAGCGCAGTTGGATTTCCAACACGGCGGGCAAGGGCTGGGTGCAGATTGATTTCCCCGCGAGCGCGCGCATCGCCCGCATCGTCTGGGGCCGCGCGCGGAATGGCGTTTTCAAGGATCGCCTTGCGACGCAGTACACCATCGAGGCCGCGACCGGGCCGGGAAGATGGACGAAGCTCTGCGGCTCCGAAGATCGCGAGCCGTTCAACGGCGCGAGCAACGGAAACGCTTTCCTCGCCAGGCTCCCGCCCGCTGATGCCGACGCCGCGCGCAAAGCGCAGGCCGCCCTCGTCACTGTGCAGAAGCGCATCGCCCGACTCAGCAATTCGCAGAACGGATGGGTGGGCACATTTTCCCAGCCGGGGAAAACGCACCGGCTGTATCGCGGCGAGCCGATGCAAAAGCGCGAGGTCGTCGCGCCCGACGCACTCACGGTGCTCGGAACGCTCGGCATGGCCGTCGAGGAGCCGGAGCAGAAACGCCGCGTGCGGCTGGCGGAATGGATCGCCAGCCCGCAAAATCCGCTCACCGCCCGCGTGATGGTGAACCGCCTGTGGCATTACACCTTCGGCGCGGGAATCGTGGACACGCCGAGCGACTTCGGCGCGAACGGCTCGCGACCGACGCATCCGGAACTGCTGGACTGGCTCGCGGATGAATTTGTGCGCGGCGGCTGGTCCATCAAACACATCCAGCGCCTCGTGCTGCTCTCCGCGGCATTCCAGCAAAGCTCGGCTCCCCGAGCGGATGCGGAAAAGGTGGACGCCGACGGACGCCTGCTGTGGCGCTACACGCCGCGGCGGCTTGAGGCGGAGGCGATCCGCGACTCGATGCTCGCTGTCTCGGGCGCGCTCGATCTGAAAATGGGGGGCCCGGGCTTCTACCTCATGGACGTGGTCGAGGAGAACGTGATGCACTATTTTGCGAAGGAGAAATACACGCCAGTCGAGTTCAGGCGCATGGTTTATCAGTTCCGCATCCGGCAGACGACCGACAGCGTCTTCGGCTCGTTCGATTGCCCGGATGGCGGCAGCGTGATGCCGAAGCGCAGCCGCTCGAACACGCCGCTGCAGGCGCTTAATCTATTCAACAGCACCTTCGTACTCCACCAAGGTGAACTACTCGCAAAGCGCCTGGCAGCCGAGGCCGGGCCGTCGCCTGAAGCGCAGGCGACTCTCGCCTTCCGGCTGATCAATTCCCGCGTTCCCGATGCCGGCGAGCAGCGCAAATCTGCCGGGATGATCCGCGAGCACGGCCTCCAGTCCTTCGCCCGGGCCATGTTCAACACGAGCGAGTTCCTTTTCGTCTTTTGACGCCATGCACCCATTCCTAAACCGCCGCAGTTTTCTCTCACACACCGCCACCGGTCTCGGCGGGATCGCGCTCGCCCACCTGCTTGCGCGGGATCGCGCGCTCGGTGCGGGTGCTCCGATTCGTCCGCAAATCAACCCGGCAAATCCGAACGCGCCGCGCGAGCCGCATTTCGCGCCGAAGGCGAAGCGCGTGCTGATGATTTTTTGCTCCGGGGCGGTGAGCCAGGTGGACACGTTTGATTTCAAGCCCGAGCTGATCAAACGCCACGGGCAGCCCATGCCGGGCGGCGAAAAGATCATCACGTTCCAGGGCGCGCAGGGAAATCTCACCAGGAGCCCGTGGGAATTCCGTCCTTATGGAAAGACCGGGAAGATGGTTTCGGACCTCGTTCCGAAGCTCGGCGCGCTCGTGGACGACATGTGCTTCATCCATTCGCTCACGGGAAAAACGAACACGCACGGCCCGGGCGAGAGCTTCATGGCGACGGGTTTCACGCTCGACGGATTCCCGAGCATGGGATCCTGGACGACGTACGCGCTCGGCAGCGAGAATGACACACTGCCCGCGTATGTGGCGATCCCCGACCCGCGCGGCGCCCCGCAGTCGGCGGGGAATTTCTGGGGCGCCGGCTTTTTGCCAGCGGCGTTCCAAGGCACCGATTTCAATGCGACGAATCCGCTCCGCAATCTCTCTCGTCCATCGGCCTTCACGCCAGCGACAGACAAGGCGACGCGCGAGTTCATCATCGGGCTGAACCGGCATCACCTTGAACGCTTCCCCGGCGACACGGAACTCGCCGCGCGCATCTCCAGCTACGAACTCGCCGCGCGCATGCAGCTCTCCGTGCCCGAGGTAGCCGACATCTCCACGGAGCCCGCGCACATTTTGAAGATGTACGGCGCGGACCAGACGGGTGACGCCACGAAGAAGACGAAGGCCGCGTACGCGAAAAACTGCATCCTGGCGCGGCGGCTCATCGAGAAAGGCGTGCGCTTTGTGCAGCTTTTCAACGGGGCGTACCAGACCGGCGGGGAAGGCGTGAGCAATTGGGACGGCCACAAGGTGCTCCAGCAACAATATGTGAAGCACGGGGAGGTGATGGATCAGCCCACCGCCGCACTCCTCGCGGATCTCAAACAGCGCGGCCTGCTCAATGACACGCTCGTGGTGTGGTGCACGGAGTTTGGGCGGATGCCCACTTTCCAAAAGGGCGCGAGCGGCCGCGACCACAATCCCGGCGGCTTCACCGCATGGCTCGCCGGAGCGGGCGTGAAGCACGGCTTCAGCTACGGCGCGACGGATGAGTTCGGTTACAAGGCGGTGGAAAACGTCGCGACGGTGTACGACTTCCACGCGACGATCCTGCACTTGCTCGGCCTCAACCACGAGCGGCTCAGCTTTTACCACACCGGCATCGAGCGCAGGCTGACGGACGTGCATGGGCACGCCATCAAGGATCTGCTTGCGTAGCCGGGCGCGCGCTCATCCCTTCACCGCCGCCGAACCTTCACAGGCTTGCCGTCCACTGTGTCCACATGGATGACGAGCGGGGTGCTCCTTCCGTCGTCGGTCATGACAATCACAGGCTTCGCGAGCGGCAGATCCTTTCCGCGCACATCCACGCGCATGACCACCGCACCCTTCTCCCCCGGGGCGACGATTTTGCGCGTGGCGCTGGCCGCCGTGCAGCAGACGCAGCCGCTCTTGATCGCCGTCACACGAAGCGTCGTCTTGCCGGCATTCGCGTATGTGAACTCGTGGCGCATGACTTCCCTCCCCTGTTCATACACGAAATGATGCGATGTGTGCTCCCACTTGAGTTCAGCCTGTGCGGCTGCTGCGGAGGCGAGAACGAGAAAAACGGCGCGTTTCATCCCGGGATCACTGCCGCAGGCGGGGCTCCGCGGCAATCACGCAATCTGGAGCTGGGCCTTTGCGATGGAAATGAGCGAGCGCAGGCCGATCTCCGCCGGCATCGCGGGCTTGGCGATCACATCACCGCCTCCGCAACGCGCAGCCTCCGCCAGATTCTCTGCGGATGCATCCCCGCTGATGAACGCGATGGGAGTCTGAGCGTGGAGCGCCATTTTTCGAATGCGGGTGCATAGCTCGAATCCCGTGCTTTCAGGCATCCGGATGTCCAGGAGCACGAAATCGTAGGTGGTTCCCTCGAGTTCGGCGACTGCCGTGCCCGCGTGGCTTGTGGTGTGAACTGCCATGCCCGCAGCAGCAAGCGCGCTCGCGATCAGCTCGCCCGCAGCCTCATCGTCATCAACCACGAACGCCCGCAATTGCTCCAGCCGGACACGGGTGTCGGCATCACTTACTTTTGAAATGATGTCCAGCGAGCCGATGGTCTTCCCGATGGTTTTCAGCATCCCGCCCGTCAGTCCGCCGGGAGCATCCACCAGCGCCTTGAGCAACACTCCGAATGCGACAGCGATCCGATACACCGCGCGCTGGGCGGCAGCAGCGGCACCCTGGGCAAAACACTGCACGTGCGAATGCAATTCGCAGAGCAGGCTGACATCCGTCGGTGTCAGGCTGAGCCGCTGAAAGCAGTCCTCCATGGTGCCGATCGCGCTCGTCGGGGTCTTCTCCGCCGCTGAACGGGCGACAGGTGCCGCGACCGCTGCGGGCGCACGATTCATCCGGACTTGCAAGCGCGCCTCGGCAAGGCTCGCGCCCAACTCACGGATTTGATGCTGCGCAGTTTGAAGCTGCGCAGTGACTTCGATCATCTGGACGCGCGTTTTTTCAAAATTCTTCTCCATCGCAGCACTCTCCCTGATCTCCTTCCGCGCCTCCTCCAGTGACCGCAGCGCGTTGTCACGTTCCTCGGTCGCCATGCGCATCTCCTCCTGCACCACAAGCAACAAACCGTTGTTCTCAGCGTCCGTAAGCTTCGCACGTAGCTCCTCGACCTCCGCATCACGCTCGTCAGACTTCTGGCGCGTGGCTTCCATCGCACGGAAGACATCCGTGAGTTCCGCGCGCAGCCCTTCGATCTCACTGGCCCGCCGTTCCGCATCCAGGCGAAGCTCCTTGATCTTCTCCGCGGACTCATGGCCCGCCTTTGCGAAGCTGGTGGTCCGCTTCTTCAAACTCGCGTTCCGCTTTTTCAGCTCGAATACCGTCCCGGAAAGCTCCGCCACGGCTTTCGCCTGGGCATCACGCTCCGCGAGCGCCTCCGCGTGCTGTTTGCGGAGGGATTCCACCTGCGCCCCCAAGTCCGCCAATTGCTCCGCGTGTATTGCCTGCTCGCCTGCGGCCCCCTCCCGCGACTGCCGCAACGCATTCAGCTCCGCGATCGCCTTTGCCGCGTCCTTTGCCGCGCTCTCCCTCTCGTAGCTGGCCGCGGCAAGCTCGTCCTCCAACGCCGCAATCCGGGCCTTCAGCTCCAACGCTTGTGCCGCCGCATGGTCGCGCGCGAGGCGCAGCGAGCCGATCTGTTGCTGGATGTCTGCGTCTGCTTTCTTCGCCCCACCCACGCCTTTCCTCGCATCCACAAGGGCCTTCTGCGCCTCGGCGAGCAGACCGCTGAGTTCCTTCGCATTCGCGGCAAGCTCGTCTCGCTCCTTGTTCGCCACATTCCGCTGGTGGGACAGCGCGTTCTGCTTTTTGAGCGCCTCGTCCCGCGCGCGGATCACATCATCAATGGTTTTTTGGGAATCCGCGAATAGCCGCGAGGACTCGTCACGCTGCTTCAGCGCTTCGCGGCGCTGATGTTCCGTGACTTCAAGCTTCATCTTCAAATCCGCCAGCATCTCTCCGTATGAACTCTGCTGCGCGGCGAGCGCATCCCTCTCATGCTCCAGCGACACAATCCTCCGCTCCACCGCATCCACCGCGGCGAGTTCCGTCTGTGCCGCAGCAAGCTGCTCCTGAAGCTGATCCCGCTCCTCCTCCGCCATCTTCTGCTGAACCTGTGACTCCCGCACCGTCAATTGAAGCTGATCAATTAAATTTCGAATCTCACGGGTTGGATCCATTTCCGGATCCGTTGCGCCCCTCCCGGCAGCATCCACCCGCTCAACGGGCGGGAAAGGCCGCTCAATGCGGATGGGAAAGGTCGAGATTTTTGCGCCTTGGGACATCAATGGTAAAATCGCCCGGCAGATTGGTTGACGGGATTATTTTCCCCGAAAAAGCAGGCATCATGCCCATTCAGACCGCGATATTTCTGGCAAAGCCCCCGGCAACCCCGGCGACACAGCCCGGCACGAGCCTCGATCTCAATGGAATTCACCCACTCGGAAAATTCCCGCGGGAGCAGGAGCTGTCGCAAAGCACATTCTTGCGGTGAGTTCTTGCCTCGTGCGATTTGCCCTCCTACCTCATCCCCATCGAGAGGCCAGCGCATGCGGATTACGCGCAACAGACGATGGCAGGAAACCGATGCGTTGCAAAATCCTGGTAACTGCTTTTTTACAAAATAGCGCGTGAACTTCGAGTCGTCACCCGCTGTCTTACGGCCCACCGCATAACCAACACCACACATGACCACCACCCCGGTTTCCACAACCAGCGAAGCAGACGTCCAAGCCATTGATCAACTCCGCACACTCTACGGCCAGCTCCGCTCGGAAATCGCCAAGGTCATCATCGGCCAGGATCACGTCGTCGAAAAATTGCTGACCTGCATCTTCGCCCGCGGCCACGCGCTCCTCATGGGCGTGCCCGGCCTCGCGAAGACGCTGCTCATTCACTCTCTCGCGGATGTGATGAACCTCACGTTCAGCCGCATCCAGTTCACGCCAGACTTGATGCCGTCCGACATCACGGGCACCGAGATTTTGCAGGATGGCGAGGGCGGGCGACGCGCGTTCGAGTTCATCAAAGGGCCGGTCTTTGCAAACATCGTGCTCGCCGACGAAATCAACCGCACACCTCCCAAGACACAGGCCGCGCTCCTGCAGGCGATGCAGGAGATGGTCGTCAGCGCCGGCAAACACCGCTTCGTTCTCGATAAGCCCTTCTTCGTCCTCGCCACGCAAAACCCCATCGAGCAGGAAGGCACCTACCCGCTCCCCGAGGCGCAGCTCGACCGCTTCATGTTTCTCATCAACGTCGGCTACCCGAGCGCCGCGGAAGAGTTGCAGATCGCGAAAGCCACCACGGGCAGCAGTGTTCCATCCCTCGCGAAATTGCTGAACGGCGAGGACATCCTGCGCTTCCAGGATGTCGTCCGCCGCGTCCCCGTGCCGGAGCACGTCTATGAGTACGTGGTGAAGCTCGTCCGCAAATGCCGCCCCGGCGGCGCGGAAGCGCCCGAGTGGGTGAAAAAGTGGGTCATGTGGGGCCCCGGCCCGCGCGCCGTGCAGTATCTCGTCCTCGGTGCAAAAGCGCGCGCCGTCCTGCAAGGCAGCTACCTCGCCCGCCTCGAAGACGTCCACGCCATCGCCGAGCCAGTGCTCGCCCACCGCATCCTGGTCAACTTCCACGCCGAGAGCGAAGGCGTGGACAGCGCGGAGATCATCCGGCGGGTGATGAAGGAGACGGAGGGGTAGGAATGGAAAAGGCCCTCACGAATGTGGCGCCAGCCTTTGGAGTGCGGGGGCTTGACCCCGCTTTGGTTTTCCACGCGGGGGACGCCCGGATGTCGGGCGATGTAGCAGGCACAATGGGCGGGCATCAATCTCCGCGCGGCGATTATCCGATGCTCCACGCTGCTTCCGCCGAAAGGAAAAGCGGGGTCAAGCCCCCGCACTCCAAAGCCTCGCGGCACTTACCACGACGCATCGGGTTGATACTCGTCATAGACCTGCACGCGGTCGGTCTTGAACGAGTAGATCGTTTTCACCTGCCCGGGATTCGCGCCGGACTCGAACCACGCCGCGGAGCACCACGGATACTGATTCGCGACGGGCACGAGGCCGTGCTTCACAGGATTTTGATGCACGTAATTGAGCCGGGTGAAGTAGCTGCGTTCGAACGTCAGCAGCGTCTCGCGGTAGCTGTGCCAGTTCGCGCGTCCGGGCGTGCCGTCGAGATCATTCACGAACTTCCCGGTGCTCGTGTGCAACTCGGACATGAACGAGGACAGGCTGCCCGCATCCGTCGCGCCCTCGGGCGATTTGCCGATGAAGTGGATGTGATTCGAGAACACCGCCCACGCCTCCAGCGCCCATCCGTATTTCTCCGCCAGCGCGAGCAGTTGCCCGTGGAGAAACCTCAACCGCTCCGCTCCACGAAAACGCTGCGCTTTGAGGTAAGTCCCGCACGTCAGGAAATAGGTGCCCCGCACCCCAAGCCGATGCGGCGGCGCGTGCGGCCAGTTGATCGTGGTGGAGGACATGCGCGCTTTCTATGGGTTCGCCGAGCGTGGCGCCAGCCTTTGGTTCCAAAGCCTCGCGGCACTCAGGACGCGGCTTTGCGAACGTGCGTCTGTTGCTGCTCGTTTGGCGAAGGCCCGCGTGAGTGGCGCCAGCCTTTGGAGTGCGGGGGCTTGACCCCGCTTTTCCTTTCAACGGAGGGCGCGTGGAGCGTCGGACAAACGCTGCAACCACTCGTGCGCGCCGCATCGCCCGACATTCGCATATCTCCCGCTCGCAAAGCCAAAGCGGGGTCAAGCCCCCGCACTCCAAAGCCTCGCGGCACTCCGGGTGCGGCTTTTGGGGCGGACAGTTTTCGTCATTCGCCCTAATGGACTTCCTCGACCAAGCCGTCATCGCCCGCCTTTCCCGCCTGCAACTGGCGGCGCGCGTGCCCATGCTCGGCAGCGTCACCGGCCTGCACCGGTCGGCCACGCGCGGGGCGAGTGTCGAGTTTGCCGAGTATCGCAAGTATGCCCCCGGCGATGACCTGAAGTTCCTCGACTGGCGCGTCTTTGCCCGGACGGACAAATACTTCATCCGCGAATTCGAGGCCGATACGAACCTCCGCTGCTACCTCGTCGTGGATACCTCGGCCTCGATGAAATACACGTCGCAGCCCGATGGCGGCACGCGCTTCGATTACGCGCGCAGGCTCGCCGGGACACTCGCACATTTGCTCGTGCATCAGGGCGACGCCGTGGGGCTGACGGCCTTTTCGGCGAAGTCGGTGGATCTCCCGCCGCGGCACACGGCGTCGCATTTGCGCCAGCTCTACAAGCTGCTCGCCGACGCGAAGCCATCGGGGGAGGCGAACATCGTGCAGACGCTGCACGACTTCGCCGAGCGCGTGCGCGGGCGGGCGCTGGTGGTGATCATCAGCGACCTCTTCGCAGACCCCGGCGAATTGCTCGATGCGATGAAGCACCTCCGTTTTTACAAACACGACCTCGCCGTCTTCCACCTGCTCGACCGGCAGGAATACGACTTCGATTTCACGCGCCCCGTGCGGTTCGTGGACATGGAAACTGGCAGCGACCTCATCACCGACCCGACCGTGGTGCGCGAGGCGTATCGCGAGGCGGTGGATAATTACCTCGCCACGCTGAAGCATGGCTGCGCGCAGCATCGCGTGGACTACCGGATGACGTATCTCGACGAGAGTTTCGAGGGAGTGCTGACGCAATTCATGCTGGCGAGAATCCGGCAGTCGAAGAAGGGAGGCAGATGAAAATGAATCTCGATGAATTCCGAATCGCAGAGGGTGCGCGTGAGTGGCGACAGCCTTTGGAGTGCGCCGTCTCGACGGCGCTTTCGCTTTCTGCGGAGAGGGCGTGGAGTGTCGGGCAATCGTTGAAAGCACTTTCGCGCGCGACGTCGTTCGACATTCGCACGTTTCCCGCCCGCAAAGCCAAAGCGGGGTCAAGCCCCCGCACTCCAAAGCCTCGCGGCACTCTCGACGCTGCCCTTGGAAAGGAGGCCTCGCAGTGACGTATCTCAACAACTGGACCCTCTGGCTACTGCTGCTCGCGCTGCTGCCGATCATCATCCACATGCTGAATCGGCTCCGTTACAAGACGGTGCAGTGGGCGGCGATGTACTTCCTGCTGAAGGCGAACAAGGCCGCCACCCGCCGCGCGAAGCTGCGGCAGTACTTGCTGCTCTTGTTCCGCGCGCTGGCGATCCTTTTCCTCATCTGGGCGATGATGCGGCCGCAGGTCGGGGGCTGGATCGGCAAGGCCGCGGGTGGTGCGCCGGAGGTCGTCATCGTGTTGCTGGATCGCTCGGCCACGATGCAGTCGAAGGCTGGAGCAGATCGCCAGGAGACGAAACTCGCCCACGCGCAGAAGCTGCTCGCTGCGGCGGGGAAGACATCGCCGGGCAGCCGGTTCGTGCTCATTGAAAATGTGCTGCGCTCGCCACTCGAAATCGCTGACACTGCCACGCTGGGCACGATGCAGATGGGTGAGGCGACGGACTCCGCGGCGGACATCCCGGCGATGTTCCGCGCGGGGCTGGAGTATCTCATCAAGAACAAGCCCGGCAGCGCCGAACTGTGGCTCGCGAGCGATCTGCAATCTTCGAACTGGCGCAACGAGAGCGCCGAGTGGCAGGACATCGCCGCGCGCTTCGCCGGGCTGCCGCAGGATATGCATGTGCGCGTGCTCGATCTGTCGTCCGCGCCGGGCACGAACCTCGGGATCGCAGTGAAGACCGCGGAGTTCCGCCCATCGAAAGCCGCACCGGAGAAGGGCACGCTCGCGATTTCACTCGAGACGAAATCTGGCGGCGCGACGGGCACTTTCCCGCTGAAGACCACGCGCGACGGCGCGACGAGCCAGAGCGATCTCGTGCTCAATTCGCCCGTGCGCCGCGAGACGGTGAAGACGGAAATCGCGAAGCTGCCCGAGGGCGGTGGCTGGGGAAAGTTCGAGCTGCCCGCCGATGACAACCTCGCGGACAACGTCGCATATTTCACCTACCGCGCGCCGACGCCGCTGCACGCGGCCATCGTGAGCGAGTTGCCCGCCGCGCGCCGTTTCGCCGCCGCCGCCGCGCCGGACAAGACGCGCACCGACCGCACCGCCGAGGTCGTCGCGCCCGCGCGCGCCGCCGATATCAAATGGAAAAACGCGGCGCTCATCGTGTGGCAGGGCGCGGCGCCGGGCGACATGGTGGCGAAGCAATTGCAGGCATTCGTCGAGGGGGGCGGTGTGCTACTGGCATTCCCTGCCGGCGGCGACAGCGGGAACGGCCCGCTCGGCATCACGTGGAGCGCCGCGGAGAATGCGAAGGAGCCGTTCCGGATTTCGAGCTGGGACGAACTCGATGGCCCGCTTGCGCGGACCGACAACGGCGCATCGCTCCCGCTCGCCCGCATGGAACTCACGCGCCGCCAGCTCGCGCGCATCGGCGACAACGCGCATGTCCACGCGCTGTTTGCCGACGGCCAGCCGTTCCTCGTCGCGCAGACGCTCGGCGCAGGCCGCATCGTCGCCTGCGCTGCGTCGCCGGATGCGGAATGGGGTACATTTGGCGAGGGCTTCGTGCTGCTGCCGATGATGCAGCGTCTGCTCACGCAAGGCGGCGCCCGGCTCGTTCCACCCGCAATGGCCACTGCCGGCGAATGGAAACCCGCCGAGGGCGAATTTTGGACCGCGCTCGAAACCACCGAGCGCCGCGATCCGCGCTGGCACGCTGGCATTTTTAAAAACGCGGGCCGCCTCATCGCGCTGAACCGCCCCGAAGCCGAGGACGACTCCGATTACCTCGACGCGGCCGCTGTGAAGAAGCTGCTGCCAAACGTGAAGGTCGAAGTGCTCACCAAGGCCGCCGAAAGAAATCCCGACGGCCTGCAAAGCGAAATCTGGCCCGCGATGATCATCGCGACGATGGTCTTCATGATTTTCGAAATGCTGCTGGCGACGAGCAAAACCCTCATCCCGCAAAAGCCAAAGCCGCGCGTGCCGGTGGCGGCGAGAAAAGAGGAGGTGGGTGTATGAAAGGGGCATTGATCGTGGCGCCAGCATTTGGAGTGCGCCGGCTTGACGGCGCTTTGGCTTTCCTCGGCGAGCGCCCACGAGCATTGAGCAACCGCAGTGAAGACGAGCGGCGTGCATCGGGTAGCGCGCGCGCCACCCCGCGCACATCGTTCGCAATGGTGGAGGTCGGTTCGACGCTGCACGCTGCCCGCGCGGAAAGCCAAAGCGGGGTCAAGCCCCCGCACTCCAAGGCCTCGCGGCACTCATACGCTGCTCTCCGAACTTCACCATGACCGAAGGCTGGCATATCAACACCTCCCCTTGGGCGCTTGGCGTGGCGGGCGCATTCATGCTCGCGAGCGTGTGGTTTTTCTTCCGCTCGCTGAAGCGCGAGGGGCGGGATGGGGCGCATGTTGCGCTGCATTTGCTGCGGCTGCTCATCGCGGGCGCGGTGGCGGCGACGTTGCTGCGGCCGGAGCGCGTCGTGATTTCCAAGCACACCGAGCAGCCGCGTGTGGTCGTGCTTTGGGACGGCTCGGGCAGCATGAACACGAAGGATCATCTCACCGGCGACCGCCAGACGACGGCGCGCGCGGCTTGGGTGAAGGAACAGGTGGATGCGAAATTCTGGGCGCCGCTCGAAAAGCGTTACGCGGTGACGGTTGAGCCGTTCGCGACGCCGCCGGCGGACGTGAAAGGCCTTGATCCGGAGACGCAAATCGGCACGGACATCGCCGACCCGCTGGATCGCGCACTCAAGCAACACACCGATCTCCGCGCAGTCATCTTGCTGACCGATGGCGACCACAATCTCGGCAAGGAGCCGAACCTCAGCCCGCAGACGCCCGCGACGGCGCTCGCGCGGAAGGAGGTTCCCATTTTCACCGTCGGCGTGGGCAGCGAGACGTATCTGCCGGATGTCGAACTCATCAGCGTGCTCGCGCCGACTTATGCGCTGCTGAACGAGCGCGTGAGCGCGGTCGTCACGCTGCAAAACCGGCTGCCGCGCGAGGTGAAAACGACGATCAAGCTCGAAGGGCCGGGCGGCACGACGGCGTCGAAAAACGTCACGCTGCCCGCGATGGCGCAGGTGCAGGAGTTGATCGTGTTCACGCCGGCGGGCGAGGCGGCGGGGGATTTCAAAGTCAGCATTCCCGTGGAGAAGGAGGAGGTTTTTCCCGCGAACAACGAGCGTGCCTTCCCGCTCGCCGTGCGGAAGGAAACGCTGAAGGTTCTCGTCGTGGATTCGCAGCCACGGTGGGAGTTCCGCTATCTCCGCAACGCGCTGATGCGCGACCCTGGCATCGCGGTGAACACCGTGCTCTACCATCCGCAAATCGGCATGGGCGAAGGCACGGGCTACCTCGGCGCGTTCCCGGACAAGAAGGAAGACCTCCAGGCTTACGACGTGATTTTCCTCGGCGACGTGGGCGTGGGCGATGGGATGCTGAAAAAGGAGCAGGCCGAGATGATCAAGGGCCTCATCGAACAGCAGGCGAGCGGACTCGTGTTTTTGCCCGGCCCGCTCGGGCGGCAGAAGTCGCTGAAGGATTCCGCGCTTGATGCGCTCATCCCGGTCGAGACGGATTTCGAGGGCGGCACGGGCTTTGTGAATTTCACGAAGGGCAGCGGCTTCACGAGCAGCGGCGAGACGCGGATGGAGCTGACATTTCGCGGACGCGATCACTGGCTCACGATGCTCGCGACCGACCCGAATGCGAACCAGGCAGTGTGGCGCGGGCTGCCGGGATTTTACTGGTACGCGCCTGTCGTGAAGGCGCGGCCCGGCAGTGACATTCTCGCCGTTCACGAGTCGCAGCGAAACGCGCACGGGCGGATCCCGCTGCTCGTCACGCGCGCGGCGGGCAACGGCAAGGTGCTCTACATGGGAACCGACTCCGCGTGGCGCTGGCGCAAGGGCGTCGAGGACACGTACCACTACCGTTTTTGGGGCCAGGTCGTGCGCTGGATGTCGCATCAGCGCCACCTCGCGACGGACGAAGGCGTGCGCTTTTTCTACAGCCCCGAGCAGCCGAAGCGCGGCGACAAAATCCGGCTGAACGCCACCGTGCTCGACAAGCTCGGCTCACCGGTGACGAACGGCAAAGTGAACGTCACGCTCAAGTCACCCGACGGTGCGAGCGAGACCATCGAACTCGCCGCCGAGAACACCGAGTGGGGCGTCCACACCGGCACGTTTGTCCCGCGCGAGGGCGGCAAGTGGGAGGTCGAGGTCGCTTGCGAAAGCGCCGGGCGGAAAATGAAAACCACCTTCGATGTCACCGTGCCGACGCTGGAAAAGGAAGGCCTCCCCGCAAAGCTCGATGTGCTCCGTGAAATCAGCGCGCTGACCGGCGGAAATTTTCACACGCCATCCGGGTTGACGCAGCTCATCAGCAGCCTCGCGCTGCTGCCGGAGCGGCGTCCCGAGGAACTCCGCTGGCAGCTCTGGTGCGACCCGTGGTGGTGTGCCGGCCTGCTCGCAGCATTTGCAGTTTACTGGGTGGGGCGGAAGATCGGTGGACTGATCTGACCCTGGAAAAATAACAAACTTCTGACAATTCCACGGTTTCACTTGTCGAAAGAGCCGATAGACTGCCTGCCATCAACCAAGAGCATGAGCGCCATCCAGCTTCCTGATTCACTCGTAACACAATTGCGCACGTACGAGAGGCGACTCAAGCGGATGGAGACCATCGCGGCCTTCGGCGGCGGGCTTGCGGGTCTGCTTGCCACGTATGTGCTGCTGTTCGTCGCAGACCGCTTCATCAATACCCCCATCGCCGCACGGATCGCGCTGAGCACGACCGGAACGGTGCTTGCGGCACTGGCGGCGCAGGGCTGGGCGCGCCACTGGCTGTGGAACCGCCGGGGGCCGGCGGACCTCGCGAAGCTGCTGCAAAAAAACTTCCGCACGCTCGGCGACCGCCTGCAGGGTGTGATCGAGCTGACGCAGACGGAGTCGCTGCCGGAAAACATCTCCCCTGCCCTGCTTCGCGCGGCCATCCGCCAGGTCGCGGAGGATTCAGGACGCTACAACTTCAAGGATGCCGTGCCTGTGCGTCCGGCGCGGCGGTGGGCGCTGGCGGCGTTGCTGGTGACGGGGCTGATAGCGGTGCCGTTCGTTTTTGCGCCGAGGGCTGCGACGAATGCGGCGCAACGCTGGGCGATGCCGTGGGCTGACATCGAGCGGTTCACATTCACCACGGTCGAGGAACTGCCGCGCGAACTGTTCGTCGCGCACGGCGAGAAATTCGAACTGGCCGTGGGGCTGCGCGCGGATGCGCAGTGGAAGCCCGGCAGCGCCACGGCGCGGATCGGCGAACAACCGAAGCTCACCGCGGATGTGAAGGACGGCGCGGCACTGTTTCAATTTCCCGGCCAGACGCTCGATGGTGCGATCAGCCTGCGCGTTGGCGACTACTTGAAAGAAATCGCCGTGCATCCGCTGCACCGCCCCGAACTCAAGGAACTCACGGCGAACATCACGCTGCCGGATTATCTCGGGCACCCCGGGCAGGAGCGACGGTTGCAGGGCAGCGCGGCGGACTTCCTCGAGGGCAGCCGCGTGGCGTTCACGGTGAGCATCGCTCGCGCGGTGGGCTCGGGCTCGATGACCGCGGCGGGGAAAACGCACGATGCGATGCCGGCAGCAGCGACTTTCACGACGCCTTCACTGCCGCTCCCGGAACTTGGCAGCGAGATTTCGCTGCGCTGGAAGGACATTCACGGCCTGGCAGCGGTGCAGCCGTACACCCTGCGAATCGGCGAAACCAAGGATGCCGCGCCGCGCGTGGAGGTGCAGGGTTTGGAGGAGCAGGAACTGGCGATTCTCCCGCACGAGAGCATCCGCATGACGCTTGCGGCCACCGACGATTTCGGCCTGAAGGAAATGTGGATCGCGTGGACGGCCCATCGCGTGGGTTTCAAGAAGCCCGATGGACCGAAGAAAGCGGACCAGGACTGGGTGGCCGGGCTTTGGAAGGAATGGAAGGAGGAGCTTGCGCAAAAAAAGGCTGAACCATCCGGCCCGAACCAACTGCCACGGATCGCTGGCGGGAATATGACGAAGGAACTGCAGCGTCCACTGACGTGGGCGCCTTCGGAACTCGGCATCCCGCAGGACACGGTGGTGGAACTCACCGGCTATGCGCTCGATTTTTTCCCGCAGCGGACGCCGGTGGCCTCGTGGAAATATACGATCCACGTCCTCAGTCCGGAAAAGCACGCGGAGAGAATCCGGGAAAAAATGGATCAGGTTCTCAAGCAACTCGACGATCGCATCCGCGACGAGGAGCGCGCACTCGAGGAGGCGAAGGCGATCACGGAGAACAAGAAGGACATCAACAGCGGGAAAGCCGACGAGGATATCCGCAAGGTCGAGGCCAGCGAGAAGACGAATGAGGAATCGCTGAAGAATCTCACGGCGCAGATGGCGGAGATCATGAAGGACGCGCTCCGGAACAAGGAGATCCTCCACGACACGCTGAATGACTGGAGCAAGATCCACGAGGCCCTTGCCGGGAAAGCCTCGAAGGAGATGCAGAATGCGCAGGGTAAATTCTCACAGGCGGGCCAGGCCCGGGAGCAGCGTGAACAGAAAATGCAGGAGGGACAGCAGCACCAGCAGAGCGCCCTGCAGGCGATGCGCGACGCGGCGGCGAAGATGCAGACGGCGAATGAGAATCTGTTTGCGCGGAATTTTTACAACCGCCTGCGGCATGCGGCGACGAGCGAGCATGCGATCTCGGACGGGCTGAAGAAGCTCGCGCGCGCGACTGTCGGCATGAAGCCGGAGGAAATCGGCGATGGGGAGAAAAAGGAATTCGATGGGATCGCAGGCAGGCAGGACGGCACCGTGAAGGATGTGAACAGCATTCAAACGGACATGACGGCGTTCCTGCGCAAGGTTGCGAACGAAAAGTATCAGGCGGTCGTTTCCGAGATGGATGAGGTGAAGGTCGTTTCCGAACTCGGTGAACTCGCGGGTTTCGTCCGCGCCAACCTCGGCCTCAAAAGCGTGGGCCGCGCGAAGTCATGGGGCGACCAGCTCAACAAGTGGGCGGACATGATCCAGAGCGAATGCAACAGCAAGGGAGGGAAAGGCGAGATGGATCCGGCTTTGATGGAACTCATGATCGCCATGGTCCGTGCCGCGGTGGCAGAGGATGCGATCCGGGACCAGACCGGCGCACTCGAGATGCAGAAGGAAACGAACGCGGCCTACGCGGCTGATGCCGCAAAGCTCGGGGTCGCGCAGAATCAACTTGGCGGAACGGTGAAGGAATTGAGGGAGGATCCGAAGTTTGCGAAATTCATGGGCGACGTGGGGCCGCTGCTGGAGAAGGTGGAGGAATTGATGCGGGAAGTGAGTGGGGAATTGCAGAAGCCAAAAACCGGCGATGAAACGGTCAGCACGCAGGGCATCGTCATCGAGCTGCTCGTGCCGCCGGACAAGAAGAGCGGAAAGAGCGGGGAGCAAAGCCAAAGCATGGCGCAGATGCAGCAGCGGATGCAGCAAATGATGCAGCAGATGACGAAGGCGCGGAAAAGCGGCGGCAATAATTCGAAGGCTGCGAGCAGCCTCGCAGGCACAAAAGCAGAGGGTGCCGCAGCCGGCGTCAAGCCCGCCGGGCGCACGGTCGAGAGAACTGGCGGTGCGGCGAATGCGGGCGAGTGGCCGGAGGAATTCCGCGATGCCCTTCAGAACTACCTGCAATCCATCGAGGGCAAAAACTGATGCCTTCCAACCACCAGCCTGCGAGGGAATACATCGTGAGGCGCCGCGATTCTGCCCGCCGTTTGCTCATGCCCGCCGCGCTCGCCGCGTTTTGCGCTGCCGTGCCCGTGGTCGCACAGCAGCCGCCAGCCGCGACGTCCGGGGCGGATTTCCAAGTGTACCGAGGGACGCAGGTGCCGCCGGAGGTCGAGCGCATCTACGAGAAGGGGCTGAGGTTTCTTATCGCGTCGCAGAATGCGGACGGAACTTTCCCAGGGCAGTACGGAACCGAGCCGGGCGTGGTGGGCTTCGCGATCATGGCGATGCTCGCGCATGGCGATGATCCGAACCACGGCACCAGCGCGAAGGCGTTGAAGCGCGGTCTGCAGTACATTTTGAAGAATCAGGCCGAAAACGGATACATCGGCAGTTCGATGTACAACCACGGCTTCGCGACGCTGGCGCTGGCGGAGTGCTACGGGGCGATGCAGGAGGACGCGATCGGCCCCGCGCTGAAGAAGGCCGTGGAGTTGATTCTCAGTTCGCAGGACAAGAACAAATTCAAGGCCTGGCGTTATTCGCCGGATGCGAGTGATGCGGATTCGACGGTGAGCGGGGCGTGTTTCGTCGCGCTGATCGCGGCCCGGAATGCGGGGCTGAAGGTGCCGGACAAGAACATTGACGATGCGCTGAAATTTTTCACCGACTGCCAGGATCCCGGCGGCGGCGACATCGGCTACATGCCCCGGAGCGGTTCGCACGGGGGTGCGACCACGGCGATCGGCGCGGCAGCGTTTGCGTATGCGCGGAAACGGGACGCGGCGACATTCACCAAGGCGATGAAGGCCATGAAGGCGAATGAAGGGCCGGGAGGCAGCTACCCGTTTTACGGTGAGTACTACGCCGCCCAGGCATACTTCCAGGGAAACTTCAAAGAGTGGCAGGCATGGAACGACAAACAGGTCCAGCGCCTCGCCGAGATGCAGAACGACAACGGGAGCTGGGACGCCGGACTCGGCCCGGCCACGAGCACGGCGCTCGGCCTGTTGTCCATCGCGCTGAATTATCGCTACCTGCCAGTTTACGAACGATGAACCTGCACGCCGGCCTCACATCCAGACCACATCCTTTGGGGGCGCTTTTGCATCTTGTCTGCGGCTGCTTCGTCGCCCTGCTCCTCGCGCAACCCGCCGCCCTGGCAGAGCAGATTCTCCTGGATGAGGCCGACATTTTTTTTGGAGGCGAGGATTTCGTGGAAGGCGACGTGGAGATCGTGAATGGGAAAATCGTCCTCAGAAATGGGCGCGAGCCGGCGAAGGAAGCCGAAGCAAACGATGCATCCGGGACGCAAGTGCTGGAGCTTACGGACGGTTCGCGGATCCACGGCAAGCTCGTGTCTTTCGGACGCTCGGAAGTCGTGTGGGAGCGCAGCGATGCGAATGGGCCGTTGATTTTCAGCCCGGATGAAGTGAGGCGTTTTGTGCTCGGAAAGGAGCAGGCGCCGGATCCGAAATCGGCCAGCGCAACGCTGAAGCTGGATGGTTCCGACTGGGTGACGGGGGAGTTGATGGAGATGAAAAACGGGAAGTTTGTGCTGCAGGTCGGCCCGGACACACGGATTGATATCGAACGCTCGAAGGTCGAGTGGTTCGCGCTCTCCCCCGCCGGGCCTGCGCCGGATGCGTATGAGGGCCCGATCGGGCCGATGGGACTCGCTGGCTGGGATATGGCGGGAGGAGGACCCGGGTCGTGGGATTACGTGGACGGCGCGCTCGTGGCGAAGACCCCTGCGCCGCTCACACGATCGTTCACAGCCCTGCCGGAACTTGTGGACATCGAGTTCACCGCGGGTGACGGCGGCAACTCCAACCGGGGCTTCGCCCTGTGGATCCGGCCGGGCGCGAGCAGGCCGCAGGGATACACGAAGGGCGCCTACTATCTCCGTTTCCAAGCCTCGACCGTGCAGGCCAATTACTACACGGGCGAGGAGATGAAAAACTTCAGTGCGAATTTTCCCCAGGACAAAGAGGAAAAGAAAATGACGCGCTACAGGCTTCTGATGGATCGAAAGGCAGGGCGGCTCGTCGTTCATGCAAACGGAAAGCAAGTGGCGGACTGGGATCTTCCCAACCTCGAGGATGTGCCGTCGAATGCCTCACTCACCTGGCAGCCGACCCACATCAGCAACAATATGGCGTGGACACTCTCCAACGTCCGCGTGCGCCCTTGGGACGGCAGCACTGATCCTGACGCGAAAGGCGATGACGCGGCGAAAGATTCCCTCGCAGTCAAAGGCGGCGAAAGAAAATCCGGCGTGCTCGATGCGATCACCGCGGAAAACATCAAGTTCAGCGGTGCCGAGATTTCACGGAAGGCGCCGATGTTTCTCCGGCTTGGCAGGAAATCCCCCTCGGAGCCGCCGGAGAATGCTGTCGCCCGGGTGTGGCTCGCCTCGCGCGGCGAGTTCGACGTGACCGCGATCGGATACAAGGAGGGCAGGCTGCGCGTCCGCACCTCGTTCGGCGGTGAGCTGACGCTGCCCGGCACGGCACTTCGCGGGATCGAGTTTCCACACAAACTCGCGGTGGTCGAAAAGGGAGCGGTGGAAAGCGGCGACCGTCTGATTTTCAAGAATGGCGACAGGTTGCGTGGGAGTCTCATCGGAAGCGGCAACAACAAGCCGCTGCAATGGGAGCCGATGGGGGGCGGAAAACCCGTTGAATTTGCACAGGGCAGGATCGCGGGCGTCCTGCTCGGATCCCGCGTTGATAAGAACAAGGCCCCGCCAGATTCAGCAGGCACGAGTGCGGCTGTGCGTTTTCAAAACGGTGACTGGCTCCCTGGCAAACTCCTTTCGCTGGATGCGGGCAGCGTGCGGCTCAAGGCTTCAATTTGCGATGAGCTGAAAATCGCGCGTCCGAATGTAACAACGCTGTATATCGGCCACGGCGAGGAGGCCCCCGTTTGGGATGGTGCCAGCGGCCGGCTCGAATGGACCAAGGCGGCCAACATCCCAGGTTTTTCCGGGAGAAACATGGGCCAGCACGCAAAACCGGCAGCCGATCCGTGGCATTACCTCGATGGCTCGTTCACACTCCACGCACCCAGCGGGGGGCGCTACGCGAACAGCATGCCGGGCCTGGCGCGGGTATTGAAAGCCCTTCCGAAAAAAGTGGACGTCAGCTTTGACCTGCACGCGCCACGCGGGGGCGCAGGCTACTCGATCCAGCTCTTTTTCGAGGAAAACAAGCCGGGCTTCATGGTGCAGGGAGGATGGGACAGCGCCTATTTTTACGACATGTCCCCGCGCCAGCAGGGCGGTGTGTTTTTCAACCAGCCGCAGCAGATCGAATTCGGCGAGAAGGTCGGCACCGGGGGCGAGAAGCGCACGTTCCGCTTCCTCGCGGATCGCGACACCGGGCACATGTGGATGTATGTCAACAGCCAGCTTGTCGGCTCCATCGGACGCCGGGGCAAAACCACTGCCAGCAATCCGAAAAACGGAACGGGCATCGCGATTATGCCGCGTCCCATGCAATCGCAGGTCACAGTCTCAAACATCTGGATCGCCCCCTGGAGCGGAGTCCTTCCCGCCGCAGCCACCGCGTCCATTCCAGGCAAGGGCGAAAACAAAAATGCGGAAGGCACTTCCGACACCGCAAAAAAACCGCCTGCGGAAGAAAAAGCCCCGCCTGCCCCCGCAACCCCGCCACAGGACTCAGTCGCGCTCGCCAACGGCGACGAGACACTCGGGACGGTGCTGGGCGCGACGCCTGATAGCCTGAAGTTGCAGTGCGAAGTGGGCGAACTGGAAATTCCTTTGAAGCGGACATCGCTCATCGAGTTCGCAAACAAGCCCATCGCCCCGGCGAAAGGGGTTCGGTTTCGCTTCGTGGAAAAAGGCGCGATCACCGTGGAGTCCTTCACCATAGAGAATGGCAAAGTCACGTGCCGGAGCGCCGCAGCAGGCGAAATGACTTTTCCGCTTTCGGCAGTCAGCGAGATCGTGTGGGTCGCCGATGTCGCGCGGGCATTGAAAGCGATGAAAACCAAGCCGGCTGAAAATCCCCTTCCCCCCGCAAGAAACTGAAGTCAGGCCGCCTCACGCTGGCCCCGCACGTCCACATTCAAACCCGCCGGCAGTTTCGCTATCGGTAACCCTGCGCGCACATCGCAGAGCAAATCCCGCAACTCGCGCGTGAGCGAATCGTTCTGCACACACATTCCTCCGACCAGTTTCCGCAGCCTGAGGTTCTCCGCCTCGGCTTCCTCCGCGCGGGTGATCGCCTGGTCAAGCGCAGTGATCAACTGACTTACGCGATGGCGTTCAAGTTTCAGGGAGTTCATGGCATGAGCGGCCGCCTCCTGTGCTTCCATCGTGGAATGGCCTGCGGTTTCGAGTGCGGTGCGCATTGTCTGGATCTGGCGCAATGTCGTATCGGGATTCTGGTTGTTCATGTCGGGGATGAGAGCCGGAATAATTCCCCGTGCCAGCCCACTCGTCACGCCCGTTGCAATCGCGTAACATCTCCACCGGCCAACCCGAACGCCGGTGTGCCACGGTGTCCCGACGAATACGCCCGAAGTGCGCCAAATACCGTGCCGTGGCGCATGGGCTGCGGCCGTGGTGCTAATTGTATATCGTTTATGTGCAATTGTTTGAAATATGAATGACGCTACGGCTTGAAGATTGCAAAGGAGGCGGCAGGACAATCTCAGAAATTCAACCAACCACAGACACCCAACCCAATTTTTCGTATGGCAAAAATCCTCGGCATTGACCTCGGCACAACCAACTCCTGCATGTCCGTCATGGACGGCCAGGAACCGCTCGTCCTTGAGAACTCGGAAGGCGCGCGCACCACGCCCAGCGTCGTCGCTTTTACAAAAACCGGCGAGCGCGTCGTCGGCCAGGCGGCGAAGCGACAGGCGGTCACGAACCCGACGAATACCGTGTTCTCCGTGAAGCGGTTCATGGGGCGGAAATTCGACGAGGTGCAGGAAGAATTGAAGCGCGTGCCTTACAAGGTCGTGAAGGCCGCGAACGGCGACGCGCACATCCAGGTGCAGGTCGGCGGGGAGACGAAGACATTCTCGCCGCCGGAGATCAGCGCGATGATTCTGGCGAAATTGAAAGCCGATGCGGAGGCGAAGCTCGGCGAGAAAATCACGCAGGCCATCGTGACGGTGCCCGCGTATTTCAACGACTCGCAGCGCACCGCAACAAAGGACGCCGGAAAAATCGCGGGGCTCGAAGTGCTCCGCATCATCAACGAGCCGACCGCCGCGTCGCTCGCCTACGGCCTCGACAAGATGAAGGACGAGAAAATCGCGGTGTATGACCTCGGCGGCGGCACGTTTGACATTTCGGTGCTCGAAATCGGCGACGGCGTCTTCGAGGTGAAGGCCACGAATGGCGACACGCATCTCGGCGGCGACGATTGGGACAACGCGCTCATGGATTGGATTCTCGCGGAGTTCAAAGCTGACAGCGGCATTGATCTCACGAAGCAGCCCGACGCCATCCAGCGTATTAAAGAGGAGGCCGAGAAGGCGAAGATCGCCCTCAGCTCCTCGCAGCAATACGACATCAATCTCCCCTTCATCACCGCCGACCAGACCGGGCCGAAGCACATCCAGAAAACCCTCACCCGCTCGAAGCTCGAACAGCTCACCGACAAACTTTTCCAGCGCACCCTCGCGCCGACGAAGGCTTGCATGAAAGACGCCGGCCTTTCCGAAAAGGACATCCACGAGCTCGTCCTCGTCGGCGGCATGACGCGCATGCCAAAGGTCATCGAGACCGCACGCGCCATCATCGGCAAAGAGCCGCACAAAGGAGTGAACCCGGACGAAGTCGTCGCCATCGGCGCGGCCATCCAGGGCGGCGTGCTCAAGGGCGACGTGAAAGACGTGCTCCTGCTCGATGTCGCGCCGCTGACCTTGGCCATCGAGACCGCGGGCGGAGTCGCCACGCCGATGATTGCGCGCAACACGACCATCCCCTCGCGCAAATCGCAGATTTTCTCCACTTACTCGGACAGCCAGCCGGGCGTGGAAATCGTCGTCCTGCAAGGCGAGCGCCCGATGTCGAAAGACAACAAAAATCTCGGCAAGTTCCACCTCGACGGCATCCCGCCGGCCCCGCGCGGCACGCCGCAGATCGAAGTCACCTTCGACATTGATGCGAACGGCATCCTGCACGTCAGCGCGAAGGATCTCGGCACCGGCAAGGAGCAGAAAATTTCCATCACCGGCAGCAGCGGACTTTCAAAAGACGAAGTCGAGCGGATGCAGCGCGAGGCCGAGGCGCACGCGGAGGAGGACAAAAAAGCGAAGGAAGCCGTCGAGATTCGCAACAACGCCGACAACCTCGCCTATCAGTGCGAGAAACAGCTCACGGAACTCGGCGACAAAATTTCCGGCGACAAAAAGGCGGAGATCGAGAAGCACATCGCCGACGTGAAAGAGGCGCTGAAAGGCAACGATATGGACGCCATCAAGACCGCCTACACGGAGCTGCAAAACAAATTCCAGGCTGTCAGCGAGGAGCTTTACAAAAACGCCGCCGCCGGAGCCGGGCAGCAGACCACGCCCGAGGATTTCGCGAACGCGCAAGCCGGGGCATCCGCCGAGCCGAAGAAGGACGCGGGCGATGTGGTGGACGCGGAGTTTGAGGTCGTGGATGGGGAGAAGAAGAAGTAACATAATAGATGTCTGCTTCCTTAAACCAACTCACATCTGGAGAAATTCGGCGTTCTTTTCGGGAATTCCGCGATCACAGCTCGGACTTGCTCGGTGCTGACATGAACACGCTAGAAAGTCGCATGAGGGCCTTCATAGATTTCTGCCGAACTGACAAGGTGCTGGGAGAGATTCACGAGCAACTCATGAACCATCCGGCAGTGGATTGGACTGCTTGGGTTGACGCACAAATAAAACGCGGGGTTTCTCGTGGCGCGGCAGGTTTGGATTTTCCAAGCGATTCCGGGCAGAGGATTGCGCTCATGTATCAGTGGGCATCGAGAGTAGTCGTTCCCGACTCAAACTTCATCGGGATGCTACCGCACTTCTTCGTTGTCCGAGGCAATAGCGTTGACGCCCACATCCGCGCTTTCCGCGATGCTGTCCTGCAGCCGTTGCTGCGCGGGTTGCAATACAAGCTCGAGGAGATTGAGGAGAAGCTGCCATCTGTAAATACTGAACAAGTGGGCTTTGGGGTTATCCAGATTTTCAATCACGGCGGCCAAGTTGTTCAGCAAATCGCGAGCGGGAGTTCCAACATACAAACGGCTACAATTCAGGTTCAGAACCCTGAACTTCAGACGCTTTTGAGTGAACTTCGAGTCCTTGCCGACAAGTCGAATCTCGAACCGAAGCAAGTGAGCGCGGCGAAAGAGTTGATTGATGCCGTAGAGAGCGAACTGGCTACAGCCAAGCCCAAAACTTCGGTTGTCGGCTCGTTGCTCAATGCACTCCCGTTTGCAGCCGCAGCCGCAAATTTAATCGCTGGAATCATGAAGATTGTCGGCGGCTAAACACGAAAACGCTTTGATATACGCATGACCTACGAACCCAAAGAGCGTCAGATTCTGGATCAGGTGGTCGCCGCCCTGCACGGGCATTATGGCGAACGGCTGAGCCGGGTGGTGCTGTTTGGGTCGCGGGCGCGGCGGGATCATGAGCCGGATTCGGATTATGATGTGCTGGTGGTGCTAAAGGGGGATTTCGACCGGGCGGCGGAGCGCAAGGCGGTGCAGGATTTGATTTACCCGATTGATTTCCAGCACTGGGTGGTCGTGTACTGTCATCTGGTTACGGAGAAGCGGTATCTGGATGATCAGACCGCGTTTATTAAGAACGTGCGGAAGGAGGGCGTGGCGATATGAACGCAGAAGCCGCCGACTATCTTCGCATGGCTCACGCCAGCATCCACGCCGCGGAGACGCTGCTCACGGCGAAGGACTATCCGGGCTTCATCGTCTCGCGCGCATACTACGCGATGTTTTATGCGGCGACGGCGGTGCTGGAGGAACATGGGATGAGCTACGGAAAGCACTCGTCGGTGATTTCTACGTTTGGCCGGGATTTCGCGAATACGGGCAAAGTGCCGCTGCATCTGCATCGGTATTTCATTGATGCTTACGACGACCGCTCGACGGGCGATTACGAGCCGAACGCGGGGCTGACGGAGACGCAGGCCATCGCGCAAATCAGCCGTGCGAAGGAGTTCGTCGCGGAAATCGAAAAGTACCTGAAGACCCAGCCATGAAACGTCGCCTCACTCTAGCAATCGGTTGTCTCGCCGCCGCAATGCCGTCGGTCGCTTCGTCGTCGGTCGCTCCGGCGCGGACGACGAATGTCGCGCCTGCGGTGCGGCGGGTGAATTTGCCGGGGGCGGCGCAGGTGGTTCAGGCGGAGTTGGAGCGGCGCGGACTGGCGGTTGCGCACTCGATTGCGAGCGTAGTTTTTCTCAAGGGCGTGCTGCCGGGCGCGGGGCATTACGATGTGCGCATCGAGCCGCCGGCGATGGTGGACGGGCTGCGGCTGCGGGGCTTTGCCGTGGCGATGGACGGGGGCATGGAGCCGCTATGCGGGTTCCGCACCAGCGCGAAGGGGTTCCGCGTGGCGGAGGGAGCGATTTTTTCAACTCAAACCAGCGCGGGGGCAACCGAGGAATCGGGCCTACGACCCGGCGGGGGCGAGGGTTGAAAGACACCTTCGCCGCGCCCGGCACCCGGTGGCATCCGCCGCCGTGTGATGGGTGCGGCGATTTTCAGCAACACCAACAAACAACAAACACAACAAACCAACATGGCTAAAGTGAACGTACGTCCTCTCGGGGACCGCGTCCTCGTTCAACACATCGAGGAAGCAGAAACAAAAAAAGGCGGGATCATCATTCCCGACACCGCAAAAGAGAAACCGCAGGAGGGCAAAGTGATCGCCCTCGGCACTGGCAAGCGCGATGAGGATGGGAAAATCATCCCGTTCGTCGTGAAGGCCGGGGACAAAGTGCTCGTCAGCAAATACGGCGGCACGGAAATCAAGATTGATGGGGAGAGCTACCTCATCATGCGCGAGGACGACATCCTCGGGATCATCGGCTAAGCGTGCCCTGGCGCGCGCTGTGCGCCGTCTTATCTCTTTGTCTTGCTCATGCTCTTACTCCCGCGACGGCGGTCTTCCTGAGCAAGAGCAAGAGCAAGACAAAGAGTAAGATTGCCGCGGCAGAGCCGGGAAAAAAACCAACTCAACACACAACAAACACACATACTACAATGGCAGCTAAACAACTCTACTTCGACGAAACCGCACGGCAGGCACTGCTGCGCGGCGTCGAGAAACTCGCAAAAGCAGTCAAGGCAACGCTCGGGCCATCAGGCCGGAACGTGATCCTCGACAAGAAATTCGGCTCGCCGACCATCACCAAGGACGGTGTGACGGTCGCGAAGGAAATCGAACTCGAAGATCCTTACGAAAACATGGGCGCACAGCTCGTTCGCGAAGTCGCGAGCAAGACCAGCGACATCGCCGGCGATGGCACCACGACGGCGACGGTCCTCGCCGAGGCCATCTATCGCGAAGGTCTGCGCAACGTGACGGCGGGTGCAAACCCGACCTCGCTCCAGCGCGGCATCTTCAAGGCCGCTGAGGCCATCTGCGCAGAGCTGGGCCGCATCAGCAAGAAGGTGAAAGACCGCGCGGAGATCGCGCAGGTCGCCACCGTCTCGGCCAACTGGGACACCGCAATCGGCAACATCATTGCCGACGCGATGGATAAGGTCGGCAAGGACGGCACCATCACCGTCGAGGAAGCGAAGTCCATCGAGACGACGCTCGACGTGGTCGAGGGCATGCAGTTCGACAAGGGCTACATCTCGCCCTACTTCGTCACCAATGCGGAGACGATGGAGGCGAACCTCGAAAGCGCCTACCTGCTGATCTTCGAGAAGAAGATCACCTCGCTGAAGGACATCCTGCCCATCCTCGAAAAGGTGGCCAAGACCGGCAAGCCGCTGCTCATCATCGCCGAGGACGTGGAGGGCGAAGCCCTCGCGACGCTCGTCGTGAACAAGCTCCGCGGCACGCTAAACATCGCCGCGGTGAAAGCGCCCGGCTTTGGCGACCGCCGCAAGGCCATGATGGAAGACATCGCCATCCTCACGGGCGGCAAGTGCATCACCGAAGACCTCGGCATCAAGCTGGAGAACCTCGGCCTCGATGACCTCGGCAAGGCGAAGCGCATCAGCATTGACAAGGAAAACACCACGATCGTGGAAGGCTCGGGCAAGCAAGCCGACATCCAGGGCCGCGTGAATCAAATCCGCCGCCAGATCGAGGAGACCACCAGCGATTACGACCGCGAGAAGCTCCAGGAGCGCCTCGCCAAGCTCGCCGGCGGCGTCGCCGTCATCAACGTCGGTGCAGCCACCGAGACGGAGATGAAGGAGAAGAAAGCCCGCGTCGAAGACGCGCTGCACGCGACCCGCGCAGCCGTCGAGGAAGGCATCGTCCCCGGGGGCGGCGTCGCCCTCATCCGCGCGCAGAAAGTCCTCGATACGCTGAAGGTCGAAGGCGACGAGAAAGTCGGCGCCGAGATCGTGCGTCGCGCCATCGAAGCGCCGCTCCGCCAGCTCGCCGACAACGCGGGCATGGAAGGCGCGCTCATCGTGAGCGAAGTCAAACGCCGCAAAGGCAACGACGGCCTCAACATCGCCACCGGCGAGTACGTTGACCTCGTGAAAGCCGGCATCGTTGACCCGACGAAGGTCACGCGCAGCGCGCTGCAAAACGCAGCGAGCATCGCGGGCCTGTTGCTGACGACCGAGGCGCTCATCACCGAGATCCCGGAGAAGAAAGCGCCCGCAGGCGGCGGCGGTGGTCACGACCATCACGGCCACGGCGGCGGCGAGTTCTAAAGTGTAGCCGCGCTCGTGAGAGCGCGGGCACTTTCTCCGCTACAAAAAAATCAGCCTGCGCTTTGCAAGCGCAGCTACGAATCAACAACCGCCGCGCTCAGCAATGGGCGCGGCGGTTTGTTTTTTCCAAAACAGCCGTCGCTTCACGTCAGCCACGCGAGCCGCGGCGGGAGAGCCAGCCGGCGACAAGGATGCCGGCGTAGTTGGCGGCGAGGTCGCCCAGGTCGAATTCGCGGCCGGGAATCCACATCTGGGAGCACTCCTCGATGGTCATCACGCTGGCAATGATCATCCCGCCGAGTTGCACGCGCACAAAGCCCAATGAGACGAGACGTCCGCGCAGGGCGTGGTTCAGCGCCCAGGCGAGTGTTCCGATGAGGAGGAAATGCCCGGCTTTGTCGCTGCCTTGGTGATTTGCCACCCAATCGAAAAGCCAGCGTGCCAATCCGCTGTCGGCGCATGCGATGACGATGACATCAAGGGCGAGAATCACCCCGAATGGCAGCCAGCGACGCCGTGCGGGCTCGTCCTTCAAAACAGCTCCCCTTGTTGAAATGCGGTTCCTTTTGGGGCGAGGGCATTGCTGTTGGAGATGACTGGTTCCTGCGGAGGAGTTGCCGGGGGAGGCGTTGCACATGCCGACGCTTCCTTTCTCACATCCGCAGTGAGGCCTTTGAATTCGCACGCTTCCAGTGCGGCGATGAGTTCTGGCCAGCGGGGCGCGATGCGCATCTCCTCCATCGGCACGGGCAGTGCGAGGTCGGTGTCGAGACGCACCATCTCGCGGTTTTGCTCGATGAGCGGGATTGCGGCGCGAAGTTTTTCGCGGATGCGCTCGCTTTTCACCGAGTCGAGATTCGCGAGGACGGAATCCAGGCTGCCGTGCTCATTGATGAGAGTGGCGGCGGTCTTCTGGCCGATGCCCCCGACTCCGGGGATGTTGTCCGCGGTGTCGCCGATGAGCGCGAGGACTTCGCCGATTTTTTGCGGCGGGACGCCCCATTTGGCGAGCACCTGCCCTGGGCCGAGCAGCGCAAATGCGTCGCCGGGAGCGGAAAGATCGGTCTTGTTCGTCGAGTACACGCGGCAGCGTTCGTCCACGAGTTGGAAGAGATCCTTGTCGTTTGTTGCGAGAATCACTTCGTCGCCGCGGGCAGCCGCCGCGGTGGCGTACGCGGCGATGAGGTCATCGGCCTCGGTGTCCTCCACGCCAATGCTGGCGAGGCCGAGGAGTGGAGTGAGCTTGCGGATGAAATCGAGCTGCGGGCGCATCGGCTGGGGCATCTCGGTGCGCGTCGCTTTGTATGCGGGCTGCAATTCCGTTCGGCGCTTGGGAAGCCCCTCATCCCAGAGCACGGCGCCAAGGTCGGGTGCGAGGTCCTTGATCATTTTGCGCACCGTTTTGACAAAGCCGTAGATGGCATTGGTGGGCTCGCCGCGGGAGTTCGTGAGTTCGCGGATGGCGTAGAATGAGCGATAGACGTAGTAGTGACCGTCAATGAGCAGCAGGCGCATGTCGCGGGCAGTAAGCGGGAATGCCGGCGGATTGGCAGTGAAATTATTGCACTTCCCGGACTTCGCAGCGGGCACCGCGCACGATTCGCCTCCGCTTCCCGCTTGCACCGGCGGCGCGCACCGGGCTTTTTGGGCGGGATGGAAAAGATTCGTCCGTTGCAAGACACGCAGGGCCAGCGCGACAGCCGGGGCATCCCGATTGACCGGGTGGGCATCCGCGGCCTGCGCTATCCGATGCAGGTGCGCGACAAGGCGCGCAGCATCCAGCACACGATCGCCACGACGACACTGACAGTGGACCTTCCGCACCATTTCAAGGGCACGCACATGAGCCGGTTCGTGGAGGTGCTCGGGGAATTCGGCCAGGAGCTGCGCGTGCAAAATGTGCCCGACCTTCTGCGCGAACTCTCCCGCCGCCTCAATTCGGAGAGCGCGCATGCGACATTCGACTTCCCATTTTTCCTCGAGAAGAAAGCGCCGGTCTCCGGCTCGCCCGGGATGATGGATTACGGCGTGCGCTTCGACGCGGAGTTGAAAGGCAAACGCGTGGATTTCATCGCGACGGTCATCGTGCCCGTGACGACGCTGTGCCCGTGCAGCAAGGCCATCGCCGCGCGCGGTGCCCACAATCAGCGGGGGCAGGTGACGCTGAGCGTGCGTTTCCGAAAGCCGGTGTGGATCGAGGACCTCATCGCGCTTGTGGAGCAATGCGCGAGCAGCGAGCTTTACAGCGTGCTCAAGCGTCCGGACGAAAAAGCCGTGACCGAGCGCGCGTACGACAACCCGGTTTTTGTGGAGGACGTGGTGCGCAACGTGGCCGCGCGCGCTTCGCGCGAGCCGAACATCGCCTGGTTCCGGGTGGAGGCGGAGAACTTCGAGAGCATCCACAATCACAACGCCTACGCCGTGGTGGAAAGCCGCAAGGGCCGGCGCAGGGCAAAGTAAACCGTCATCGCACCAACGAAACCTGCGCCCTTGCGGTTGGTTCAAAGAACTTCGTAGCTTTCAAAAACCATGTCCACCACGCCGCAGCGCAATCCGGTGCCTCTCGTCCCACTGAGTCTTCCAAGGCCGGTCGCTCCCCCGCGTTATCGTCAGCCGAAGAAAAACATCCCCCAGACACCCGAGGAGCGGCAGGCGATCCTTAATATCGTTCGCAACTACGTGGCGGAATTTTCCCCCACCCCGCCGCTGCCGCTCGCGGAACTCGGCGAACATGCGGACCGCGTCGTTCAGCATGTCGGGTGCGATCCCATCTTCCGCGACTACATAGGTGTGCTCATCAATAACGAAATGTGGCGCGAGCAGCTTGCGGCGGTGCCGTTCGAGCGACGCCTGCTGCTGATGCCGAAATGCCTGCGCCTGGAGAGCAAGTGCCCGGCGCCGTTCGATGAGTTCGGCCTTCTTTGCAAGCAGTGCGGACTTTGCTCGATCCAGGATTTGCAGAATGAAGCCGAGCGCCTCGGCTACGCGGTGCTCGTGGCGGAGGGATCAGCAATTGTGATGTCACTGATCCAGACGGGACAGATCGAGGCCATCGTGGGGGTGAGCTGCCTGAGCGTGCTGGAGCGCAGCTTCCCGTACATGGAGGCCGCGGCGATCCCCGGCGTGGCTGTGCCGCTGCTGCAGGATGACTGCATTGATACCACTGTGGATCTCGACTGGGTCTGGGACTACATCCACCTCACCGCCGACGACAAAACGCGCCGCCTGGATCTCGGCGCACTGCGGCGCGAAGTGGAATCATGGTTCTCTCCCGCATCACTCGATGCGATCATGGGCGCATCGGTGGACGAAACGGAACGCATCGGCCGCGAATGGCTCGCGCAGGCAGGCAAACGCTGGCGGCCTTTCCTCGCTGCGGCGGCGTGGCGCGCACTGGCTGGCAACGAAGCGGAGATGCCGGGCGACTTGAAAAAGGCCGCCGTCGCCGTTGAATGTTTTCACAAGGCTTCGCTCATCCACGACGACATCGAGGACGGCGACGCGACGCGCTACGGCTCGCCGACGCTGCATGCGACGCACGGCATCGCCGTCGCGCTCAACGTGGGAGACCTGCTCATCGGCGAGGGCTACAGACTGCTCGCAGCCACCGGGGTCAGCGCGGAACAACGGGCTGCGATGGTCGCAGCGGCGGCGGACGGACAGCGCGAGCTCAGCCGCGGGCAGGGCGCGGAGTTGCTGTGGGCGCGCGATCCCGGCGCGCTGACGAGCCTGCAAGTGCTCGATATTTTCCGGAAAAAGACGGCGCCCGCATTTGAGGTGGCGCTGCGGATCGGCGCGATCCTTGCGGGAATGGAAGAGCACGGACAGGTGGCCGGGGTGTTGCGGGCCTACAGCGAGGCGCTCGGAATCGCCTACCAGATCCGCGACGACCTCGATGACCTCGGGCAGACGAAGGACACCAGTGACATCGCGGGCTTGCGCCCAAGCCTTCTGCTGGCCACCGCGCATGAGCGGGCGGAGTGTGACAAGCGGATGCTCACAAGCGCGCTGTGGAGCCGCAGGTTTCCCGAGGGAACCGGAGTCACGGAAGTCGAGCAACTTTACCGCGAGCTGAAGGCGGATGAGCGCTGCAGGGAATTGCTCGAACGCTACAAGGAGGAGGCGATCCGCAGCCTGCGCGACCTCGAGAACGCGAGTTTGAAGGGTTTGCTTCGCCGCGTGATCGGGAAAATTTTCAACGACACAGAGATCAAGGGCTGGTGCAAGGAATTCGAGGCAAAGAACCTCCTTGGCATGGCCGCGGGTGAGTCTGTGCTGGAGAAAGCACCGGAGCGCGCGGTGGTCGCGACGGTCTAGTGTTTTTCCGGCGATTGTTTGCCGGGACTCATGCTGTGTCCGCCGTTTTCACACGGAGGCTACACCGTTTTTCCACACGCCGAAATGTTCGAGTGCCTCGAGGACGCCTGCGCTTGCAATTCCGCGGGCGAGGTAGCCGCCAGCGGTGCGGACGGCGAGCTTCACTTCCTCGCAGGAGTTCGATGGGCATGTGACAAACTTGGCGAATTTTCCGTCGAGCATCGCGAGGTCATTGTGGTGGTCACCTGCGGCGAAGACGTTGTCGGCATGGACACCGAGGTGGCGGGCGAGTTCGGAGAGCGCGGTGCCTTTGCTGTAACCCTCGTGGCAGAACCGCACGTAGATCGTGTTGCGCTGGTAGCTGAACATCGGCAGCCGCGCACGCAATTGATCCAGGAAGCGGCAGAGCTTATCCATGTCAGCATTGGTGCGTGTGACGGCGCCGATGAAGCGCCCCTTGTCATGGATCGCACTGGCGCCATCGAGGCGCTCCACGAAGCTGAGCACTTCCGCGAGCAGCGGAGTGGCGAGGTGAAAAAGCTCGGTGTGATCGCGGGCCGCGCGACCATTCCAGTCGCCCAGCGGCTCCCAGCCTCCGTCACTCGCGCGAAGAAAAATATCGCGCTCCTCGACGATGGCGAAATCCGGTTCGATCGGAAAATGGAACTCGCGCTTGAGGCCTTCGTCGAGATGCCAGAGGCTGCGCCCGGTGTTGACGGCCCATTTCACGCCGCACGCCCGGAGCGCGCGAAAAGCATCGAACAGCCCGGGCAATACCGGTGGCTGTTCATCGTGGGCGATGAGTGTTCCGTCGAAGTCGGTGCTGAGCAGTTTGATCATGAGATGAGAATTGCGGACGTGTGCGGTGGTGTTCAGACTCTCCGCCGGACTCGCCCGGCTAAAAGGGCCGGGACTCTCAACTTTCACGGAACAACTCTCAATCGAAATGAAAAGCGCCTACGAACTCGCCATGGAACGGCTGCAAAAGCAGTCACCCGCCACCAAGCTCACCGAACCCAAAAAAGCGGAGATCGCGGAAATTGACCAGCGGTACAAGGCGAAGCGGGCGGAGCGGGAGCTGTTCCTCAACGGCGAGATCGCGAAGGCTGAGGCAGGCGGGGACGGCGAGGCGCTGGATCAACTTCGCAGGCAGCTCGCGATGGATCTGCGGCGGATTGATGAGGAATGTGAGGAGAAGAAGGAAAAGGTGCGCAGCCGCTGAGCGCACCGGCGTTCCGCGGCGCCTCGCATTGTCACCAACGAATGCCAAATCCGCTGACCACATTGATCGCCGGCGAGATCGCCTCCTCCGGCCCGATTCCCTTCCGGCGGTTCATGGATCTCGCTCTGTATCATCCAGAGCACGGATACTATTCCAGCGGGCGCGCGCGCGTCGGGCGGAGCGGTGATTTTTTCACGAATGTCAGCGTGGGTTCGCTCTTCGGGCGTTTGCTCGCGCGCCAGTTTTGCGAGATGCGCAGCGTGCTTGGGCAGGAGGCGGATTTTACAATCGTCGAGCAGGGTGCGCATGGCGGGGAGTTTGCGGGGGATGTGATTTCGGCGCTTCCGCCGGGGATGGCGGCGTACCGCATCATCGAGCCAATTCCCACACTGGCCTCCGCCCAGCGGGCGCGGCTGGCAGGAATGAATGTGGAGTGGTCTGGGAATCTCTGCGAACTCAGTCCGTTCACGGGCGTTCACTTTTCAAATGAACTGCCCGATGCCTTCCCCGTGCATCTCGTGGTGTGGACTGGCGCTGAGTGGCTGGAACGCTGCGTGGCAGTGCATGGCGGGGGCTTTGCGTTCACGGATGCGCCCATCGAATCCGCAGAGCTTGCGGCTGCATGCGCGGCGATCCCGCAACCGCTGCCGGCGGGATACGTCACGGAGGTGAATCTTGCGGCGCGGGCGTGGATCGTGGCTGTCGCGCAACGGCTGGTGCGGGGGTTCGTGCTTGCCGTGGACTACGGATATGAGCGCGCGGAATTTTTCACCCCGCAGAGAATCGCCGGGACGCTCTCGGCCTGCGCCCGCCATCGCCGGGAGCCCGATCCGCTTGCCCGCCCAGGCGAGCTGGACATCACGGCGCATGTGGAATTCACGAGTCTCATCGAGTGTGCGGAAGCCGCCGGGATGCGGCTCGCGGGGTTCACGGATCAGCATCATTTCATGGTCGGGCTCGGCGCCGCGCACTTTGCGGAGGGCGCGCATGCCGCCGACCGGCGCGCGTTCCAGACGCTCATGCACCCGCAGTTCATGGGCATGGTGTTCAAGGTCGTGTGCTTCTCGAAGGGGATCGAACCACCCGTGCTGGCGGGCTTTCGTTACGCGAGGACTACGGGAATAATTCCGTGAACAGCGCAGCGAGGGCGCGCAGGCTCACTGTCCGGGCACCGTCCTGATTTGATCGAGGGATTCGATCTTCATTTGAAGGGCGCCCTTGTAATCCGAAACCACGCCGTTCGCACGAACCGTTCTGTTCACGTAATCCGCGAGCTTCTCCTTGGTGAACATCCCGCCGCCCATGTTTGTGAAAAATACGAGCGCGAGGGAATCCTTGTAGTTCTTCGTGAAGTTCAAATAGCGAATTATCCCCGCCTTGTTTGCCCCCGCCGCGACAACCTTGCCAACAACGACAACCTTCCGCCCCATCAGAGACCTCAATTCATCAACTGCGCCGGGAGAATAGCTCTTGCGAACCACTGCAGGCAACGGGCTCGCTGGCCGGGCAGTGGCGGAGAACCCACTCCCCACGAAGAGGCCCGTGGCGATGCAGGCAGAGAGCAGGCACTTCATTTCGCTGCGGCAGCCAGCTTGCGCCACCGGATGTCTTTGAGGGCCGCCTTGGTGCGCCATGATGAAAATCCAAACGGCTTTGAGATTTCGATCTCCCCCGCTCTCACGCTGAGTTCCTTCCCCTCAGTTTCGAGGTTCACCACTTGTTCCTTGTCCATCCACACCTCGATCTTCGCCGGCGTCACTTTCACCCGCACGTGGTACCACTTTCCGTTGTCGAATTTTTTGAACTGCACCGTCTCGTTCTCAATCGCGCTGTCACCATTCACGTTTGAAATGCCCGTCACCGTTCCGGACCAGCCGCCGGCGATAAAAGTCACGTGCTTCGCTCCCACTGCGAATGTGAAGCCGACGAAAAAATCGTCGCCCTGAACGCGCATCGCGGTGAACTCCACTTCGTAGTCCATCATCACCGGCGCCTTCTCGAGGTTCACCCCGGTCAGGTCGCCACCCGCGTTCAGAATCAACTGCCCGTCCTTCACCTCCACCTCCCCTTTCCCGGCGTAATCGGTGAGCTTCCAATCGCCGAGTCCCTTTCCGTCAAAGAGCGAATGCCATCCCGCCACTTCTGCAGCGGCAACGATGGATCTGTCGCCCGCTTTGAAAACGAGCAAGCCGGGCAAAATCAGCGGCACTGCCTTGAGAAATTGACGGCGGAGAATTCTGCTCATGCCCCCGTCTAGTCCCCCGGACAGGGAACCGCAAGCAGCAGGGACGCGCGGATTTTTCCCTCGCCTGACAGCGCTCGCTGCCCTGAGACTCGACGGATGAAAGCAATCCTCGCATCACTCACCCTATTCACCATGACCACCTTCGCGGCAGACGGCCCCGTTTATCACCTCGTCCATTTCAAATTCAAAGCGGACGCGACACCCGGACAGATTCGGAAGGTGGAGGCCGATTTCGCTGCGCTGAAATCCAAGATAGATGTCATCCAGACTTTTGAATGGGGTACCGACATCTCGCCCGAGAAGTTGAGCGACGGCTTCACCCACTGCTGGGTGATCACATTCAAGAACGAAAAGGATCGCGACGCCTACATTGTCCATCCCGACCACAAGGCATTTGTCGCCACCTTGAAGGGCGTGCTCGAGAAGCCATTCGTCGTGGACTTCATCCCGAAAAAATAGACATCCGCACCGCATGACCGAGGTCTTCACCCATCCCGACTACGGACGCGTGGATCTCGTCCGCTCAGTGCTGGCCGATGCGGGAATCGCGTGCGAAATCCGCGGCGAGGAGAAGCGGGAACTTATCCCGGGGATGCCGATGCCAAGCTGTGACCCCGCACTTCACGTCGCCAACGAAGCCGATCTCCCACGGGCAAAATCGGTGGTGGCGGAATTTCTCGCGGCGGAAAAGCAGCGCGCGGAATCATCAGCCGGCACGGAGTGGAAATGCGCGCAATGCGGGGAAATGGTTCCGGGGAATTTTGATTCGTGCTGGAAATGCGACGCGCTGCGTCCGTGTGGCTAGCGTCCCGGCAGTCGTGAGTGCGGGTATTATGATGCGCACCCCGCGGATATCCTCAATTCCATCGAGCGCCGCTGCTTTTTCCACGAGGAAGATGGCGTTCCAAACTCATCCCGAGTAAAAGCCTCCCGATGCTCGACGAACGCACTTCCACGACCCGTCCGATTTGGTATGGGGCGCTTTTTTTCTGCGCACTGGTGATCGCCGTCTCGTGGTTCCGCTGGGCGACTTTCCAATACAGCACATTCGACCTGGCCTTTTACGACCAGGCGTTCTGGCTCGCGCTTCAGGGGAAATGGCATGTGTCGCTTCTCGACGTTCCGCTCATGGGCAACCACGCCGAGCCGATCTGCTTCCTGCTCATGCCGTTTTATTGGGTCTGGAAGCATCCGATGTTTTTCGTCGTCGTGCAGACCTGCCTGCTCGCGACGATGCCATTCACGGCGCTCCGGATCAGCCGAATGCTGGAGTTCTCACGCTCCGCCTCCCGGTGGCTCGCACTTTCCACGCTGATCGCCCCCGCGCTCGGCTTCATGGCGCTGCACGAATTCCATCCCGAGACACTCGCCGCACCGTTCATCCTTCTGCTGCTCGAAGCGCGCCTAGCCGGGCGCCCTGGGCTGTACTGGCTGTGGTTCCTCCTCGCGCTCTCCTGCAAGGAAAACGTCGCACTGCTTCTCGCATGGATGTGCGCCGTGCATTGGGTGCTTGAGCGGCGGCGCGGACGTGAATGGCAGATCGTCTTCAACATCATTCCCGGGGTCGCTGCGCTCGGATGGCTGTTGCTCTACGTGCTGTGGATCGGTCCTTCGCTCAATGGCGGGCGCGTGGACTACGGCGAACTCTACAGCCATGTCGGAGGGCTCGGGGGAGTTTTCACGTCGCCAGGGCGTGCGATCGGCGCGATGTGGCACGCGCTGCTCAACGGAAATCTCGTATGGGGCCTCCTGCTGCCATTCGCCTTCCTCCCTCTTCTCCGTCCGCGCTGGATCGTCATCGCGCTGCCAATCCTCGCGCAGCACTTCCTCTCGTACCGCCCGTCCGAGTGGAACATCGAGTTCCACTACGCGGCGCCACTTCTCCCGCTGATGTGGTTCGGAAGCGCCGAGGCTGCATCGCGGCTTTTCTGGCGTGACGTCCTGGCGGGATGGATGCTCGCAGCGTGCATCGCATGCCAGCTTTGGTTCGGCCCCGCGCGCTCGATTTACCACACCGTGGCCACTTCCGGCGATGCGCTTTGGGAAAGAGAATGGCGGAGCAGCATGCTCATCTCAGTCGAGCGCGGTGCCAGCGTCACCGCGGGGATTCCCTACCTCTCGCACCTCGCCCAACGGGACAGCCTGCACTCGCTCCACCACGTCTTGAAAGGCCTCAAAACCCTCAGCCGCTCCGCCTATGACCCTCCGCCGCCGACGGACGCAGTCATCATGGATACAGGCGACCTCACCACATTCAGCCGGGTCGCCGGCTACTATCACCCCGCCAGAACACTTGCTGACGGCCGCGTCGTTCCTTCGTCCGACATGCTGCTGCATGATTTTTTCAAGCGCGCCACGTGGCGGGTGATCGCCCGGAATGGATTCTCGATATTTTTGAAAGGCGAACCCACTCCGACTCGCAAGCAAGCGCCCACCGGCATGAAACTCGACGAGCACCATGAACTCCTCGCAGTGGATCCCTTTCCTCCGCTTCCCGGTGATTCGATGCTGTTCAGTTTCACATGGCAGATCGCGAAAGGGCGGGGACACGTGCCCTGGGTGTCGCTCTTTCTGCGCGATGCAAACGGCAAGGACTTCGTAATCAGCAAAGGCCCTGTTCTTCCAGGGAGCGAAAACGGCCGTTTCAGCGAGACATGGTCGGTCCGGCCCCCACCGGGAGTTCCTCCGGGAAAATACCGCGGCATGCTGCTCATCTACGACAGCTTTGAATTCGATCTCCCCCTGGAAAAGCCTCGCTTCAAGCGAAGCGAGATCGCCGTTGGCGAGTTCGAGTTCCGGTAGCTCAATTTCTGCAAAACTTAGCGGGATCTGACCGGATGCGCTGCATTCCTTGCAGTTGATTTCCATAGCCACAAGCCGCCACGCCGGTTACTCGTCGGGATGGAAAAATTGCCTTTCACAGACTTGGGGCTGTCGCCGGAACTGCTGAAGGCAGTGGCGCATGCCGGATACGAAATCGCCTCACCGATCCAAAGCGCGGCGATCCCGGTGTTGCTCGCGGGGCGCGACGTCATCGGCCAGTCGCAGACGGGATCGGGGAAAACGGCCGCCTACGCGCTGCCCGCGATCGAAAAAGTGGATCCCACGCTCCGCGCCCCGCAAGTGCTCGTGCTCTGCCCGACGCGGGAACTCGCCGTGCAGGTGGCCGAGGATGTTGCGCGATTCGCGGCTTTCAAGCGCGGTGTCCACGAACTGCCCATCTACGGTGGCTCGAGCTATGAGAGGCAGTTCCGCGGTTTGCGCGCGGGCGCGCAGATCATCATCGGCACGCCAGGGCGGATCATGGACCACCTTGAGCGCAAATCGCTCTCGCTGGACAAGGTGAAGATGGTCGTGCTCGACGAAGCGGACCGCATGCTGGACATGGGCTTCCGCGAGGACATGGAGACCATTCTCGGAAAGGCGCCGGAGGGGCGGCAGACGGTGCTTTTCTCCGCGACACTCCCTCCCGCGATCAAGCGGATGATCACGAAGTTCACCCGCGACCCGGCGACCGTGAAAATCGAGAGCGTCCAGCAGACGACGCCTGCCATCGAGCAGTCGTACTATGAAGTGCAGCGGCGCTCGAAACTGGAGGTGCTCTGCCGGGTGATTGATCTGCTCGACTTGAAATACGGCATCATTTTCTGCGCGACGAAGATGATGGTGGATGAACTCACCGAGCATCTCATCGCGCGCGGTTTCGTCGCCGACAAGCTGCACGGGGACATCTCGCAGGCAGGCCGCGAGCGGGTGATGCGGCGGCTCAAGGAACGGAAGATGGAGTTTCTCGTGGCGACCGATGTCGCCGCGCGCGGGCTGGATGTGGACGACCTGGAGGTCGTCTTCAATTACGACCTGCCGCAGGACATGGACGACTACGTGCATCGCATCGGGAGAACCGGGCGGGCGGGGCGGACCGGCAGGGCGATCACGTTCGCCGAAGGGCGCGAGGTCTGGAAGCTCCAGCACCTGATGCGGCACACCAAGGGGCGGATCCAGCGCGAGGTCGTCCCGACGCTTGAGCTTCTCGAAGAGAGGCGCGGCAGCGCGCTGTTCGACAAGGTGCGGACCACCCTGGAGGCGGGGAAATTCAAGAAATACGACGGCTTCGTGGATCGTCTTCTCGATGCGGGACACACGCCCACGGACATCGCCTCGGCGTTGTTCTCGCTGCTCGACAACGAAACCCCAAAGGTGGTGGCGATCCCCGAGGACCGGCCCGCGCCCGCGCGGAGGGAACACCCGAAATACATCGCGCAGCAGCCCCGGGACACCAAGGGGCCGCGATCGGCATCGCGCGAGGAGAGGCACGCAAAACAGGACCGCCCGCAGCAGCGCGAGGTGCCACGGGAGAGGCCCCGCAAAACCGAACCGATGGCGGGACGTTCGCACGAGGCCGGCATGGTGCGGCTCGGGATGAATGCAGGGAGTGACCGGGAGGTGCGCCCGGCGGATGTCGTGGGCTTTTTGCTGAATGAAACCGCGCTCCCCCGCGAGGCGCTGGGTGCCATCCGTGTCGAGGAACGGATGACCTACTTCGATGTAAGCGAGGAGTGCGCGCGCGATCTCGTCCTCGCGCTGCGCGGCATGCGTTTCAAGGGGCGCAAGCTCGTTGTCGGCCCGGCAGACGCAACTCAGCGCTGAGCCGGAACGATGCGTTGGAGGCCGCAGGCGCGGCGACTTCCGTGGCTGCGACGCCCTCGTCGCAACATGTTTCTGCGGCGCCCCCGCCGCAGGCATCCGCAGGAACCGAACGGTGCGGCTGATGAACCCCGCGACGAGGCGTCGCGGATATCCCGATGTATCGGGACGACGATGGCGTCGCAGCCACGGGCACTCCGGCCTCGCTGTTCCGAACTGCATCGTCCCGGCTCAGCGACATCCACGGCGCGCCTTCTCGCGGCGGGAAACGTGCGCCGCACTTGCAAGAATCTCCCGGGAGTCCTAAGACCGCACTCCTCAATTGATTTCCTCCCAACAATCCACAACCAAACAACACCATGAAAATCCACCACGCACTCCTCGCCATCCTCACCACCACCGTCGCCGCGTTCGCTGACGAAAAGCCGATCTTCAACGGCAAAGACCTCGAAGGCTGGGAGGGAAACCTGAAACTCTGGTCCGTGCAGGACGGCGCTATCACCGGAAAGACGGGCAGCGACGGTGACACGAAGATCGGTCACAATACTTTTCTCGTCTGGAAAGCGGGAACCGTCAGCGATTTTGAGCTCACCTTCAAATACCGCATCGAGAAAGGAAACAGCGGCATGCAATACCGCTCGAAGGTTGTCCAGGAGGGAGCCTCCGGCCCGATCGTCAGCGGCTACCAGGCGGATTTCGAGGCGGGCAAGACTTACAGCGGCATTCTTTATGAGGAGCGCGGGCGCGGCATTCTCGCCAAGCGCGGCGAGAAGGTGAAGATCGTGACGGGACCCGATGGCAAACGGCACAAAGTCGAGGCGGATGGAACCGTCGGAAAATCCGACGAGATTCAGGCGTCCATCAAAAACGAGGAGTGGAACGACTATAAGATCATCGCGAAGGGCAACCACCTCCAGCATTTCATCAACGGCAAGCAGACCGTGGATGTGACGGACGAACACTCCGGCGGGGCGAAGGAGGGCGTTCTCGCCCTGCAAATCCACGCCGGCCCCCCGATGGTCGTGCAGTTCAAGGACATCATTTTGAAGACCGACAAATAACCAGCTATGAAATTTCTCGCCACCATCACCGCCATCGCAATCTCCGCCGCCTCGCTTTTTGCGGCGGACAAGAAACATGTGCTGCTGCTCGGCGGACGGCCTTCGCACGGTGCGGGACAGCACGAGCACACCGCCGGCATCCTGCTTTTCGCGAAGTGTCTCGGACAGGGCGCGGCAGACCTTGTGGAAGTGAAATACCGCATCAATGCCGAATGGCCCCCGGCGGAAGAACTCGCGTGGGCGGATACGATCCTCATTTATTGCGACGGCGGTGGCGGCCACCTCGCCCTGCAGGGGGATCGCCTCACACAGCTCGCCAAGGAAATGAAGCGCGGATGCGGCTTTGTCTGCGTGCACTACGCAGTGGAGCCTGCGTATTTGAAGGACAACTGGAACGACGGCCCACCGCCGCCGGAGCGCGCTTCAAAGGGCAAGGGAAGCCCTGAGTTCCTCGACTGGCTGGGCGGCTACTTCGAGCAGTTCTGGTCGGTGAATCCCCACTGGCCCGCCAACTTCAAGGAACTTCCAAAACACGCGATCACCAGTGGCGTGAAGCCGTTCGGTGCGACTGACGAGTGGTATTACCACATGCGCTTCCCGAAGGACATGAAGGGCGTGACGCCCATCCTCAGCGACGTGCCGCCGGAGACCACGACGAAGCGCGGTGAAGGCCCGCACTCCGGGAATCCGGAGCAGAAAAAAGCAGTTCTCGAATTGAAGCAGCCGCAGCACGTCGCATGGGCTGTCGCGCGTCCGGACGGCGGACGGGGGTTCGGATTTACTGGCGGCCACTTCCACAAAGGCTGGGGCAATGACGACCAGCGCAAGCTGTTGCTGAACGCCATCGTCTGGACCGCAAAAGCCGAGGTGCCTCCAGGCGGCATCGAGAGCACGGTCACCGCGGAGGATCTTCTTCCAAAACGCTGACAGGATCCGAGCCGCGGAAATGCCACTGGCTGGTTTCCGTGCAACCACGAGACGCCAGCTCGCTTCCAGTCCCAACTTTGAAAACTCGGGGCCGGGGGGCCAAGGCACCGGAGATATCCGGGTTTCACTTCGATATGTCTCACGCATGCCTGGCGTTCCTCGCCCTAGCCGCCACCGCACTCGCGCAGAAGCGCGATCCGTTCGCCGAGGGCGTGCGGACGACGGAGCCGCTGCCGCCCACTGAACAGCGTGCAAAATTCAAACTGCCGCCGGGGTTCGAGATTCAACTCGTCGCGGCGGAGCCGGAGCTGCGAAAGCCAATGAACATGGCGTTCGACGCGGCGGGGCGGCTGTGGGTGAGCGAGTCGCGCGAGTATCCTTTTCCCGCAAAGAAAGGCGCGGAGCTGCGCGACAGCATCCGGATTTTCTCCGACTTCGGGCCCGACGGACGCGCGCGGAAGATGGAGATTTTCGCCGACGGGCTGAACATCCCCATCGGCCTGTATCCATTTCGCACGGGCAAAAACTGGAAGTGCATCGCGTGGAGCATCCCGAACATCTGGCTCTTTGAGGACACCGACGGCGACGGCAAGGCCGACAAACGCGAGGTGCTTTTCGGCCCGCTCGGCTGGGAGCGCGACACGCACGGCAATCAGGCGTCCTTCCGCCGCGGCGACGACGGCTGGATTTACGCGACGCACGGTTTCAACAACCAGTCCACGTTCAAGGCGAAGGACGGCTCGACCATTTCGCTCACGAGCGGCAACACGTATCGCTTCCGCACCGACGGCTCGCGCATCGAGCAGTGGACGTTCGGGCAGGTGAATCCCTTCGGCCTGTGCTGGGACGATCGCGGCAATTTGTTCAGCGCCGACTGCCACAGCTCGCCGCTCTACCAGCTCCTGCGCGGCGGCGAATACCAGGGCTTCGGAAGGCCGCACACCGGCCTCGGCTTCGCGCCCATCACCGTGCAGCACTCGCACAACAGCACCGCGATTTGCGCGCCCATCATGGTGCGCGATACGTCGTGGCCCGCCGGGCTTCAGGGCCACATGTTCGTGGGAAATGTGATGACCTCGCGGCTCAATCACGACGCCATCGAATGGCGCGGCTCGTCGTCGAAGGGAAAAGAGCTGCCCGATTTCCTCACGTGCGACGACCCGTGGTTCCGCCCGGTGGATTTGCAATGGGGGCCGGACGGCGCGCTCTACATCGCGGATTTCTACAACCGCATCATCGGCCACTACGAAGTCCCGCTCACGCATCCGGGCCGCGACCGTGAGCGCGGGCGCATCTGGCGCGTGGTATATCGCGGGGAGAAGGGCGACGGCAAACTACTGAACCCCGCGCTGCATGCGGATCTCGATGGGCTGGTGAAGGAACTTGCGTCAACGAATCCCACGCGGCGCACGCTGGCGCTGAATGAGATTTGCGATCGTTTTGAGGAGGAAGCCCTGCCGCAATTGGAAGCGGCGGCAAACAGGCCCGTGAATTCGTTGCAAAAGAGTGCCGCTCTCCACGGCATCACGCGCCTCAGTCCCTATGTCCGCTACAGCGAGAATCGGACGGTCATTTCCGCATTCACCGATAATGATCCGATGGTGCGTACCCACGCCATCCAGGCCGCAGCCGACAAGGCTGATTGGTGGGAGCCGCTCGACCTTGTCATCGGTGCCAAACAGCCACCGCCGGAAAGGAAGGTCGTTCTGGCTGTAATCCGCGCCCTCAACGATACAGACGCTGTCGTTTGCCGCGCAGCGGTGGAGGCTCTCGCCGCGCACCCTGCACCGGATAACGTCAAGCCGCTCCTTGCCCTCCTCTCTCGCACGGAAAAAACGGACGACCATCTCATCTATGCCACGCGCGTCGCACTCCGCGATCACCTGCGGGACGCGGACACCGTAAAATGGATCAAGCTCGACGGCCTTTCCAAAGATGACCTGCAGGCAGTTCTTGGAATCCTGCCCGCCGTCCCCGGCGAACACGCGGCACTGCTGCGGCTCGATCTTTTCGAGAAGCTCGACGTCGCCCCCAACGAACTCGCGAAGCAGCTCCCGAGCATCATCAAGAATGCGCCCGCAACGCGCCTCGACGCCGTCGCCGCGCTTGCGCGCAAAAAGCTCCCCGCCGATGCCACGGCATTCGCAAGCATCCTCGATGCGCTCGACGCGCGCGGTGTGCAGCCTGGAGAAAGCCTCCGCGAATGGGCGGTCGTGCTCGTGCCCCAGTTCCTTTCCACGAAGGCGGCGGGAGGCTGGACGCACACCGGCGCGGGAAAAAACCCGTGGGCCATGCAGGAGCGCAAATGCGCCGACGGCGAGAGCGCGCAAGTCATGTCGAGCATCGTGGGCGGCGAGACGCTCACGGGCGTGCTCCGCTCAGCGCCATTTGCCGCGCCGGAGAAACTGCGCTTTTTCCTCTGCGGCCAGGATGGCATGCCCGGGAAGCCCGCGGGCAAAAAGAATTTTGTGCGCCTTGTGGACGCCGACGGCAAAACGCTTCGTGAAGCTGTGCCGCCGCGCAACGACGTGGCGCAGCGCATCGAGTGGGACCTCGCCGATGCGAAAGGACGCAGCGTGCGCTTCGAGGCGACCGACGGGGCCGATGGAGCGGCGTACGCGTGGCTGGCGTTCGGACGGTTCAAGCCGGAGATGCCGGAGCTTGCGTTCGGCGGCAGCGCCAAACCGCCGCGCGCGCTCGCGGCGACGCTCGTCGCGCGTTTCAAAATGACCGAGCACGCGAAGGCGCTCGGTGATCTTTTTGCCGACAGAAAAGCGGACGTTCCTTCGCGGGCGGAAGCAGCGCGTGCGCTCGTGGCGCTGCGCAATGTGACACAGCCCGTCCCGGCTGTGCCCGCGTCCGGCACAGGCGGGACGCCTGTGTCACTCTCCGCGCTCGCCGCCGCGCTTTCGAGCGCGGACGAGCCGGACGCACTCCGCGAGCAGGTCGCCATCGCCCTCGGCAGCGTGACCAGCCCGGGCATCTGCCAGCTTGTCGCCGATGCGATGCCGACCGCGCCCGCCCGGCTCCAGCAGTCATTCGCCGGCGCACTCTCGGCGAACCGCTGCGGCACGGTCGTGCTCATCACCGCCATCGAGAACGGCAAAGCCTCGCCCGTCGTCCTGCGCGACAAAGCCACGGTGGACCGCCTGCGCGCCGCCGCGAAGGGCGGCGAACTCACGCGCCTCGACGCGCTCCTCGCCAAACTCCCTCCCGCAAACATCGAGGCCGACAAACGCATCGTTGCCCGACGCGCCGCATTCGACCCCGCGAAAGCCGATGCAGCAAAAGGCGCGGCGATTTTCAAAACACAATGCGCCGTGTGTCATCAGATCGGCAAAGTCGGCGCGCTCGTCGGCCCCCAGCT
>CAMAUI010000005.1 GCA_945861385.1 Prosthecobacter debontii
GGTCCAGCGACGGGAGCGGACGCGGCGTGTTTTGTGGCACAGTGCGTCCCGCCTGTGGGGCCATCAAAGACGCCGGGCGAGACGCCCGCTGGCCCCACAGGCGGGACGCACTGTGCCACGTTCCCATCACGGCTCCGCTGTGGACTCGATTTTAATCACGCCCCAAGCAGTCCCTCTACGAATCTCTCCACTTTTCAAAAAAATATGATGGTATCTAAGTTTTCCGCTGTCTGCGGAGCCATTTTCACACGCATGAAACACGCATTCGCCTCCACGCTGTTCGCGCTCTCGGCGGCCACGGCGGACGTCATGGCGATTGATGGAATTTCCATCGGGCAACCTCGCGAACACCGCGGCGGGTCTTGCGATGGGCAGGATCGAAAACTTGCGGAGCTGCACACCCGGATCATCGCGGCGGAGCAGCAACTGTCCGAGGCGCGCAAATCCGCCACGGCCGATTTCGACGCATGGCTCGACAAGCTCCCGGAGGGGCCGCAACTCCCGTCGCTCGACGGCGAGACCGCGCGTTTCCACTTCGACACGCTCGACAGAAACGGAACGCCCAATTCCGTCGGCGGCAATCCTGCGAAGACGGTCGGAACTCCGGTGTTGGTGGATGGGAAGGAAGGCAGGGCCGTCGAGTTCAATGGCGGGGATGGCTTCACATTCCCAGGTCTCGCGCACTTCACGAGGAGTGACGCGTTTTCATTCGCGCTCTGGCTGCGGCAAGCCCGGCCCACACCGCGCGCCGTCGTTCTGCACCGCAGCAGGGCGCACGCTGGCGGGGGCATCCGCGGGTACGAATTGCTAATCGAGGAGGGCCATGTTTCCTTCGGCCTGCACCACCTGCCTCCCGCCGACTCGCTCAAAGTCGTGACCCGCGAAAAAGTCAGCGGCTGGACGCACGTCGCCGTCACATACGACGGCTCATCGCGCGCCGGCGGACTTTGCATTTACCTGAACGGACGCGCCGCGAAGCTGGAAATCATCCGCGACACCCTGCGGAACGACATCACGTGCAGCGAGCACGATCTCGCCATCGGCCACCGCTCTCCCGACGCGGGGTTCAAGGGCGGAAGCGCGGACGATTTCCGCATCTTCACCCGCGAACTCTCGGCGCTCGAAGTGACCGTCGCAGCCGGGCTCGATGACTACACCACAGCCGTGCAATCCATTCCCACTCCGACGCCTGCGCAGCGGAAGGCCCTGTTCGATTTCTACATTGCCACCGCACATCAGCCATCGCTCGACGCACGCAAGGCCCTTCACGCAGCCCGCGATGAACTTCGGAAACTTGCCGGAAACTAGCCGGACTTCCCGATCGAGATACGCGCAATCATTTTGTGCCGCGCTCCGGCCGCAAGCGTCACGGAGTTTTCAAAGGCGTTTCCCGTCTCGATGCACACCATTGCCGGCCACTCATCATCGCCAAAATCCGCCATCGCCGCGGATTTCGCGATCCACGGATTCCACACGATCGTCGTGTCAGACCCCTCCTTCTCCACCACGATCCGCCGGCGCATCACGGGATCCGTCAGCACGCACGCCGCGCGGGTGTTCACATACACGCAATCCGTCTCCTCCGTGAAAACCACCGGCCCCTGCTGGCGGAGAAGCTTCGTGCGGTCGGGAAAATCACGGTATTCGGCCGCATCGAGCCCCTCCACCGTGGCGCGCCGGGCATCACCCACCGCAAAGTAGGTGTGAAGCGCCTCGGAAAATGTGAACGCCGCGCCGGTCGTATTCTCCACCTCGAATTCCATCACCAGCTTCGCACCGACCGTATAAATCAGCCGCGCAACGAAATCATGCGGCCACTTTTCCCGAGTCTTCCCGCTCGATTGCGTCGCGAGCGCCACGCGGACGCTTCCATCACTCCCCTGCTCCACCCCCTCAAGTTCCCAAACGACATTCCGCACAAACCCATGCGCCGGGAGTCCCTCGCGCGGGCCAAACCACGGGAAGCACACCGGCACCCCACCACGAATCGCCTTCCCCACCTCGAAGACACTTTTTCCGCTCATAAAAATCACCGGCTCCGCGCCGCGCGGCTGCCAGTGCGAGAGTTGCGCGCCGTGGAGAAAAATCCTCGCATCCGCCACCGCACCCGTCACCACGAGCACATCCAGCCCGCCCGGCCCCTCCTCCAGTGCCACAACCCCGGGGATCACTTTGCTGCGAAGGTCATCATTCATCGTGCGATCCTAACGCCGCCCCTGCGCGCGGCGAGCCGGAATCTCCGCCTGCACGGGCCGCGCATCCCGCTCCGCCATGTAAATGACATGCGCAAATCGCTTCGCCGTCGTATGCGATTTTGCCGGCACCGACGTCGCGCGGAAACCCGCGCGCCCGAGCTGCTCCACGAAGCCCCGCTCCTCGCACGCCGACCAGAACGCGACCTTCCCACCGGGCTTCAGCGCCCGCCCGATCGCCTCCAAGCCCCGGCGGCTGTAAATCCGCGCATTCCCGGTTTGCACAAACGATGTCGGCCCATTGTCCACATCGAGCAAAATGGCGTCGTACACCGACGACGCACGCCGGATCATCGCAAACACATCGTCCGTGAAAACCTTGACCCGCCGGTCATCGAGGCATTTTCCATTCACCCCGCGAAGAAACTCACGGTTCCACGCAACGACCTCCGGGAGCAGCTCCGCCACATGAACCTCCGCATCTCGCCCGACGAGATCGAGCACGCGCTTCAGGCTGAATCCAAGCCCCAGCCCGCCAATCAGCACTCGCACCTCCGGCCGCACCCCGAACCGTCGGCACGGAAGGTCAGCAAGCACGATCTCCGATGTCGTCGCCGTCGTGCTCATGAGCTGGCGCCCGTTCAGCTTTAGAAAAAATTCGCCGTCATGCTCGATCAGGCACAATCGCGAACCATCGGGCGTTTGGGTTTCGGCGAGTATGCGGAATGGTTTCAAAATGCGGGCAGGCACAGCAAAGCGGCATTGTTGCACCACTGCGAGGATGGATTTTCTCCATCACATGAGCTGATAAGCATCCACGTCCACGACGACGAACACATCCTCCGGCAGCGTGAGGCGGTCGAGCACCCCACGAAGGGCGCGGCTGAGCTTCAGCACCGCCCGTGAACGCAGGGCGATGTGCCAGCGGAAATTGCCGTGGGACTTTTCCAGCGGCGCTGGGGCGAAGTCCCCGAGCGTCACCCCCGGCGGCAGCGATTCCTTCATCCGCCGGTGCAGCGTCTCGGCGGACAATTGCGCACGGCCCTCGTGCGGCGAGCGGATGGTGATGAGCACAAAATGCGTGAACGGCGGCTGGTTCATCTTTTCACGCCACTCTATCTCCTGCTCAAAAAAACCGTCGAAATCGTGATGCCGGGCGAACTGGATGGCGGGATGAAACGGCGTGTAGCTCTGCACGACGACCTCGCCCTCGACATCCCCGCGCCCCGCACGCCCGGCGACCTGCGTGAGAAGCTGGAACGTGCGCTCGCTCGCGCGGAAATCCGGGATGTGGAGCCCCATGTCTGCGTTCACGATCCCGACGAGCGTCACATTCGGAAAGTGCAGCCCTTTCGCGATCATCTGCGTTCCGACGAGGATGTCTATCTTGCCAGTCCTGAAAGCCCCGAGTGTTTCCCGGTACGCGTCGCGCCGCTGCATCGCGTCTGCATCCATGCGGCGCACCACGGCCTTCGGGAATGTCTGCGCCACCGCGTCCTCCACCTTTTCGGTCCCGATTCCCGTGTATTTGATCCCGGGATCCTTGCAGCTCGGACATTTTCCAGGCGCGACCGCGATGTGCCCGCAAATGTGGCACACGATGCGCCCCGCGCCGCGGTGAAAGGTGAGCGCCACGGAGCAGTTCGGGCACTCGGCGACGAAGCCGCATTTGCCGCAAAGCAGTGTGGTGGAAAAGCCGCGGCGGTTGAGAAAAAGGATCGTCTGCTCGCTCTTTGCGAGACGGCTTTCGATGGCCGTTCGCAGCGGGTCGCTGAGGATCGGCGAGGATTTCTTCGCCTCGAGCCGCATGTCCACGATCCGGATGAACGGCATCTTCTGGTCATCCACGCGAAGCGTGAGACGCAGGAGTTCGTATTTCCCGGTCGCGGCGTTGTGAAAACTTTCCAGCGACGGCGTCGCGCTGCCGAGCAGCACCGCGCATTTTTCCAAGTGCCCGCGAAGCACCGCGATGTCCCGCCCGTGGTAGCGCGGCGTCTCCTCCTGCTTGTAAGAATTCTCATGCTCCTCATCCACGATGATGATCCCGAGCCTCCCGACCGGCGCAAACACCGCCGAGCGCGCACCGATCACGATGCGTGCGCGGCCGCTGCGGATCCGATGCCATTCATCGTGCCGCTCCCCGTCGCTCAAGTGGCTGTGCAGCACGGCGACCTCGTGGTGCGTCGCCGCGAATCGCGACTTGAAACGCTCGACGGTCTGCGGCGTGAGCGAAATCTCCGGCACGAGCAGGATCGCGGAAAATCCGCGCTCGAGCACCCGGTCAATCGCCTGCAAATAAATCTCCGTCTTTCCGCTGCCGGTCACACCGTGGAGCAGAACCGGCTTCACCTCCCGCTTCCCGCCTGCGGCACTGCCCTGCTCGGCGGCGCAGACGGCATCAACTCCCTCCGCCACGCGCTTGAACACGGCGATCTGCTCCTCGTTCAGCTCAAGCTTCCCGCTGGCGACAAACTCGTCCCTCGCGCACGGATCGCGATCCACCTTCTCCGACTCCACGACGAGCAGCCCCTTTTTCGCCATCGCCTGCACCGTCTGGTGGGCCACTCCGCATGCTTCACAAAGTTCCGTGACGTGCATGGGCTTCCCCGCGTCCCGCAGCGCCACGACCACATCCGCCTGGCGCGGGGCCTTCGCATCGAGCGCGGCGATCTCCTCCGCGCTCATGTCCCTCGCGAGCCGCGCCACGAGCCGCACTTTATGCCCGACCTCGGCCTTGCGGATCACGTTCGGCAAAACCGTCCGCATCGCGGCTTCGATCGGGCAGCAGTAATAATCCGCCATCCATTCGGCCAGGCGGATGAGCTGCGGACTCAGCTCCGGCTCATTGCCAACCAGCTCGGAAATGGGCCGCACTCCGCCGGCCTCCGTCGTCTCACTCAGCCCGATGACAGTGCCGAGCAACGTCCGCGTCCGCACCGGCACGCGCACGCGCGAGCCCACCGCGGGCGACAGCGCCTCCGGGATTTCATAATCGAAGGCACGCCCGCCGGAATCATCGAGCAGCACGCGCGCGTATTTCGGCATTCCCGCGAGCATGCAAAGCCGCGCCCGTTTGTCCACCGTGGCGCTTTGGCACAAAGCTGGCGGCTTGCGGCAAAATCCGCACAAACAGAGTGGCACACGGCTTTCGCGCGGCTACGCTCGATGGCATGGACAAGACCCCGATTACCATTGCCGCATTGATGCCCCACCCTCCCGTGCTCGTGCCCGCTGTCGGTGGTGCGCGGATTGCGGATATCCAGTCAAGCCTCGATGCGATGCGCGAACTTTCCCGCTCCATCATCGCCACACGGCCGGACACAGTCGTGGTCATCTCCCCGCACTCGCCCCGCTCGCCATTTGCGTTCGGCGTGTGGACGTGCGCGGAATTGCGCGGCTCCTTCGCGCCTTTCAACGCGCCCGACGCCACGATCGCGCTGCCCGTGGATCGCGGGTTCGTCGAGGCACTCGCAAAGACCGGCATCCAGCTCAATGCGATTCCCGGCGGCGCACTCGATCATGGCGCGATGGTGCCGCTATGGTTCCTGGCCGAGGCCGGCTGGAGCGGGCCGACGGTCGTGCTCGCGCTGAATCACCCCGGGGCGGGCGGCCTCCACGATCTTGGCCGGGCCATCGCGGCGGCGGCGCAGTCACTCGGGCGAAAAATCGCGCTCATCGCGAGCGGCGACATGAGCCACCGCCTCATCCCCGGCGCACCCGCGGGATTCGAGCCGACGGCGAAAGAGTTCGACGCCAGATTCGTTTCGCTTCTCCGGGAGCACGCGTACCGCGACATCGAGCGGATCAGCCCCGTCCTCCAGGCGCGCGCAGCCGAGGATGTCGTGGACTCGACCGCGGTGGCGATGGCAGCGACAAACTGGCAGACGGCCGGTGGCCGGGTTCTCAGCTACGAAGGCCCTTTCGGTGTGGGCTACACGGTGGCGGTTCTTTACGCGGCATCCGAGGACAACTCTGATGAATGCACCGACGGCAGCGTGCTCCCGCACATCGCGCGCCGTGCCGCGGAAGCCGCATTTTCGCGGGAGCCCATCGAGCCTCCGGTCCCGCGTGGTGAGTATCTCCAGCAAAGCGCGGGGGTGTTTGTGACGATCAAGACCAGCGGAGGGCGCCTGCGCGGATGCATGGGCTCGCTCGAACAGGCGGCAACGCCAAACATCGTCACGGAAACCTGGCGCAACGCCCAGCTCGCCGCCTTCAAGGATCCCCGCTTCCCGCAAGTCACCGCCGTCGAACTCCACAATCTGCGTTTCGAGGTCAGCGTGCTTCACACGTTCGAGGAGGTCGTCGCGCGCGAGGATCTCGACCCGGCACGCTACGGCGTGATCGTCAGCACCGCCGATGGGCGACGCGCAACGCTGCTCCCCGGCATCGAGGGAATCGAAACGGTGGAGCAACAATGGCGCACAGTCTGCCAAAAGGGGGGTATCGCCCACGACGAATCGGTGCGCATCGTCCGCTACCAGGTGGACAAGTTTTCCGAATGACAGCCACGGGCACCATGATCGCCGAATCCCAACATCCGGGCCGATGGTGGACGCCGCTCGCGGACGGACGCATCGAGTGCCGGCTATGCCCGCGCTTCTGCAAGCTGCGCGACGGGCAGCGCGGGTTTTGCTTTGTCCGCAAACGCGAGGGCGACGCGATGGTGCTCACGACCTACGGACGCAGCAGCGGCTTCTGCATAGACCCGATCGAAAAGAAACCGCTGAACCATTTTCACCCCGGCAGCAGCGTGCTGTCGTTCGGCACCGCGGGCTGCAACCTCGGCTGCCGATTCTGCCAGAACTGGGACATCAGCAAGGCGCGCGAGATGGACAAGCTGATGGACGCCGCATCGCCCGCCGCCATCGCGCACGCGGCGGTGCGGCTCGGCTGCCGCTCGGTCGCGTTCACATACAATGACCCGGTGATTTTCGCCGAATACGCGCTCGATGTCGCGGAGGCCTGCCGCTCGTGGAATGTGAAGACGGTCGCCGTCACAGCGGGCTACATCACCGACGATGCACGCGCGGAATTTTACAGCGGGATGGACGCGGCGAACGTGGATCTCAAGGGGTTCACGGAGGAATTTTACCATCGCCAGTGCTTCGGCGAACTCGCGCCCGTGCTCGAGACGCTGCGCTTTCTCCGGCATCACACAAAGGTCTGGTTCGAGATCACCACGCTGCTCATCCCCGGTGAAAACGACAGCGACGCCGAACTGCACCGCGCCGCTGACTGGATCGCGGAAAACATCGGCCCCGATGTGCCGTGGCATTTCACCGCGTTTCATCCGGATTTCAAAATGCGTGACAAGCCCGCCACTCCCCCCGCCACGCTCACACGCGCCCGGAACATCGCGATGTCGAAGGGCCTGCGCTACGTGTACACCGGCAACGTGCATGACAGCAACGGCGGCAGCACGTGGTGCCCCGGCTGCAGCGAACTCCTCATCGAGCGCGACTGGTACGTGCTCGGGAAATGGAATCTCACCGGCAATCGCTGCGTAAAATGCGGCTTCGAAATCGCAGGCCATTTCGACGCCATCCCCGGCAAGTGGGGTTCGCGCCGTGTGCCGGTGCGCTTGAGTTGAGGCGGCTCAGAGCAGCCTGTACTTTTTCAGCCGCCACTCGAGCTGCGCGATGATCCCGTCGTCCTCCTTGAGCGCGGCGAGCGGGCGGAGTTCTTCGAGGATTTGCGGGATGTTCAGCTTTGCGCCTTGCGCGTCGAGAACACAATCCACGTCCACCCAATCCTGGCCGCGCGAGGCGAACGACTTATGAACTATCAAATCTTCCGCGCTGCATGTGATCAACTCAGCGCCTTCGGGCGAGCGCCACGGTGTGGCGCGTTCGACGCATCGCAATTCAAACTCCAGCGCGCCGAGGGCGACGTCCATCGGCACGCCGTTTTCATGAACGAGCCGGAGTACGCGTGTCCGACGGGCAAACTCCGCCGCATCGGGCCGCAGACCGGCGAAACGCGAGAGCAGTCCGCCGATGCACTCGTCGTCGAGTGCGAACTGGGTGAATACCGTCATGTCGGCGTCCTTCGTGAAACGCGGGCGCGACCAGCGATGTACGGCGATTCCGCCGATGATGCAAAAACGCCAGCCTTTCGCGCGGCAAAACTCCTGCAAGTCGCGCGCCGCCGCAAAGAGCGCGTTCACGCCTTCCATCCTCGGCGGAAGATTCGTTGCTGCTCGACGAGCCCCGTCTCCTCCACCAGCCCCGGCGATGCGGCCATGATTCCATGCCAGTCTGAAAGTACGGACTCGGCATCCAGCCACGCTTGCTCGTCTGTGCGTCCTCGAGCGCGAGAGAGCTGGCCCTCTTCCGCCGCCTTGCAGCCTTCGATGTAACGCCTCACGTAGTCTCGTTGTTCATCGAGCGTCATCGTCGGTGCATTCATGCAGGAAATGATACCCGCTCGCGCAGGGCGTGCGAGCTTTAGCTCACGGGTATCTCACTCACCTTCACGGCACGCCCTTCCTTCGCCGACTTGTCCGCCGCGGCGATCACGCGGTGGCTCGCGAAGGCGTCGGCAAAGCTCGTGAGCGGCATGTCTTTTCCCGCGTCGAGCGCGTCGAAGAATGACTGGAACTGCGTCTGGTACGGGTGATCGCTCACGTCGCCGCTATCGAGCATCTTCATCGAGAGCTGCGACCACGCGGCTTTGTTCAGGCCGCCAAGTTTCATCGAGTGGAATTTATTGTCGAGGATGCTGCCCTCGCTGCCGACGAGGTGCGTGTGGAAGTAGTAGGGCTGGAAGCAATCCACGACCGCCGCGCATTTGCCGATGGCGCCGCCTTTGAACCGCAGCAGCGTCGTGGCGGTGGTCTGGTATTCGTATGCGGCGAATATCGGATGCGCGCTTTGCGTGGCGTAGCTGGTCACCTCCTCGACCTCGCCGCCCATGCAGAGCAGCAGCGCATCAAGCGCGTGGCATCCCGCGGTGAGCAGCGCGCTGCCGCCGAGTTCGCGTTTCGTGTTCCAGCGATACTGGCCGTACCACGGGCCGATACCGTGATAGTAGTCCACCTCGCCGTAATGGATTTTCCCCACGAGGCCCTGATCAATCACGGCCTTGGTGGAGAGAAATTGCGAGCTGTGGCGGCACTCGAAGCACACACAGACCTTCGTGCCCGCCCTTTCGGCGGCTTTTTTCATCGCGAGGATTTCGCTCCACTCAATCGCCAGCGGCTTCTCGACGATGATGTGCTTCCCGTTTTTCGCAGCGGCGATGAACTGCGCGGCGTGCTGGTCCGGGTAGCTCGTGATGTCCACGACTTGGACGGACGGGTCTTGCAGCATCGCATCGAGATCCGTGAATGACTTGATCGGCGAGCCGTGCTTCGCGCTCAGCCCGGCGTCGTCGAGCTTGCGCGAAGACCACACTGCGGTGACCTGCGCCTGCGTGGTGGCATTGATGGCGGCGATATGCGCGGTCGCGGCCCAGCCGTAACCGATGATGGCGACGTTGTATTTTTTGCTCATGTGGATGAGGCCGCATGGTGTGATCTGGCGAAACGCCGTGCAAGGACGCGCAGGCATGTTGTTTTCCCGCCAAAGCAGGCGTTGCGGCTGGACGGCCGCTGCTATTTTCCTTCGGCTTTTTGCTCTTCCGCCGGCCTCGCAAACTCGGCCTTCAACTTTTCCGCCAGCTCCCTCATCAACGTCTGGCGGCGCGATTCGTTCTCCTTGAGGATCTGGACCTCGATCTCCCGGCGCCCCTGAAAATAACGGCCAAAAAACTCGCGCTTGCGGGCATCGTCCATTTCGATGCCGTTGTCCTTGATTGCCTTCTCGATCTCCTCGCGCACCCGCCGGCGCCGCTGATCGTCCATGCCGATGATCTCCTTCTTTTTTTCCGCCGGCATCTTCAGGACGGACCATGCGGTGCGCCAGACTTCCATTCTTTGCTCAGGCGTCAGCTTCTCAAGTTCCTTGAGCACACGTTCCCGCATCATTTCCATCGTCGGCTCGCCCCCGGGCCATTGCGGACGGCGACCCTCCCGCCAAGGCCCGTCAGGGCGTTCGCCTTCCGCCTTCTGCCCCCGGTGCCAGGCACCATGAGGTTTCTTTGGATTATCGCCTTTCGACGTCTCTGGCGGGGATGCAGAAGGGGACGGCGGCTCCTGCGCGAACGCGGGCATCGCAGCCACCGAAATCAGTAAAGCGAGGAAGGATCGGCCAGGAGCCATACGGAGTTGTCTTCAGTGACCAGCAAACCATCTATCGCGGCATCGAATTCGTCAATCTGCACGGCTGCCGCGGCGAGTTCCGCAAGCGGGTTGGCATCTGCCAATGCCTGCTGCGGAAGCGGCTTGCCCGGCGTGACGAAGAATACGACGGCTGCCGCCGCAACCAAACCGAGCGTGGCCGGTGCGAGCCAATGGCGGCGCAGCCACACCCAAAATCCAGCAGGTGCCCTGTCCCGGGACTCGCTGCGGATGGCGCGCATCACCTTCCCTGCAAAGTACGGACGCTCTTTCGGGACGCGGGCTTTCCCGAGCAGTTTCCAAAGTTCGTCGTTTTCGTCCTGATTCATTGCGTATGCGGAAACTGCGGTGCCCGGCGAAAGTTGCGGGATTTTTCCATCCCGACCGGAGATCACGCGAGCTTGAGGTCCGTGGCTTCGAGGAAGCCCTCGAGCTGGCGGATACGGGTCGGGTGGCGCATCTTGCGAAGCGCCTTCGCCTCGATCTGGCGGATGCGCTCACGGGTGACTTTGAATTGGCGGCCCACCTCCTCAAGCGTCCGGCTGTAGCCGTCCACGAGGCCGAACCGCTGTTCGAGCACCTGGCGCTCACGCTCGGTGAGCGACGTCAGCACGTCGCGGATCTTGTCCTTCAAAAGCGAAATCGCGGTCACATCCGCAGGATCCTCCGCGGTCTGGTCCGGGATGAAGTCACCGAAACTGGTGTCGTCGCTGTCGCCCACCGGGCTTTGCAGTGAGATGGGCTGCTGCGCCATCTTCAACACTGCACGGACGCGCTCGACGGGCAGGTTGATCTCGTCCGCGACCTCCTCCGGACTCGGCTCGCGGCCGTAATCCTGCACGAGCTGTTTCTGCACGCGCATGAGCTTGTTGATCGTCTCGATCATGTGGACCGGGATGCGGATGGTGCGCGCCTGGTCGGCGATCGAGCGGGTGATCGCCTGCCGGATCCACCAAGTCGCGTAGGTCGAGAACTTGTAGCCACGGCGATACTCGAATTTTTCGACCGCCTTCATGAGGCCCATGTTTCCTTCCTGGATCAGGTCGAGGAAGGACAGCCCGCGGTTGGTGTACTTTTTCGCGATGGAAATCACGAGGCGCAGATTGGCCTCGACCATCTCGGTCTTGGCGCGGAGCGCCTTCTTGAGCCACTTGCGGAGTTCGTGAAACTCCGACATGAACTCGTCGGGCGACATCCACACCCTGGTCTGGACCTCCCTGAGTTTTTCCGCGTAATCAACCTTCGCGCCACCGATTGCACGGCGCTGATCCTTCTTCGGTTTTTTCGCCTCGTGGATGAGCGAGTTCACCATGCGGTGCTGCTCCTCGACGAGGGTCACAAAGTCCTCGGTGACCTTCTGTTTGAAAAAGAACTTCGGGTACAGCTTCTGGACCGCGGAGTGATGCCTCGCAAACTCCTTGTACGTCTTGCCGTCCTTTTTGACTCCGCCGTGACCGAGGAAGTTTTTGTAGGAATTCGCGGATTTCGCCGCTGCATTCTCGACCTGCTTCATGAGGCGCGGAAGCCCCTTGATGTATCGCTCACGGCTCTCGATTTTCTTGTCGAGGATCACACGGTCGAAGCGCTCGCGCCCATCAATGAGCTTCTGGCCAAGTTCGAGATAAGCGCGCGGGATGAACCCGAACCGATTGACGTAATTCTGGACGTTGAGTTCCGCGTCCTCGATCCGCATGGAGATTTCCACCTCCTGCTCGCGCGTGAGAAGCGGCACCTGCCCCATCTGCTTGAGGTACATCCGCACCGGGTCGTCCAGGATGTCGAGCTTCTCGTTTGGTTTCTCCGGCTCCTCTTCCTTCTCGCCACTCTGCTGCTGATCCGTCTCTTTCGGACCGACCTTGTAACTGTCCACCTGCGACGCATCAATGATGTCAATCTCCATGCCGCGCAGGCGGTTCATGACGAGTTCCATCTCCTCCGGGTCGCTGACGGATTCGGGCAGTTGCTCGTTCAGGTCATCAAAAGTAAGATAGCCCTGCTCCTTCGCGAGCTTGACGAGTTCGCGCAGACGCTCCGCCCCCTCCGGCGTATCGAGAACGCTCTGGCCGGGCTTGAGCACGGCTTTTGCGGGCTGCTGAAGCATCGCCGCGAGCTTTGCGCTCATTTTGCCAAGAACACTGGGAGCCGTGCGTTTTGCCGCCTTCCCGGCGGATTTCGGACGCTTCTCCTTTTTCTCCTTCTTCTTCTCCTTCTTCTTGGCGGCGGAAGACTTGGGCTTGCGTCCCTTGGGCTTTGGCCGGGACACTGCTCTCTTTTGCGTCCGGCTCTTGGGAGCTTTCTTCGAGGAAGTTTTGGATTTCTTGGCTTTCTTAATGGTTTTGGGCATGTCCGCGAAGTTCGTAGCAACTCAGATCCCCAACCACCGGCGGGTTCCAATGCCGGCCTTTGGGAAAAAGGTCGGGGACTATCTGGACGGAGTCCCAGTGCCGCAAGACAATTTTCGGATGATTTATATAAAGACGCCGGCTCGCCTTTTAGAGGCTGATCCACTGTGAGTTCCACCCCGCGCGCTTCCTCTTTTGGCACCCAGGCACGGCCTTTCCATGGCATGGACGGGAGGTGCAGCCGGGGTTTCAAAGCCTGAGATGCGCCCAAGCCGAGGCCGCGACGAAGTTTCCTTTTGCCCTCCCATGCGCTGCTCCCTAAAACCCGCGCCCTTATGTTTTCAGGCACGTTCACCGCGCTCGTCACGCCGTTTCGCAATGACCAGTTGGACGAGGAGGCGTTTTCACAACTCGTCGAAGCCCAGGTGGCCGGGGGGATCACTGGCATCGTCCCGGTCGGCACCACGGGCGAATCGCCCACGCTCACGCACGATGAGCACCTGCGTGTGATCGAACTGGCGGTCCAGTTCGCAAAAGGACGCACCATGGTCATCGCCGGGACCGGCTCGAACTGCACGCGCGAGGCAATCGAATACACACAGGCCGCCGAACAACTCGGCGCCGATGCCGCACTGCTCGTCGCGCCCTATTACAACAAGCCGACCCAGGAGGGGCTCTACCGCCACTACCGCGCGATCGCGGAAAGCACGAAACTCCCGCTCATGCTCTACAGCATCCCCGGCCGCTGCGTGATCGAGATCGCGGTCCCCACCTGCGTCCGACTCGCGAAGGACTGCCCGAACATCGTCGCCATCAAGGAAGCAGGCGGAAAAACAGAGCGCGTCATCGCCCTGCGCGCCGCGCTGCCGCGGGAGTTCGACATCCTCTCCGGCGACGACGGCCTCACGGTACCGTTCATGAAGGAAGGCGCCGTCGGCGTGGTGAGCGTCGCGTCGAACATCATCCCCCGCGAAGTCTGCGACCTCGTTGCCGCCGGGCTCTCCCGCCGTTGGGACGACGCGCAAAAGCTGCACGACCGCTACAACGACCTTTTCACGAATCTCTTCATCGAGCCAAACCCCGCGCCGACCAAGCAGGCGCTCGCATGGCAGGGACGCATGACCGCCGATGTGCGCCTCCCGCTCTGCGAACTCCAGCCCGCGTCGCAGGACAAACTCCGCGCCACGCTCAAGGCGCTCAACCTCATCTAGCCATGCCAGTCCAAGTCCTCATCAACGGCGCAAAGGGCCGCATGGGCCAGTCGCTCATCGCCTGCGCGCATGAATTCACGGGCCTCGCAGTCGGCGGCGCGACCGACATGGGCGACGACTTTTCCGCCGCGCTGGCAAAATGCGACGCCTGCATTGATTTCAGCCACCACTCCGCGCTCGAAGGCGTGCTCGCGGCATGCATCGCGGGAAAAAAGACACTCGTCATCGGCACCACCGGCGTCAGCGACGCGGGCGTCGCGCGCATCCGCGAGGCGGCAAAAAGCATCCCGGTCGTGTACTCCGGCAATTACTCGACCGGCGTGAACACCCTGCTGTGGCTCACGCGCAAGGCGGCGGAAATCCTCGGCCCGTCATTCGACCTCGAAGTCATCGAGATGCACCACCGGATGAAAAAAGACGCGCCCAGCGGCACCGCGAAGATGCTTGCCGAGACCCTCGCCGAGGTGCGCGCCCTGCAATACAACGACGACGTTCGTCACGGACGGCTCGGCGACGTCGGCGCGCGAACCAGCACGGAGATCGGCATGCACGCAGTCCGCGGCGGCGACGTGGTCGGCGATCACACGGTCATCTTCGCCGCGCCCGGCGAGCGCGTGGAACTCACCCACAAAGCCAGCAGCCGCGACATCTTCGCCCGCGGCGCCCTCCGCGCCATCCTGTGGGCACATGGAAAACCAGCGGGCCTTTACGACATGCGCGATGTGCTGGGGCTGAAGTAGAAGACCGCTGCCAGCGCGGCGAGGATGACCGTGGGTGGAAGCCGGAATGCGACAAACTGACGGAGGATGCGAAGGATCAGGAACCCGGTGGAGCAGTTGAATGCCACCAGCACCTTGGGCTCGAATCCCGGCAACCGGCTCGCGAACTTGCACGGATGATCTCCTGCCGCTAGCGTCCAGCCATGCGCGAAATCATTTTCACAGTTACACACGATGCGAAAGCCGGCGGCTATTGCGCGAGCTGGGACGATCCGCGCGGCGGCGGCATCGCAACGCAGGGTGACGATTTCACGGATCTCGACTTGATGATCCGCGATGCGGTCGAGGGATACTTCGATGTGAAAGGGACTGCGGCACCGAGGAAAGTGCGGCTGCATTTCACCGACGACCCCGTGCTGGAACTCGCGCGGTGAAACTCCCGCGAAACGTCAACGGTGACGCCGCGGTGAAGACGCTGCGGCGGTTCGGATTCGTTTCCGCCCGGCAGACTGGGTCGCATCACATCATGCGAAATGCCGCGGGACGAACAGTGGTCGTCCCGATGCACCGCCCAATCAAACCCGGCACACTTGGCTCGCTCATCAGGCAAGCCGGGCTGACCGTGGAGCAATTCATTGAGGAACTCTGATGCGCACCGCGATCGCACTCGGCTCGAACCTCGGCGACCGGCTCGCAAGCCTCCGGGCGGGGCGCGATTCGGTGATGCGAATCCCCGGCGTCGCCATGCCGCTGAAGTGCTCGCCGGTTTACGAGACGGAGCCGGTCGGCACGGGCAGAGATTGCAGGCCGTTCCTGAATGCGGTGATCGAGGTGGAGTACACCCGTGCGCCGGATGAATTGCTTCGCTCGCTTCAATCCATCGAGCGGCAGATGGGTCGCCCATCGCGTCACCCGCCAAACGCGCCGCGCACGCTCGACCTCGATATCCTCTACATCGGCGATTTCAGCCTGTCCTCGGGCGCCATCATCATTCCCCACCCGCGAATGCACGAGCGCCGGTTTGTCCTCCAGCCACTCGCAGAAATCCGTCCCGCCCTCATTTTGCCGGGACAGACGGAGCCCGTCGCGGCCCTGCTCGCGAAACTCGCCGACACCTCCTCCGTGGATCTCTTCGCCGGCGAGTGGTGAAGCACGCAGGAAAGTGACACAGCCCGTCCCGGCTGTGCTGAATGTGACACAGGCTTTCCAGCCTGTGCGGCAGTGAAACACAGGCGGGATCCCGATAAATCGGGATGTCACTTTGCAGGCGCAGACTGGAAAGCCTGTGTCACGGCCTGAGCATCACCGCCATCTCTGCATCCGGCGTGAGCAGCAGACCGACGCCCTCGCCGGATTTTTCGAGCAGGACACCACTGAATGTTGCGGGCTTGCCATTTGCGGGGAGCAGGAGCGAGCCCGTGAACTCGCCCCTCGCCGGCGTGAGCGTCATTTTGAAGCCGCTCAACAACGGACTACCAAAGGTGAGCTTGTTGTCGGTGCCGAGGGTGAGCGTTTGAGTAAGGGGCGCGGTGCCGTCGTCAAGCGTGAGCGTGGCGGTACCGTTGGTGGCGTCGAGGGAAGTGAGCGCGCGCTCGTTTTTCGCGGGAGCGGTGTAGCGTTGGGCGAGAAGGCGTGGCTCGCTCGTGAAGGGATCGAATGGATAAGCATTAGTCCGCACGCGCGCGCTCGACCAGAACGCGATGGCGTCGGCGTCGCTGTCGGGCTTGTCGGCGAAAACGAGCGGGGCGCTGAAAGAACTCTCTCCCGCGTCCATCGCGTCGTAAATGGGCGCGCGGTTGCCAGCGGTGATGGCGCTGGCGAAGGCGGTGCGCGTGCCGTTGGCGAGACGCGCGGCGACGCTCACGGTGCCGGTTTTCCCGACGATCATGCGGCCTGTGCCGTAGCCGATGGGCGCTCCCGCATCGCCTGTCGGTTCGATGGCGACGGTGTAGGCTCCGGCAAGCGGCGTGCCCGTAATGCGGTCGAACTTTGTTACTGGCCAGGCGTTGAGCGCGAGCGTGGCGGTGCCGTCGGAGAGCAGGCCGGTGATGGGCGCATCGGCAGCCGCCGGGTCGAGCGCGAGCAGCACATCGAATGTCTGCGCCTTTCCCGCTTTCAGCCTGCCGAGGAAGCTGCCCGTCCCGTCGAACGCCCCACGCAGCGCGAGCCGTTTCCCGCCGATGATGAATTGTGCGGTGAACGCCCCGCTTTTCGTCAGCGTCACCAGCGCGTGGCCGCTCGTCGAGTGCGCCAGCGGCTCGGCGCGCACGAGGCCGCGATAGGTCGCGGCGATGTCGTCGTAGGGATTCTCGACAAAAACCGCCGTGAGCGTCGCGCCTTCCTCCATCACAAAAGACACGCGCTTGCTGTTCGAGACGACGGCGCCCTCCCATCCGGCGAAGATCCAGCCCTTCGTCGGCTTCGCATCTGCCGTGTAGAGCTTGCCGACTTCCAGCGCCGTGAGCAGCGGATTTCCGAGCAGCGCGGCTTTCCCCTCGCCGAGCGTTGTGAGCGCGAGCGGTGCGAGTTTTCGATACGTCACGCTACGCTCGACCGCCAGCGACTCGCGGCCCGTCACGTCAATCGCCTTGAACCGGATCACGTTCAGCCCCGGCGTGAGCACCACATCGGCAGTCCAGTTCGCGGTGTCCGTCGCGCCGAGCCAAGGCCCGCCGTTCACCTGCACCACGACCTCCGCGATGGCGCTGCCGCCGCTGGCCTGGCCGGCGCAGGCGATGTGGTTTTGCTCGGTCACGAGCGGTTTTGCGGCGGGCGTCTGCACGGCGAGGGCGGGGCGGGCGGGGTCGCTGCCGGTGGGGGCGAAGGTCACGGCCAGCGTGTCTGTCGCCACGTTGCCGGCGGCATCCTCGGCGGTGACAGTGATGACGTTCACGCCGGGCTGGAGGATGATGCTGTTGATGTGCCAAGCGCGGGTGCCGGTGGCTTCGCCGCTGCCGCCCCGGCTGTTCGCCCAAGTCACATTTGCCTCCGAGTTTTCGTCCGCTGCAACTCCGTGAAGTGAAACGACGGCATCGGTTGAGTGGAGGTTCACATCGAGGGTCGGAAACTCAATCACAACGGTTGGCGGGATCGTATCCGGTGGCATCTTGATGATTGTGATCGAACTCGATGCCGAATTTCCCGCTGCGTCGCGCGCGGTGACCGTAATCTGATTGGGGCCATCCGACAGCGAAACGGCGGGCACTATCCACGACTCCAAACCCGTTGCGGCACCGCTGTCGCCTCGGCTGTTTTGCCATACGACTTCGGTTATTGCGACATCATCGGCACTGCTCCCCGACAGGGAGATCGATGAATCGGAGGTTTTGAAACTCTCCACGGCAGCGGGCGATCCGATTTGAACTATCGGTGCCGTCGTGTCCGGCACTTGATAGGTCACGGTGATGGCATCGCTTGTCCTGTTTCCGTCAATATCCTGTGCGGTGACAGTGATGACGTTCGCACCGGGAATCAGCGTGATATTTGAGATCGTCCAATCAGTTGTCCCGGATGCCGCCCCACTGCCGCCGCGGTCGTTTGACCAGAAAACCTGTGCGACCGTTTTGTTGTCAGCCGCAGTTCCGCCCACGGTGATGGTTCCTTGGATCGTAGTGAAAGTCTGCGCGAAAACTGGATTCGTGATGATGGCCTGGGGCGACTGCGTGTCTTTCAGTCGCAAAAGCACAAGACCGCCAATGCTGTCGCAAGCATAGACTACGTCGGACTCCACTGAGACACCGCTTGCGGACCACGCGGTATCGTAAGACGCGACGACCACGGGATTGGATGGGTCGGAGACATCGAATACCAGTATCCCCTGCGTGGACGCCGCCACGAAAACCAGTCCGCCGCTTTGAACGACATCCATGCAAATCGCGCCAGTTGTCGCAGTGCCGAGAACGGTTGGTGCGTTCGGATTCTGCACATCAACCACACGCAGCCCATCGTAGCAGGCGAGGAAGGCTTTCGTTCCGTCGTCTGAAAGCGCGACGCTACGAGCGAGTGGCGCGGCAACGGTGCCGAGCAACGCCGGAGCGTTCACGTTTGAGATGTCCACGACCCGCAGCCCGAAATCGTGATTGGCGACAAACGCGAGGTTTCCCCGGATCGCGATTCCCTGGCCGTAGCGCGGATCGTTATCGGGCCCGATGTCGAGTTGGCCGCGCAGCGCCGCCGCCGCCCCGTTCGTAACGTCAATCAACCCCATCCGCCCTTTCTGCGGCGTGGATGCTTGGGCACCCGCGTAAGCTGCGGTGTTCCCGGCTACGGCCAGGTCAAAGAACGCATACGCCGAATTCAGCAGCGTGCCCATTGTCGCAGGCGCGTTTGGGTTGGAGATGTCCACGATTCGGACTCCCCCATTCCCAAGGCACAAGTAGGCGCGATTGTTTGAGAGTGTGATATTCACGGCTTGCGTCGTCGGGACCGAGTTGCTCGCGATGATGCTCGGCAGAGCGGGGTTCGCAGCGTCAATCACCCGCAGTCCACCCCCAAGCTGATTATCCACTACGAATGCTTTGTTGGACGATGCCTCCAATTTATGCGTGATGCTCAAGCCCGGAAAATATGCACCACGCATGACCGGAATCGAAGGATTGGAAATGTCCGCGATTTTCAGCCCTGTGGAGTCCGCAGCGAAAACCAACGAACCTGCACCCGCGATTTGCCCGACTCCCTGCAAATTGCCCGGCGGAAACGGAATCGAATTGCTTGGGTTCGTCGGATTGGAAATGTCGTAAGCCCAAGCAGAGCCGGAATTGGAGCCCACATACAGCCGGTTTCCCGTCACGGAAATCGCTGGAGCGGATGATGTTCCCCACGCGGACATCAACCCCACCAACGACGGAGCCGCAGGGTCGGTGACGTTGATGATCTTCACGCCGTCGCCAATATCGCCACCGACGTATGCGTAGTTGCCGGAGACTGCGATGCTGTATGCGTAGGTTCCGGTGGCGATCTTTATCCCGAGAACTGGATTCGCAGGGTCGCTCACGTTCACGACTTGAAAGCCGTTTTCGCCATCGGCGATGAGGGCGAAGACGCCGTTTGGACGTGTCACTACTTCAACTTTCAACGCCCTTCCGGGCGTATCGGTTCCGCCGACCCGCGTGAGAGCATCCGGGTTCGACAGGTCGAGAATTTGCAGCCCGGCAGCACCATCCGCTACGTAGGCTCTCCCGCCCACGACGGTCACTCCTCTTGTGTCACCCGGAGTGTCGAAAAAACTGCGAATCGAGGGAGCGGATGGCGTCGAGACATTCACGACCTGAATCCCGGACTCCAGATTCGCCACGTATGCGTTTCCCGACACGATGGAAATGTCGCCGACCATTCCCGGAAGCCCGATCCGCCCGACCGGCGATGGGGATGCGGGATTTGAAATGTTGATGCCGACAAGCCCGGAGCCTTCGCCGATCCACGCGAGGCTGCCTGCGAGTTCAACCGCTGTCACCGAGCCGCCGATCTGCCCCATGAGTTCGAGATTCATTCCTCTCGGAACCGCATACGTGAATCCATTGGGGATGCTCGCGCTGCTTCCGCCGCTCGTCACCGCGACACTCACCGTGCCATACGACGCACGGGCAGGCGTCGTGGCAATGATGCGCCCGGGGCTGAGGACAGTGACGCTCGTTGCCGTCGTGCTCCCAAACTTCACCGTGGTATCGGGCGCGAAATTCACGCCATCAATGGTAACACTGGTTCCGCCCTCCAGCGGGCCATTTGGAGGCGATACCGATGCAATGGCGGGCTGTCCCAAAGCCGGGCCATAGCTGCCGATGGAGTGCGATGTGCCGCCAGCAGAGACGGAGACATTTTGCCCGGAAGGCGCGGCCCATCCGGCCACGGCTTTGTATTCCACCAAGTGCAAACCAGGTGCGACATTCACGGCGGTCGCCGAGTTTTGCCATGCGCCTGCGTCCACCCGCCACTGTGCCCCGGCAGCAATCGCGCCCTGCGGCTGGAGCGATACCTGCAAAAGCCCCGTTTGCTGGCTGTAAGGCACCGTCAAAGTTGTCGTTGCCCCTGTGGCCACGACCGCGTTCCGAGTGAAGGGAGAAAACCAGCCGGGCGTTTCCTTGAAAAAGATAGTTCTGTCGCCATTGCTGTGTGCCTGAACGGTCGCACCGCTGTTTTGCCAAGGCCCGTCCTCGATTCGCCATTGAGCACCTGCCGCGACAGCGCCAGCAGGCTCGATGTTGACCTGAACAAAACCCGCCGGTGGCCCGGTGACGAATACGGCGTTCACCGCCTTGTCCCGATCCATGGTGACGGAAATCTGAGTTTCAGCGCCGCTCGCCGCACCGCTCCAATTTGAGAAACGGAAGCCGTCCGCCGGGATCGCTTGAAGCACGACTCTCGTGCCTACGGTGTAAACTGGCAGGTCGGGAATCCGCCGAACCGTCCCGTTGCTGCCGCCCGTAGTGAGCCGATAGGTTTCTCCCGCCACGGCATTTCGAACCGTGATGTCAAAAAACGCCTGCTTGGTGATTCCTCCCGCAGCGAAAGTTGCCTCAATCGTGGCGGGAGAATCCGCAGTGACGGAGGCGGCGTTCAAAACTCCCGCTTGGGAAATGGCCGCGGGAGCACCGAAATTCAGATTCCACTGAGCGGCCACACTCTGAGTCCCGCCGTCTGAAAACGTCGCAGTCGCCACGTATTGAGCTGAAAGCCCTTCATTCACGCTCGCCGGTCCCGTGATGACCAACTGTTGCAACGTCCGGCTCGGCGGCGGTACATTTGAATAAACCGCAGTGAGGGTTTGCGCGGCGTCCATGGTGACGTTGGCGAGGTCGTCGAAGTCGTAATCCACGCCGTCGAGCTGCCATTTTTGAAAAATCTGCCCTCCTGCGAGAGTGCGCGGGCAGGTGACGGTGACGACGGTGCCAGCAGCAAAGGAGCGACTGGTGGGCGTGGTGGCGCCGACGTAGCCGCCCGTGCCGAGCATGCTGGCGACGGAGACGCCGCTGGCGGGATTCGAGGAGGCGATGGTGAGCGCGTAGCTGGTGCCCGCCGCAGCGAAGGTGGTGGCGCTGGCTTCGCCGGAGTAGGCGGAGTCGCCGGTGCCGTTAAAGGCGCGGATGCGGTAGAAGTAGGTGGTGCCCGCGGAGAGACCGGCGGTGTTCGAGAAGGCGGTGCTGTTCGCGGAGGCGGCGGTGGTAATGTCGGCGAAGGTGCCGGTGGCGGTGCGGCGCTGGAGGCGGAAGCCGGTTTCATTATTCGATTTGTCCAGCCACTGGAGATTGATTTGCGAGGCGGAGACGGCGGTGGCGCTGAGGTTTGTGGGCGCGGCGGGGACGGTTGCCGGGGGATTCACGACGTGCGGGGTGTTATTCCCGATGGCAACGGAGGTGGTTCGCGCGTAGCCGGCATCGGTTTTTGCGACGAGGCGGTAGAATTTCTTCGGCCCGTTCACCACTGCCGCGCTGAGCGCGACAGTCGGGGACGTGGAGAAGTCGGCACCGTCGAGCGGATCGAACTGAGTGCCGTTGGCCGAAACCTCCCAACGATATTTCATGACGACTTCGGGAATCGAAACAGGGCCGTAGCGCCGCGTGTAGGCCAGGCCGGAGAGCGTTCTTCCTCCCGTCTGCGCGTTCACCGTCACCAGCGGGTTCGTATAATACATGACCGGCTCATTGTTGAACATGCTCGCGAACCATCCATCGCCTGTGTGTGTCGGCAATGTCCCTCCGCGCAACGTGGCGATCCCCTCCAAGGTGTCTGCGTAGAAAATGATCGGCCCGCTGTGTGGATCGTATCGGTCATCGTTTGAAGTCTGCCCGATTTTCAAATCCACCCGCGTATTCCAATCGCGATCCGTCCCGCGCCAGCCGAACACCTCTTGTGTGCCAATAGCGCCGAGATTGCCGCTGATCACCGCCGCCGAGTAGTAGTTTTCCAGTCGGAATAAAGTCTCTGATGTCGCACCGTAGAAGTCGTTGATTTGGCTCATTTCGGCGGTGGACAGAACACTGTTCACACCGACAGCGACTTCGGGAATGAACGGGTCGAGCAACGTGACCTGCACTTTCAGTTCCGAATTTGTGAGGCCGTCCTTGTGGGCGCGGAGCAGGTATTTTGCGACGCTGCGCGCAGCCCAGCTCCCGGCGCTATGGGCGATGACGTGTACGCTCCGTAGTTTGCCATTCGCGCCGCCTGTTATCCCGAGCAGACGTTCCCCCAGGTGGTAGCCGTGATAGCGGGCGATTTCGGCAGTTTGAGTTGGTACTGCAACGAGCGTGGCATCGAGTCCTTCGCGCGTGTCAGCGTCCTTCTCCCAGTGATACGGGACGATTTTCCAATCGGCTGGTTGTGCCGCATCGAGCTCGTCGTCTATCAGCGTTGCAAGACGGTCGAGCGCGGAGTCGTCATCGTAAGCGTCGCTGTCGTTGCCGCCAGTCACCCCCTGCGGCTGCCAGCCGTGAATCATGATCACGACTTTCTCGGTGTTGGAAGGGAGTGTGTTTCCGCCGCGTTGTTCTAGTGCCATCGGGTAATGCGCTACGCGCATCAGTCGCCAGTCTCCTTGGCTCGTATGGAATCGGGCCTGCCAGTCGAGTTGAATGCCGAGTGCTTCGCTGGGCGTGGAAAAGTCAGCGTCTGCCGGGAGGGCAATCACGTCGGAATCGTTCTTCAGCAGGAAAAGCCGATTTTCAGAAACCGGCGTCTGATCGTACGGCGGAGCATCAGCAAGGGGGGCTTCCTCAGTGAGCCAAGTGTAGCCGAGTTCGAGATAGTCGTCTGATGAAAACGATGTCCCACGATCCATCATGTTACCAAAGCGTGTGAAACCGTACGTCGGCGAGTAAAGGTGTGGTTCGATGTCCGTGATCCCGTAAGGCGCAGATGCGTTCGCGGGATTGAACGGGCGATATGACTGCGCGTGCATAGCGAGAGGCGCGAGCAACGAGAGGAGCAACGCAAGGAGGTGCCGGGTGGTTTTCATGCGGGGGCGAGTGAAGCAGCGCGGTGCCGGGGCGCAACGGGAAAGACGGGAGTTCACGCACCAATGGGCCGTGTCGCGATTCGCCGGACCACGCCTTGATGGGGCGTGACTGCGCGCGGCGGGAAGGTGACATCCCGACTAATCGGGATCCCGGCTGTGATGACGGTGTGCAGACGGGGCGCGCGGTCTTGCTAGCGGGCGATTCACACAGGCGGGGACGCGCTGTGTCACTTTCAGTCGAGCCAGTTTTCCACGCGGAGGCCGGGGATTTTCTCGAAGTCCACGAGGTTGCGCGTGAGGAGCGTCGCGTCGTGGGCGATGCAGATGGCGGCGATTTTCATGCCCATCGTGCCGGTGCGGAGACGGAGGCGTTGCAACGCGGCAAGGCGGGTGGCTGCCTCGTCGTCGAAGGGAAGGATGGTGAGCTTCGGAAAGCCGAGGAGGCTGTGCAGGAATCTACGATAACCGAAAACTTGCCGCGCCCGGCTGGTTCGCGGTTGATGGCGGCCCGCCAGCCCTGCGTGATTTCCTGCGGCGTAATGACGGTGATGAAGAAGTCCGCGTCCCGCCCGGCAGCACGCCTGCGAAGCACGCGCGCCATTTCCTGACCTGCGGCGAGGGCGACGTAGTGGTTGGTGTCGAGGACGACGAACACGGGTTACCGGCCCTCTGCGTTGGCCTTTGCCCGCCACTCAGCGCCGAGGCGGACGGCATCGCGGAAAAGCTCGTCGTCTTCCTCCCAGCCGATGATCTCGCGCCACGCGCCTTTCGGTTCCCGCTCGAACGTCGCCGCCTCGACGGCTTCCAGTCGGCGCTCGAGGTCGGTCAGCTTTTGCTCAATCTTCTCCGTGCTCATGTGCGGGGGATGCCTGCGGAGAGCGAAGCGCGCAAACAGGATTTCCAGCGCGGGCTGTCGCAGCCGGCTCCGGTGGCGAAGTGCCAGATCCCCGGCTGGGACATCGGGAGCGACACCACCGCGAAAATCGAGGGCCAAGCGCGGTGGGTTGACGACGCGGAACTCGTCCTCATCGCCCGCACCCTCGACCTCGATATCCTCTACATCGGCGATTTCAGCGTGTCCTCGGGCGCCATCATCATTCCACATCCGCGGATGCACGAGCGCCGGTTTGTCCTCCGGCCACTCGCAGAAATCCGTCTCGCCCTCATCCTGCCAGGGCAGACCGAATCGGTCGCCGCCCTGCTCGCGAAACTTGCGGACCGATCCGGCGTCGAAGTCTTCGCGGAAGATTGGTGATGCAGCGCAAGCTGGCAGCTTGCGCCACGGGGGCTTCGCAGCCATCACATGCCACGCCCAATGACCGACCGCATCGCCAGCTTCCAATCCGCCAGGGCACGCCGCGAATCCATCGCCGTGCTCACGGCCTACGATTATCCGTCCGCGCGGCTGCTGGCGGAAAGCGGCGTGGATGTGCTGCTCGTCGGCGATTCACTCGGGATGGTCGTGCTCGGTTACCCCGACACCACGCTCGTGACGATGGAGGAAATGCTCCACCACACCCGCGCCGTCGCCCGCGGCTCGCGCGATGCGGGCGGGCGCGCGCTCATCATCGCGGATCTGCCGTTTGGCAGCGACGAGTCGCCGAGGACGAGCGTGCGGGACGGGCTGCACCTGCTTGATGCGGGCGCACACGCGGTAAAACTCGAAGGCGGCGCCGATCACGCCGCGCATGTCGCCGCGCTCACCGAGGCAGGCGTGCCGGCGATGAGCCACATCGGCATGCAGCCGCAGCGCGTCCGCATCGAGGGCGGCTACAAAATCAAAGGCAAGACTCCCCAGCAGGCTGCCGCGCTTCTGGCCGACGCCGATGCCCTGGAAAAAGCGGGCGCATTCGGCCTGCTGCTCGAACTCGTCGTCCCCGCGGTCGCAAAAGAAATCACCGCGCGTGTGAAAATCCCGACCATCGGCATCGGCTCAGGCCCGGATTGCGACGGGCAGGTGCTGGTGACTCACGACGTCATCGGCCTTTTCCCGTGGTTCAAGCCGAAGTTTGCGCAGCAGCGCGCGTTCACCGCGGACGAAATCCGCCGCGCCGCACGCGAGTTCGTCGCAGCGACAAAGTCCGGCACGCCGGCCACGCTCACAACCCCTTCACCCGGATCCACGTCGTGATGCTCCTGCCCGTCCCGGGATCGCGCGCGGTGAGCTGATGATCGCCCTCCACGGCGACGGCGAACGGCTTCCCGGACTGGTCGCGCATTTTCAAAGTGGACGATTCCCAGACCACCCCCTCCGCTCCGCCCGCGACGAGCGGCACCAGCGCGCTCGTGGGGACATCGGGATCAATGAGGAACGTCGAGCCGGGCTGCGGCGAGACAAGGTGCAGGGCGCCGCGCGAAACGGTGACACGGCCCGCGAGATGGTTGTCGCCGCTCGCCGCCCATTGCGCGAATTCCGGGCCGAGGATCATGCGCCCATGCTCATCCCGGTCTGCCGGCGATTCAAACGCAGCCACGCTTGAGGCGGAAAATTTTTCCCGGATGGAGCCGGCGCGCGGGCCGGCGGGACGTTTGCCCGTGAGGACATCAATCTCGCATTCGACGATCTCCGCGGGACGCTCAAACCACGAGGTGCCGAAACGGCGGCGCATGTAGCTCATCACGTCGTGCATGATCGGCGCGGCGCCCGTGACGCCGGAAACCTCGCGCATCGGCGAGCCGTCAAAATTTCCAACCCAAACGCCGACCGTGAACTCCGGCGTGAAGCCGAGCGCCCAGTTGTCGCGAAAATCCGTGCTCGTACCGGTCTTGCACGCGACCGGGAAATCGAATCGCAGTTTCGAGTTCACGCCGAACGCACCGGCACGGGCGGCATTGTCGGCCAGGATGTCGGCGAGAAGCCAGTAGTTCGCCCGCCCGGATTCCGGGGCGGGAATGCCGGGGCCGGGCGGCGCATTTTTCAGCAGGCGCACGGGCTTCCATCCGCCGCCTCGCGCGAGCGTGGCAAAGATGTTTGCGAGTTCGACGAGCCGCACCTCGGCGTTGCCGATGGTCAGGCCGAGCCCGTATTCCTCCGCATCGCGTGGCAGCGTCGTGATGCCCCACGCGCGAAGCCGCTGCTGCAAAGGAGCGGCACCGCCGATGGACTGGAGCAGCCTGACCGCCGGGATGTTAAGCGAGCAGGCGAGCGCCTCGCGCAGGCGAACGGGGCCCTGGCAATGACGGTGGTAATTTTCCGGACGGTACGGGCCGCCCGGCGTCACAAATTCCGTGGGCACGTCGGCGAGGATGGTCGCGGGTGTCATGCCCACCTCCAGCGCGAGAAGAAACGTGACCGGCTTTATCGTGGAGCCGGCGGAACGCGGCTGCGTCGCCCCGTTCACCATGCCGCTGCCGGGCGCGAAGTAATCCTGCGATCCCACGAGGCCGAGAATTTCGCCCGTGCGATTGTCCAGCACCACGGCTGCGGCATCGTGGACATTTTGCGCGCGGAGCCGGGAAAGATTTTCCACGATTGATGCCTCGATGAATTGATTCAGTCCGAGGTCGAGCGTCGTCGCCAGTGTGCCTTGCGAACGCTGCCGCGCGCCTGCCGCCTGCGCGCCGATGATTCTGCCGTCGCGTTCGCGCTCGGCATCAAGGTGCTGCAACACGAGGTCGGCAAAATGCGGCGCGTTGAATTCGCGGCCCTGCTTCACGTAGCGCAGCGGCTCGGCGGCCGCGCGCTCGTGCTGCTCCGCACTCAGCCAGCCATTGTCGCGCATCCGCCGGAGGATTGTCTCCTGGCGCGCCTTCGCCCCGCGCGGATTGATGTGCGGATTGATGCGCGAGGGATTCCACGGCAGCCCCGCAAGCAGCGCGGCCTCGGCGTCGCTCAGATCACCCAGCGGCTTGCCGAAATAGTAGCTGGCCGCGGCGGCGATCCCGTAGTTGAGGTTCCCGAAATCGAGCCGGTTGAGATACGCGGTGAGAATGTCCTCCTTGCTCCAGAGCTGCTCGAGCCGAATCGCCGTCGCCATTTCCACGAGCTTCGTCCGCATCGTCCGCTCGCGCGGTGCCGCGAGCTTGATGAGCTGCTGCGAAATGGTGGACGCGCCCGAGAGCACCCTGCCCTCCCGCGCCGCCGCCGCAGTCGCGCGAGCCGTCGCCAGCCAGTCCACGCCGCCGTGGGAAAAGAAACGCTTGTCCTCCGCGGCGAGCATGGCGTGGACGATGTTCCGCGGGATCTCAGTGGAGGCGACCTCGCGCTGGAACCGGCCGCCGGCGCCCGTCTCACGGAGCGTGCGTCCGTTGCGATCGGTGAGTTCGAGAGATTCCGGCGGCTTCACAAGCAAGGCGGCGGGAAGCGGGATGAAGCGGATGCCGATGCACGCGGCGCAGAAAAGCAACACACACGCGAGAACTGCCCGCCTCAGCCTGCACCACAGACGCCCGCCACGCCGCCGGACGCCCTTGCTTTTTGAATCAACGGAAGTCATCCCGCGAGAATTACCCCGGCGAGCATCGCCGGACAAGGCGCGGACACAGATGGCTCTTTCGCTGCGATCACCGGCCTTGATCGTGCCCAGTTTCTTCCCCGCCGCGCGCCGGGTATGGCAGGGGACGATCCGTCCCACATTCGTTACACGGGTTTTGCATCCACACTACGTCCGTAATGATTTTGCCGTTCTGCCACACGTCCGTCTTTTGTCTGTCACATTTGCCTTCGACTCTGCGCCTCATCGCAACACCAGCGACACACAACACACAATGAACCACACCATACTCAAAACCACACTCATCGCGGCGCTCGCCGCCAACACCTACGCCGGCAACACCGCCGCTCCCGCAAAGAGCGTGAAGAAGGAGGAGTCCATTTACGACAAGCTCTGGTCCTACCCGGTGCTCTACAAAAACAAGGACGCGGATTTACTCAACGAATTGCGGTTCACCGGACGCGCGCAGTTCGACGTGTTCTCACTCGATAGCGGGCTCGGGGCCGAGCAGGACTGGCTCGTCCGCCGTCTGCGCGGGGGCATCAAGGCGAAGATGTTTAAAAAACTCACGCTGCACGTTGAGGGCGACTTCTCGCCGCAGGATCCCACGCCATTCTACAGCAGGCTCACGGACGCCTATCTCGCGTGGGAATTTGACAAGGCCCTCGTGCTCAAAGTGGGCAAGCAGTCCGCGTCGTTCACGCTCGACGGCGCCACGTCGTCGAAGGAACTCATCACGATGGATCGCAGCAATCTGGCGAACAACCTGTGGTTCACGACTGAGTACGTCAGCGGAGTGAGCATCAGCGGCACGAAGAACAACTGGGAATATGAGCTCGGATTCTTCTCGGGCGGGACGGACACGCCGGAGTTCGGCAACTTCGACGAAGGCCACTTCCTCATCGCGAGCCTCGGCTACGATTTCGCCGACATGATCGGCGCGAAGAAGGCGCTGCTCCGCGGCGACTACGTCTATAACGACCGCAATGCCGAGAGCAATGCGACGCGCTCCTTCGAGCATATCGGCTCCATCAATTTCCAGCTCGATCAGGGCACGTGGGGCGTATCCACCGATATGAGCTACGGCAGCGGCTACGGCAGCCAGGGTGATGTGTTCGGGTTCCTCGTGATGCCGTTTTACAACATCACGGACAAACTTCAGATCGTCGCCCGCTACACGTATTTGGAGGGCGACACCGACAACAGCCTCCGCTTTTCACGTTACGAAAGCTTCGCCACCAGCGGGCGCGGCGACGAGTACCAGGAGATCTACGCGGGGCTGAACTACTACCTCTACGGCCACAAGCTGAAGCTCCAGACGGGTTTCACCTATGCGATGATGGAGGATGCCGCGAATGACGGCGGGAATTACGACGGCTGGTCGTGGACAACCGGCCTCCGGATCAGTTGGTAGCAGACGCTTCACCGAATGGTGGTGTTTGGTCTCAACGGCCCGCCGCGAAAGCGGCGGGCCGTTCTTTTTTCCCCTGCCAGCCATCCCGCGCGCAGGCACCCAGGGCGGCGAATTGGAAAACTTGCGGGCGTCCGCGATCGGCACTTTGCTCAGGAGCGAGAAGCGTTATCCACCGGCGCAAGTACGGATTCGGATGGGAGCGGATGGAAAGTACGGAGGCGGGGCGGAAAATTCTGGCCTTGTCATCAAGCATTCAACCGGGTGAGGTTTCGCTGGCAACGATCAAACCGCCAGAACTCCAACCAACACACCACTATGAAACCAATCCACACACTCCCTGTACTCATCCTCGCCGGAAGCCTCGCCTTCACCGGCTGCGACAACAAACCCACAGTTGCGGACGGCCCGGGCAAGCCCGCGGCGCAAGTGAGCGAAGCCGACGCGATCGCGAATTTTAAAAAGGAGGTCGAGGGCATCGTGAAATGGGAGGAGGACTCCAAAAAAACCACGCCCCCGAATGATCCCGCAGCCGGGATGGCCATGATGACCGCGATGATCGCGAAGTTTCAGGCTGTCAGCACCAATGGCCTTCCCGCGGATCTCAAAGGACCATGGGGGGAGTTCACGGGTGTCCTCGGTGAATTGGGCACGCTCGTGAAGGGCATGCCAAAGATTTCCAAGGACAAACCGGACGATGGCATGAAGGCGATGATGGAAATGCTCCCGAAAATGATGGAGCTTCAGACCAAGGTGGAACCCATCGTGAAGAAGCTCAGCGAAGTCGGGAAGAAGTACGGACTCGACGCGCTGGATAAAGTCGGCCCCGGAAAATAGGCACACTTTCCATCCAACACCGCCGCCGTCTGGAATTCCGGACGGCGGCGGTTTTTTGTACCCGCAGGTTTTCGACAATGGGAGTGCTTGATGATGCGGTACATTCGCCAGGCAAAAACCTCCACCCTTGCCGTCTGGATTCCGCCCGGATATTTTCCTCGCATGCCAGCCGCACCATTCGTCCTCGCGCAAAGTTCCATTCCGCTCCCTTTCCTGCCGCAGATGGCCAATCGCCACGGCCTCATCTCCGGAGCGACGGGCACGGGAAAAACCGTGAGCTTGCGTGTGATGGCGGAGCGATTCTCGCAACTTGGAGTGCCGGTATTCCTTGCGGACGTGAAGGGCGATCTCGGTGGGCTTGCGAAGCCCGGCGGCTTGCATCCAAAGGTGCAGGAGCGTGCCAGGCAGTTGGGGATTGTTTTGCAGCCGACGGGATTTCCGGTGGTGTTTTGGGATGTGTTTGGAAAGGCCGGGCATCCCGTGCGCGCGACCATTTCAGACATGGGGCCTCTGGTGCTTTCGCGGCTGCTGAATTTGAATGAGACCCAGGAGGGCGTGCTCAATGTCGTCTTCCATATCGCCGACCAGGAAGGACTGCTGCTGCTCGATTTGAAGGATTTGCAGGCGATGCTCCAGAACGTGGCCCAGAACGCCGGGGATTACACGGTGAAGTTTGGGAATGTCACCGCCGCGACCGTGGGAACCATCCAGCGGGCGCTCCTCATGCTCGAACGCGAGGGCGGCTCGCAGTTCTTCGGCGAGCCGGCGCTGAAGCTCGAGGATCTCATCCAGGCGGACCCGGACGGGCGGGGCGCGATCAATATCCTCGATGCCTCGCAACTCATGGCTGCGCCGAGGACGTATGCTGCATTCATGCTCTGGATGCTCAGCGAATTGTTTGAGCGACTGCCCGAGGTGGGCGATGTCGAAAAGCCAAAACTCGTGTTCTTTTTTGACGAGGCGCATCTGCTTTTTGGGGATCTGCCCCCGGCGATGCAGGAAAAAGTGGAGCAGGTCGTCCGCCTCATCCGGAGCAAGGGCGTCGGCATTTATTTCATCTCGCAAAACCCGCTCGATATTCCGGATGCGGTGCTCGGCCAGCTCGGCAATCGTGTCCAGCACGCGTTGCGCGCTTTTACTCCGCGCGATCAAAAGGCCGTGAAGGCCGCTGCGGAAACATTTCGCGCAAATCCGAGCATTGATGTCGAAAAGGTCATCGGCGAACTCGGGGTCGGGGAGGCGCTCGTGTCCTTGCTAGATGCGAAAGGCACGCCAGGGATCGTCGAGCGCGCGTTCATCGTGCCCCCTGTGAGCGACCTCGCGCCCTTAAGTGACGAGGAGCGGACGATCCTCATCGAGGGCAGCGTGTTCGCCGGCGTGTACGACCAGACTGTTGACCGGGAAAGCGCGTATGAAATCCTGCATGGCAGACCGGCGCCGACTGCATCCACTGCATCCGCGGCAGGCCCGTATGATGCGATCGCAGCCGCCCGCGCACGTGCCGCGGCGAGGCAGCAAGGGCCCGTGGCAGGGACGGCCCCCGCCCCAGTCGCGGCACCGTCACTCACTTTCCGCGAGCAGATGCAGCAGGCGGAGGCGGATGCGCGACTCGCCAAGTTGCGAGCCGAGGCCGCCGAGAGGGAGGCGAAGGCCCGCGCCGCGGATGCCCTGGCGCAGAAGCGGACGGAGAAGCCGGGTATTGTCGGAAAAATGATGGAGAGCGCGGCCCGCGGCGCGATGAATCAGGCAGCGCGCAGCTTGATGCGGGGAGTTCTCGGGAGCATCTTCGGCGGGCGGCGCTGAACCGCCGACGCGCGAGGGATCAGAATCCCATTCCCGGCGGCAGGCCCATGCCTCCGGAGACCTTGCCCATTTCCGCCTGCATGATTGCGCGGCCTTCGGCGATGGCCTTTTGCACGCCGGTGAGAATGAGGTCCTCGAGCATCTCGACATCGTTGGGGTCCACCACGTCCTTGCTAATCTTGATGCCGAGGATGTCCCCGGCACCCGTGGCCTTGACGGTGATTTTCCCGCCACCAGCGGTCACTTCGAATTCGCGCGCGGCGATTTCCTCCTGCGCCTCCTGCATTTTGGCCTGCATCTGCTGGGCCTGCTTGAGCATTTTCTGGATGTTCATAAATCGTGTGTGTGCGGGGCCTACGGTCCGCAGTGTGCGGTGATGAGGTCCACGTAGGCGCACTCAATCAGGTCTTCATCGCGGATGTCGAGGGCGTTGCGGATTTCCCCGGCGATCCGCTCGCCTTCCTCCGGCAGTTGCTCCTGCCGCAGCACGACCTCGAGTTCCACGTAGTGCCCGAGGCCCTTCACTTCATCGAGGTGGATGCGCGAATGGCCGCCGAATTTGTCGCACAGGAAAAGCCAGCGGCGCTTGCGGACCTCGCCGCTGATGCCGAGCGCGCGGGCGAGCGTATCGCGGAGCGACTCGGGCGTGTCGGTGTGCGTGACGGTGTAGGCGCTGAGCTTGGGCCCTGGCTGGTCGGGGCGCTGGTAGAAGATGAGTTCGCCACGATCGTGGGTGATCTGCCGGAGCTTCAGGCGGCCCGATGGGATGGTGAAAAATGTGTCCCACTGCTCGATCAATGCCGCCGCGGCTCCGCTGAGTTTCTCGGCTGCTGCGAGGAGGCGCTGCCATTCACGGGCGGTGGCCTTGATCTCAATGTTCTCGGGCATGGCGCGAGCATGTCCTAAACACAGGCTGTCGTAAAGCGCCGCCGCGCATTTTTAGCGCCGGACGTGGCCGGAGACATTCCCGCCGGCCACGGCCTCGATCTCTGCGACGCCCGCGCGGTTCCAGTCGCCCGCGATCGTGTGCTTCCATACCGAGGCAGCGGCGGCGAACTCAATCGCAGCGCCCGGCTCGCTGCCGCGGAGCAGCGCAAAAATCAGGCCGGCGGTGAATGCGTCGCCAGTCCCGATGCGATCCACCGCGGCGAGTTCATAAGTGCGGGAAAAATGCGGGCCCGCCCCGGTGTGCAGCATCGCGCGAAAGGCCGGCATGCCCGCGCTTCCGCCCCGGCTGGTCATCGCCACGGTCTTGAATCCATGCCGCTTTGCGAGCGAAGCCGCCACCGCCGGGAGGCGCGCCGCGTCCTCCTCCTCCATCGTCGCGGCGCCGAGGATGGACACCGCTTCGTCCTCCCCGCACACGCAAACATCCACCAACTGCATGAGCGGGGAAAGCACCTCCGCGGCGCGTGTCGCGGACCAGAGTTTGCCGCGGAAATTGATGTCGAAGCTGACGATCAACCCCCGCCGCTTCGCCGCCTCACACGCCTCGCGGCAGACCTCCGCGCACCGGCCGCCGAGCGCGGGCGTGATGCCGCTCCAGTGAAACCATTTTGCCCCCGCGAAGATCGCATCCCAGTCGAACATCCCCGGAGTGATCCCGGCAAACGCCGAGTTCGCGCGGTCGTAAAGCACGCTGGCCGGACGCACACCCGCGCCGTGCTCGATGAAATACAAGCCGATCCGGCCCGCGGCCCTCGTGATGAACTGCGTGCCGACGGCCCTTGCCCGCAGTTGCTCCACGCAGCCGGCGCCGAGTTCGTTCTCCGGCAGCCGCGTGACGAATTCCGTGCTCCGCCCGAACTGTGCCAGTTGCACGGCCACGTTCGCCTCCGCGCCTCCGTGGCAGACATCGAACTGCCGCGCGTCCTCGATGCGGACGCCCGCGGGAGTGGTGAGACGCAGCATGATTTCTCCAAGGCAAACGACATCGGCCATCGCGCGAGGATACCGCGGCAACGCCCGCTGACAAGCCGCGGCCCGTCACACAAAGCAAAGCGGCTCGCCGCCGGGCGGGAGCAGCCCGTGCGCCGCCAGCAGCGCCCGAAACACGGCGATCGCCTCGCGCTCCGCCACGCCCACCTCGTAACGGATGCATCGCGTGAGATATTCCTCGCGGACATCCTCCGTCCCGAACGCCTCCGTGCGGATCAGCTCCGGGATTCGCGCGACCCCTTCGCGCTTCAAGCCGCGCAACGCCTCCGCCGCCCCGCGCCCGACTTGCGGACGCATCGCCCACACCGCGAAGACAAACGGCAGCCCCGTGCAGCGTTTCCATTCAGCGCCCAGATCGAGCACCGTCCATCCGTCGCGGGACTCCTCGTTCATCCGGAAATCAATCGCCTGGTTCCCGATGATGAGCCGCGCATCGCCCTCGCTGCCAAACTCCGGCCGCAGCCCGTGAAACTCCGCAAGTATCACGCGCAGCAGATTCGCCGAGGTCAGCGATGCCGGATCGAGTCCGACACGCCGCACATCACCAAGCTCCCCGCGATATGCGAGGATCACGCTGAAAACCGGCCCGTCGCACCCGACAGCCACGCCATCCGCGATGGAATACCCCGGGGTGCGCAGCGCCTCGAACACCGGCACCAGCGCGAGATCGAGTTCCCCCGTTGCGAGCCGGCGGGCGAGTTCGCTCGGGTGCTCGAAAATGACCGGCCCGTCGTAGGCGCAGATCAGCGGACGGGAGTTCAGGTACTTCACGCACCCGATCCTCAAATCCCGGAGAGCGGCCCAACGGTCGCTTTTCACGCGCAGGCGAGTTGGGCACTCGCGGGCTTCTGCCACGTGCTCGGGATTCTGCGGTACCATGTATCCCGCTGCATCGGCTCCCGTCCCGCCTCGCGGATCGCCTTCGTCAGCGCCTCCACCGTCTGCTGGGTGGGCGTTGTCGCTCCTGCCATGTGAAAGATTTTCTCGTCAATGATCGTCCCGTGCAGGTCATCCACGCCGTAATTCATCGCCAGCGAGGCGAGCGGCAGCCCGAGGCTCACCCAGTAGGCCGTGATGTGGTCGAAGTTATCGAGGTAGATGCGTGAAACCGCGAGGTTCTTGAGTTCCTCGAAAGCCGTCGCGTGCTTGATGTGCCGCAGTTCGGGGCGCGCGCCTTCGCTCTCGAACGCAAAGGGGATGAAACCCGTGAACCCGCCCGTCTCGTCCTGCAACTCGCGCAGCCGCCGCAGATGATCCACGCGCTGCGCGAACGTCTCGATGTGCCCGAAGAGCATCGTCGCCGTGCTGTGCATTCCCATTTTGTGCCATGTGCGATGCACATCGGCCCACTCCTCCGCGGTCTCCTTGCCCTTGCAAATCTGGTCGCGGATCGTCTGGTCGAAAATCTCCGCGCCACCGCCGGTGATCGCGTCGAGCCCGGCCTCCTTCAGGATCGCGAGGGTCTCGGCGATGCTCTTTTTGAAAATGCGGAATGCAAGATGCCGCACTTCCACCGCCGTGAAAGCCTTGATGAAGAGCACGGGCGACAGCGCGCGCAGCCGGGAGATCAGTTCCAGATACCAGTCCGCTTTCAGCGTGGGATGCAGCCCGCCGACCATGTGGACCTCCGTGATCCCGATCTCCAGCCCGCGGCTCACCCGGCCCACGATCTCATCCACGGTCAGCTCAAACGCGTGGCTCTCCGTCTTCCGCGCGCCGAACGCGCAGAACTGGCAGCGCAGGATGCAGTGGTTTGAGTAATTCACGTAGAGGTTGTGGATGTAAGTGCCCACGTTCCCATTCTTCCGCTCCCGCAGCACGTTCGCGATGATCCCGAGCGCGTTGAGGTCGTCGCTCTCGTAAAGCCGGAGACATTCCTCGTCAGAAATCCTGCTGCCTTCACACACCTTCCGGTAAGTGGGCTCCAAGGCGGCTGGAATCAGTTTGTCGGCGATCATCTCGGTGCTTGCGGTTTTATGCAGGCGAGAGATTTCACAAACCCCCGGCTCCGTCCATCGCATTCCTGCGCGGAAAGGAATGCAGCGGATTTTGGAACCTGAGGGCAAGAGGCCATACCAGCCTCTTATACGATTTTCACACTCAGACAGCAGGAAGGGCTACCCCGCATATTTCACAGACGGAGCAGCGCCGAGTGTAGCGCAGGCTTGGAAGCCTGCGCTACACAAGGTTGCGCGCCCGTAGCGGAGAGAGGGTGTGAAATGTGCGGGCAAAGCGGAGCGCTGCGCTCCCGGGTGGAGCACCCGACTCGGGTGCCGTTCGCGGCGACTCGCCGCGAGTGCCCCTGTGCGCGTGGCTCACGCAGGGCGCCCAGTGGCACCGGATGCCTTCAGCCAGCCATCCGCCCAGAGGTGTTTCCGGCGAGTCGCCGGAAACTGCACCCGAGTCGGGTGCTCCACCCGAATGGGCCGCGCTTCGCGCGGCGTTCCTGCTGTGTGATCGTATAAATCGTATCAGTTGCCGGGGCGACAATGTGGCTGCGACGCCTCGTCGCAACATGTCTCCGCATGGCCGCGGCGCGGGACCGGCGGAACGCCCCGTCCGGCTGCAATCTCCGCCGCCGGTGATCGCTACGGCGTGTAGTTCAGCCACGGCCCGAGCCACCGCTCGGCTTCCGCGAGCGCCCAGCCTTTCCGCGCCGCGTAGTCGGCGACCTGGTCTTTGCCGAGCTTGCCCACCGCGAAGTAGCGCGACTCCGGGTGCGCGAAGTAGAACCCGCTCACGCTGCTGCCCGGCCACATCGCGCAGCTCTCGGTGAGCTTCATGCCGGTCGCCGCCTCCACGTCGAGCAACGTCCAAAGGGTGCGCTTTTCCGTGTGGTCCGGGCACGCCGGGTAGCCGGGCGCGGGGCGGATGCCGCGATACTTTTCCGCGATCAGTTCCCCGGGCGTGAGCTGCTCCGCCTGTCCGTAGCCCCACTCGTCGCGCACGCGTTTGTGCAGCCATTCGGCGAACGCCTCCGCGAGCCGGTCAGCGACCGCCTCGGCCATGATCGCGCTGTAGTCGTCATTCGCCTTTTTGAAAGCCGCGACGATCTCATCCAGCCCGCCGCCGCTCGTGACGGCGAAGGCTGCGACGTGATCCGCAGCCGCACTTGTCAAAGCGCGGGCGCCCTCGCTCGCTGGAGCATCGGTCTTGGAAAGATCAGCCCGCCGATTCACATCGGCGGCTACGGAGGAAACGGGAGCGATGAAGTCGGCAAGGCAGCGGCAGGGGTCCGCGTTGTCCTTCGCGACCTGCTGGCGGAGGTGATGCAGGCGTGCGCGCTCGGTGGTGCGCTTTTCGTCGGTCCAGACGATGAGATCGTCGCCGGCGCGGTTTGCCGGGAAGAACCCATACACCGCGCGCGCAGTAAGCAGCTTCTCGGCGATGATTCGGTCGAGCATCGCATTCGCATCGGCGAAAATCTTGCGCGCCTGCTCGCCATATTTTTCGTGGTCGAGGATCTTCGGATACACGCCGCGCAGCTCCCACGTGTGGAAAAATGGCGTCCAGTCAATGAACGGGCGCAGTTCGGCGAGCGAAATAGGTAGCGCGGGCGTCCCGCCTGCCGTTTCCGGCGTCTCGCCGGAAACATCCGAGCGCAAAACACGCGTGCCAATGAATTCCGGCTGCGGCAGATCGCTGAAGTCGAGCTTCAGCGCTTTCAATCGCGCCTCCTCGATGCTCACAAGCACCGCTGCATTGCCGGCATGGTGCTGGCGGAGTGCTTCCTGATCCGCCGCGTTCTTCGCGATAAAGTCCACGCGACCCTCCGTACTCAGCAACGAACTGACCACCGGCACGGCGCGCGAAGCGTCGAGCACATGCACGACCGCGCCGTCGTAGTGCGGCGCGATTTTTACCGCGGTGTGCGCTTTCGACGTCGTCGCGCCGCCGATGAGCAGCGGCTGCTTCATCCCGAGCCGCTTCATCTCCTTCGCGACGTGCGCCATCTCGTCGAGCGACGGCGTGATCAGCCCGCTGAGGCCAATGATGTCCGCGCCAAGCTCGACGGCTTTGTCCAAAATCTTGTCGCACGCCACCATCACACCCATGTCGAGCACCTCGTAATTGTTACACGCGAGCACCACCCCCACGATGTTCTTGCCGATGTCGTGTACATCGCCCTTCACCGTCGCGAGCACGACCTTCCCCTGCGCCTTCACCACCTCGCCGCGCGCGGCCATCGCGGCCTTCTCCGCCTGCATGTGCGGCTCCAGCCACGCCACGCTCTTCTTCATCACCCGCGCCGACTTCACCACTTGCGGGAGGAACATCTTTCCCGCGCCGAAAAGATCGCCCACCACGCTCATGCCCGCCATCAGCGGCCCCTCGATCACCGTGAGCGGCTTGCCGTATTTCTCCAGCGCCTCCGCAGTGTCCTCGTTGATCCAAGCATCAATGCCGCGCACCAGCGCGTGCGAAAGCCGCGCCTCCACAGTCCCGCTGCGCCAAGCCTCCAGCACCGCGATGTCCGCCTTCTGATCCTTCGCCGCGCCGGACGCCTTCAGCTTCTCGCCGTGCTCGACGAGCCGCTCCGTCGCATCCGGGCGGCGGTTCAGCAGCACGTCCTCGACGAGTTCTCGCAACTCCGGCTCGATCTCCTCGTACACCTCCAGCATCCCCGCGTTCACGATGCCCATGTCCATCCCCGCGCGGATCGCGTGAAAAAGAAACGCCGAGTGCATCGCCTCGCGCACCGGATTATTTCCGCGGAAACCAAACGACACGTTCGACACACCGCCGCTCACCTTCGCGTGCGGCAGGTTCGCTTTGATCCACCGCGTCGCCTCGATGAAATCCACCGCGTAATTGTTGTGCTCCTCGATGCCCGTGCCGACCGTCAGGATGTTCGGGTCAAAAATAATGTCCTCCGGCGGGAACCCCACTTCATCCACGAGGATGCGATACGCCCGCTCGCAGATGCGCGTCTTGTCCGCGAACGACGCCGCCTGCCCCTGCTCGTCAAACGCCATCACCACCACCGCCGCGCCGTATTTCAAAACATGCCGCGCGTGCTGGCGGAACACCTCCTCGCCGCCCTTCATCGAAATTGAATTCACGATTCCCTTCCCCTGCAAACATTTCAGCCCCGCCTCGATCACCTCCCACTTCGACGAGTCCACCATGAACGGCACCTTCGCCACGTCCGGCTCGCTGCCGAGGAGTTGCAGGAAGCGCGACATCGCCGCGACGCCGTCAATCATCCCCTCGTCCATGCAGATGTCTATGATGTTGGCACCGTTCTCCACCTGCTGCCGTGCGACCGCCACCGCCTCCTCGTAATTTCCCGCCTTGATCAGCTTCGCAAATTTCGGCGACCCCGCGACATTCGTGCGCTCCCCGATCATGATGAACTGCCCGATCTGCTGCGTGAACGGCTGCGAGCCGGACAGGCGGAGGGGCTTCTGCGCTGCGGAGTTTTCTACTGCCGCCATGACATCAACGGGCCCCCGCGGGCATCGCGGCGCGGCTGGTGAAAAATCCGATCGAGTGTGAAATCAGCACCGCCCGACGATAAGCGCCGCGCAAAGTGCGACAAGAACGGAAACATCGCTGCCGCCTGCGCGCAATGGATGCGGAATACACATTTGCCACGCACGGCACCGGGCACTCACCCCTGCGGAAAAAAAACAGGCGCCTCCGCTTTCGCAGAGGCGCCTGAGTTGGATGCGTCGGTGAACGCCGCGGGACTATTTCTCGAGGGCTTCGCCCGCACCCTTCCAGCCGGAGATGCCGGCGGAGAGGTGTTTCACGTTGGTGTAGCCAAGCTCCTTGGCGGCCTTGGCGGCGGCCTTGTAGGCGCTGCATGCGGGGCCTCCGCAGTAGGCGACGACGAGCGCGCCTTTGTCCGCGGGCAGGGACTTTGCGAGGTCAGCCTTGACCGATGCCCAATCCTTCGCGGTCGGCACGTGGCCGGCCTTGTAGGAAGAGGCGCCGTTCACATCAATGACGGTGGCTTTCTTCTCTTCGATCGCCTTTTTCAGGTCGGCGACGCTGATGTCCGGGAACTCGGCCTCCGCGCCAAAGGCGGTGGTCACGAACAGGGCTGCGAGCAGTGTGAGGATGTATTTCATGTTGGTTTGTTGTGTTGTGTTTTGTTGGTTTTTTCCGATTGCGCGCACCGCCTGTGGCGGACGCGGTTTTCGAGCTTAGGCGGCGTATTGACGCTGGCAACCGCCGCTTTATTCCCGAAAATCGGAGCGAAGATGAAACCGGCGAGGCGTTCTGATCTTCGCACTTTTCTGCCGCTGATTCGGAAATTGCCACCTCCGGTCAGCTCTCCACAAGGTGCGTTGTGCTCAGATTCCTGCTTTTCACCGCCGCCATTTCCACCTCCATCGCCGCAGTCCCGGCCGAATCCGCAAAGGCCATCGAGGCGCTCTCAGCATGGCTTGCGAAGCCTCGCGAGCAGCGCGGGGATGCGGGGGCTTTTGCCGCTGTCCCGCTTACAAAAACGGACGCGGCTCTCGCGGTGAAAGCCGTGTGGCAGGACCACGAAGCCCGCATCCGCGCGGAACGCGCGGAGGAGATGGCGAAAAAAACGGTACGCGCCGGCGGGAAGGAAATGCGCTTCGAGACGGTTGCTTTTGGCAGCAGGGAAGCTGCGCCGAAAAGTGGACGCAGCCTTTTTATTTCCATGCACGGCGGTGGTGGCGCACCCGCCTCCCTCAACGACGACCAATGGAAAAACCAGGTCGCCCTCGCGCGCGCCTACAAGCCCGCCGAGGGTCTGTACGTGGCGCCGCGGGCACCGACGAACACCTGGAACCTGTGGCACGAGGCGCACATTGATCCGCTTTTCGCTCGTCTGATCGAGAACCTCATCGTGCTCGAAAATGTGAATCCAGACCGCGTTTATATCCTCGGGTATTCCGCCGGCGGCGATGGCGTGTATCAGCTCGCCCCGCGCATGGCCGACCACCTCGCAGCCGCCGCGATGATGGCCGGACACCCGAATGAAACCAGGCCCGACGGCCTGAGAAACGTGCCGTTTGCGATCCAGGCGGGGGAACTCGACAGCGCCTACCGGCGCAGCGCGGTGGCGGAGAAATTCGGAAAGCAGCTCGATGATCTGCAAAAGGCCGACCCCGGCGGCTACGCGCATTTTACCGAGCTTCACAAAGGCAAGGGTCACTGGATGGGCACGAACGACCGCAAGGCAGTGCCGTGGATGGAAAAGTTCACGCGCAATCCCATCCCGGACCGCATCGTGTGGAGGCAGGACGATGTCATTCACACCCGTTCCTACTGGCTTGCCGTCGAGCAGTCCCAGGCAAAGGGCGGCACGCAAATCACCGCGTCACGAAACGGCCAGGAGGTCGTGCTTTCGAGCGGAGACGTGGGAAAAGTGACCGTGCTGCTCAATGACGCGATGCTTGATCTTGATCGTCCGGTCGCGATCAAAAGCGGCGGCAAAGTGCTCCGCGAGGGAATCGTTCCCCGCACCATCGGCAACATTCTCCGCACCGTCGCCGAGCGCGGCGATCCACGGCTCATTTTCTGCGCGATGGCAGGCGTCGAGGGAGTCGGCCCGTAGCCCGGGTCAGGGTGGATTTGCCGATCCCTCGATCAATTCCCGCCACTGCCGGAGCGCCGATGCGCGGTGCGCGGCTGCATCAATTCCCCGGATTTCGCCACCCGGAGAATCATGGATCGCCCGGATCCATCCAGCGAGTTCCTCGCTCTTTCCGGGCGCAAAGATTCCCGCGTGCGAGAGCCGTCGCAGCTCGGCTGCGATCGCGCCATCCGCCGGCCCGACAAATGCGATGGCGCGCGGAAGTGTCATGGCAAAGCCGAGCTTGCTCGGCCAGAGCAGACCCTGAACCTCCGGGCGCTGTGTCACCGCGAGGACGTGGCAGGCCATGAGGCTCGCACGCAATTCCGCCCCGGCAGCGTACCCGCGAAACTCGCACTGGCGCAGGCCAAGTTCCGCGGCGCGAGCCTGTGCCAGCGGCCAGCCGGGGCCGCCGCCCTGGAAGAGGAGCCGCACACCCATGGTCTCGCTCTCGATGTGTTGCTGGGCGAGCAGGAGCGTCTCGAAGTCGTGCGCGCGCCCGAGATTGCCGCTGTATATCCACGTCCACGGTTCACGCGCTGGTGTGTCATTCGCGGCGGAGCCCAGGATGCTCGCGGGGACCCACGGGCGGATGCACGCCGGCTCGACCCCGTACCGCCGGAGGCGCCCGGCCATGTCCCCATCGAGCGCCACGACGCGCTCGCAGCGGCGGTAGGCCCGGCCCATCAGCCAGCGCGTGACACCCGCAGCCAGCGACCGCACGCCAATCTCGCCAAGCGCCACGGCGATCTCCGGGTACACGTCCATCGCCCAATGCAAATGCCGCGCACGGTGCTTCCGCGCGATGCGATCTGCGACCACGGCGAGGCACGGCGGCGATGTGCCGGAGACGACCACATCCGCGCGGGGTCGTGATTTTCCCGAATTCAAAATCCTGCGAAGGGCAGCGAGCTCGCGCCGCATCCGTCCACCTTTCCGCTGCCCGTCGTGGTACGCATCGCCGGCATCCACAAAATCCACCTCGTGCCCCGCGCTCTCCATCTCACCGGCGATCTCGCGGAAGAGAATCCCGGTCGGCGCGGGATCGGGCGGGAAATACTGGTTGAGGAAAAGAATCCGCATCACGCGAGCTGCTTCACCACCGCCGCGGGATTGCCGCGCACCAGCACGCGCGGCGCGACATTTTCCAGCACCACGCTCCCCGCGGCGACGACACTCCCCTCGCCCACCTCCACGCCCGGCGCGATGAACGCCTGCGCCGCGATCCACGCGCCACGGCGGATCGTGACCGGCTTCGTCACGAGGTCGAAGGCGGGCTTGGAATAATCATGCGAGCCGGTGCAGATGAATGCGCGCTGCGAGATGCAGACGGACTCCGCGATTTCCACCATCGCGAGGCTGAGGATGAGCACTTCCTCGCCGATCCATGTGTTGCTGCCGATCCGGACGCGCCACGGAAAGGTGATGTTCACTTTCGCCCGGATCACCACGCCGTCGCCGACATGCGCGCCGAAGAGCCGGAGAAGCGCGGCGCGCAACCCGGACGGCCACGGTAACGACGTTTCAAAAAACACCCATCGCACCGCGAGCCACAACGCCTCTTTCGCCCGCGATGCGCCACGATCGAACCCCGCCGAATTGTAGGCGGATAAATCGCGGGATGTTGTCGGTCTGTCTGGCATCGGCTGGCGCGGAGCTATACCCGTGCCCCATGCCCCACGGCAACCTTGGCGCGGCCCACGCTTTGCTGATACCACAGAGACGGGTGGCCCCTGCCGCGGCCACCCGTCAGCCCATGATGGCGGCCACATCCGAAATTTACCCACTCTCACCGATGCAGCAGGGCATGCTCTTCCATGCCCTGTCGGAGCCCCATTCCGGCGTGGACATCGAGCAAGTCGTGATCACGCTGCCCGGAATCATTGACTCCCCGCGCCTGCGTGCCGCGTGGGGACGCGTCGTGGCGAGACACGCGGTTTTGCGGACGGCATTTCGCTGGGATGGCACCGAACCTTTGCAGGTGGTGGCGGAGAATGTGGACATCCCATGCGCGGAGGAAGCGTTCCCCGGGGATGTGGCGATGGACGCATGGCTGCGCGCGGATCGCACGCGCGGGTTCGCGATGGACGAAGCACCGCTCATGCGGCTGCAACTGTTCACAAGCGCCAGCGGGAGCACGCGGCTTGCGTGGACATTCCACCACGCACTGCTGGACGGGCGCTCCATCGCGATCGTCCTCGATGAGATGTTCGCATTTTACGAAAGCCCCGCGCTGCCGGACCCGCCGCTGCCACGCCCGTATCGCGACTTCATCGCATGGCAGCAATCGCAGGATTTTGCGGCCAACGAGCCGTTCTGGCGGCGGTTGCTCGCGGATTTTTCCGCACCCACTCCACTCACCGTGACGAAGCTGCCCGGCTGTGCAGCCGGCCACGCGCAAGGGGACACAGAGGTGACATTGGGCACCGGAGCCACCTCCGCATTGAAGGCGTTCGCCGCGGACATCGGCGTGACGCTGAACACCCTCGTGCAAGCCGCATGGGCGCTGGTATTGAGCCGCTACTCGCGGGAGGAGGATGTCTGCTTCGGCGCCACGCGGGCCTGCCGGCGTTCGACGATCGAAGGCTCGGAGCAGATCGTGGGGCTGCTGATCAACACAGTGCCGATCCGCACGCACGTCTCCCCGGATGCCCCGCTGATCCCATGGCTACAGAGCCTCCGCGAATACTGGCTCACCATGCGCCCGCGGGAGCACACGCCGCTCGCCCGCGTGCAAGCGTGGAGCGGCATCCCGCATGGCATGCCGCTGTTCCATTCGCTCGTCGTCTTCGAAAACCAGGATCTCACGGCTCGCATCCAGTCCCGAGGCGGCGCGTGGGAGGGAGGCTCGCTGCGATTGATCGAGCAGACGAATTTTCCCATCTGCATCGCCGCGTATGCCGGCGAATCGCTGCGGCTCGTCGCCGAGTTTGATCGCTCGCATTTCGACGACCAGACGGCATCACGCCTCCTCCGGCACATGCAAACCGTGCTCGGGAATTTCACGCACGAGCACACCACCATCGGCGCGATTGCAATGCTGCCAGCGACGGAACGTACCGGACTCCTCTCGCCACCGCGCCCTGCGCCCCAATTTTCAACACCACCGGAAACACTCCACGAGCTTTTCGCCGCGCAGGTCGCGAGAACCCCCGATGCCATCGCCATCGCCCAGGGCGACGTGCGCCTCACTTACTCGGAAGTGAATCGCCGGGCCGATTGCATCGCCGCCCACCTCGTGGGGCTCGGAGTCTGTACAGAGACGATCATTGGCCTCTGCATGGATCGTACGCCGGATCTGGTCATCGCGCTCGTCGGCATCCTCAAGGCGAATTGCGCATACCTCCCGATTGACCTCGCCTACCCTGCGGAACGGCTCGCCTTCATGCTGGATGATGCGAGAGCCGCCGTCCTCCTCACGCAGCGTTCGCTCGCCAGCCGCATCCCGGCAACGCCCGGCACGCTCATCGTTTTCATCGAGGAGATGGATTTCACCGCGACCGCCCCGCCCCGCCCCCCGCGAGCAGCAAAGCCGACGCGCTTTGCTACGTTCTTTACACCAGCGGCTCGACCGGAAAACCCAAGGGCTGCTGCGTCACGCACCGCAACATCGTCCGCCTTTTCTCCGCCACCCGGCATTGGTTCAACTTCGATGCGCACGATGTCTGGACGCTGTTTCACAGCACCGCGTTTGACTTCTCGGTGTGGGAGATCTGGGGCGCCCTGCTGCATGGCGGGACACTCGTCGTCGTGCCATTTGAAGTCAGCCGCTCGCCGGAGCAATTCCACGAGCTGCTGATCCGCGAACGCGTGACCGTGCTAAACCAGACGCCCAGCGCGTTCCGCCAGCTTGTCGCCGCCGACGGGGCTTCGCAAAACACCACGCCACTCTCGCTGCGCACGATCATCTTTGGCGGCGAAGCGCTGGAAATGCAGAGCCTGCGCCCGTGGTTCGATCGCCACGGCGACGCACGCCCGCAGCTCGTGAACATGTACGGAATCACCGAAACGACCGTACACGTCACCTACCGACCGCTCACCGCAGCGGATACGCAAGCCGGCAGTGTGATCGGCGAACCGATCCCGGATCTCAAAGTTTACATCCTCGATCCGCAGCAGCGCCCCGTCCCCATCGGCGTGCCCGGCGAACTCCACGTCGGCGGCGACGGCCTCGCACGCGGATACCTCTACCGTCCGGAACTCACCGCCGGGCGCTTCATCGAAAATCCATTCGTCCCCGGCGAGCGTCTCTACCGCACCGGCGATCTTGCGCGCTGGCTGCCAGGGCGCGACATCGAATACCTCGGGCGCATTGATCAGCAGGTGAAAATCCGCGGCTTCCGCATCGAGCTTGGTGAAATCGAAAGCGTTCTCGCCCGCCATCCTCATGTCGCTGAAGCGGCCGTCCTCGCACGCGCTGATGCCGCGGACGGGAAACGCCTCATCGCGTGGTTCGTCGCAAGGCCCGGCACCACTCCGGATGCCGCAAGCCTCCGCAACCATCTCCGGCAATTCCTTCCCGATTACATGGTGCCCGCGGCGTTCGTGCAAATCGAACGCCTGCCGCTGACGAACAACGGGAAACTGGACGCCAAGGCCCTGCCTGCCCCCGGCGAACAACGCCCCGACCTCGGAAGCGCCTTCACCGCGCCGCGCAGCGCAGCCGAGGAGAAAATCGCCACCGTCTGGCGCCGCGTCCTCAAGCTCGATCGCGTGGGCATCGACGACAACTTCTTCGAGCTGGGCGGCGACAGCATCCTCAGCATCCTCATCGTCGCGCAGTGCCGCAAGGCCGGCATCGCGATCACCCCGAAACACATCTACGACCATCCCACCATTGCCGGGCTCGCCGGGCTGAGCGCCCCATCCGCACCGCTCACCCCTGAACGGAAACTGGAAGGCACAGTCCCGCTCACACCGATCCAACGCTGGTTCTTCGACCACGACTTCGCCGACGCCCGCCACTGGAATCAATCGTTCGTCTTCGAACTGCCGCCGTGGATCAGCGACGACCAGCTCGCCGCCGCATTTGCCACCGTTTTTTCCGCGCATCCCGTGTTTGCGCTATCATTTTTCAAAACAGCGGACGGCTGGCTCCAGCAAGTTCGCGCACAGGAAAAGCCCGCCACGATTTCCCTCCGCTGCGACACCGCGTCATCGCCCTCGGCGATTGAAATCCAATCCTCCTTTTCCCTCGAAGGCCCGCTGCTTCGCTACGCGCGGACAGGAAAATTCCTCACCATCGCGGCACACCACCTCATCATGGACGGAGTCTCCTGGAAGATTCTGCTCGCAGACCTCGACGCCGCCCTGTGCTCGAAGCTCCCGGGCAAACCGACGACGGGATTTCATACGTGGGCTCACGCCCTCGAAGACGCCGCGCGATCCCCTGCGCTTCGCGATGAACTCCCGTTTTGGCAATCCGTCTGCGCATCCGCCACGCGCAAGCTTCCGCTCGATCATCCCGGCGGTGACAACAGCGAAGCCAGCACGGAAACGCTCACGACAGTCTTCGGGGCGGCGGAAACCGCGGCCCTTCTCCGCGATCTGCCCGCGCACAACTTGCGCGTCCAGGACGCACTGCTCGCCGCGCTGGCGCACGGCCTCTCCAGCCTCACCGGCCATGCCGAATTCACCGTCGAAGTGGAAGGCCACGGGCGCGAGGAGGCGGCGATGAGTGGTTTCACCGGCATGACCGCCGACCTCTCCCACACGATCGGATGGTTCACCACGATCTTTCCGGTTGCACTGCGCGCGTGCGGCACCACCACCGGGACTCTCGCGCACACGGCAAAGTCGCTCGCGGCGGTGCCCGGCAATGGCTTCGGATATTCGCTTCTCCGCCATCTCACTGAATGCGCCGAAAACCTGCGCATCGAGCCGCAGGTGCTTTTCAATTTCCTCGGACAGTTCGACAACATCGCCTCCGACATCGAGACACTCAGGTTCGCCGATGCCGCCACCGCATCGTGGCGCGCGCCCGGAGCGCGACGGACACATCTCCTCGAAATCAACTCGCTGGTCATCCACGGCCGCCTTGAAATCCGCTGGAACTTCAGCACCGGCCTGCACCACCGGAACACCATCGCGCGCGCCGCGGACGTCCTCGCGGCGGCGCTCCGGGACTTCATCGCACACGCCGCGCCCGCGCAGTTCGCGCTCGCGCGGTGCGACACCGCTCCGCTGCTCCGCCTCCACCCGGATGCGGCGGACATCTATCCACTGACGCCGATGCAGCGGCTCTTTTTCACGCTCGAAATGGCGCGCCCAGGCAGCGGCACCGATCAGTGGCACGCACGAATCACCGGGCCCTTGGATGCAGCGCGTCTTCAAGCGGCATGGCACGCGGCGCTGTGCCGCCACCCGGCTATCCGCACCGCTTATGCCGCCACGGAAATCCCGCACGCTGTCGTCCTCAAGGACGCCCGCCCGGAATGGCACGCCGAGGACTTGCGCAATCTCCCGCACGACCAGCAAGAGCGACGATTCGCCGCATTCCTCGCAGCAGACGCCGCGCAGCCTTTTGACCTGGCCACCCCACCGTTGACGCGCCTCGCCCTTTTCCGCACCGCGGAAAATGAGCACCGCTTCGTCTGGACGCACCACCACCTGGAGATTGATGGGTGGTCGTGGCCTGTCCTCTTCCACGACGTGGCAATGCTCTACGCCGGCAAAGACCTGCCAGCCGCCCCTCCCTATCGCGACTTCATCGGATGGCTCGCTTCACGTGCAACCGGTCGCGACGGGCAGTTCTGGCGGGAATATCTCCTGCGATTCCGCGCGCCGACGCCGCTCCCGCTGCCTCCGCCGGATCGCGCATGCGACGCCGCCGTCGAAATCACAGCCTTCTTCCGGCCGCTTGATGAGATTGCGCAGCGCCTCCAAGTCACGCCGAACATCATTGTCCAAGCCGCGTGGGCGCTGCTGCTCGCCCACCACTCCGGCGAGGCTGATGTCGTTTTTGGGGCCGCACTCTCGGGCCGGCCGGCGGATCTTGCGGATTCCGAAGGCATCGTCGGTCACTTCGTGAACAACGTCCCGATCCGCGCGGAGGTGGGGAACTCCGAGCCGTTCCCGGCAATAGCCCGGCGGATGCATCTCCAGTTTGCCTATCTCACAGCCTTTCAACACACTTCGCTGTCCGACATTCACGCGTCCAGCGAACTGCCGTGGAATGCGCGCCTGTTCCAGACGCTGGTCGTCTTTCAAAACTACGGCGGCAGCGACTCCGCGATGCATCTCGGCGGTGCCACCATCACCGACTGTTGCGCGCCGGTCCGCACAAACTACCCGCTCACGCTCGCGGTCACGCCCGGCGACGGACTGCGCCTCACACTTATCACGCTGCCACGCATCGCCAGTCACGCCACGGCATCCGCACTTCTCGATCAACTCACCGCCATCTTCGCCGCGGTTTGCGAGGATCCGGAGCGCACGGTCTCAGAGATCACCAGCATCCTCCCTTCACCCGCAACCGTGCCCGCGTCGGCCGGCAGCCCGGCCAAATCCGCCACGCAGGATGCACCGGCGACGGAGACCGAGCGCATCGTTGCGGAGGTCTGGCGCGAAGCTTTTGGCCGCCCGGTCGGCGCTTCCGACAACTTCTTCGACATCGGCGGGCACTCCCTCCTCATGCTTCAAGTCCACGCGCGCCTCTCCGAGAGACTCGGGCGCAGCATTCCGGTCGTGAAATTTTTCCAGCATCCGAACATTCGCTCGATCGCCCGTTTCCTCGCCGGTGATACCCCCAAGTCAGCCACCGTGTCCGACGCACGCGAGCGCGCAGCCAGGGCGAAGGCCGCGCAGGCACGCCGCCCGCTTACTCCCCGCATCAAATGACAGACGCGCCCGACGGCATCGCAATCATCGGAATGTCCGGCCGGTTCCCCGGCGCGCGCAACGTCGCGGAGTTCTGGCAAAACCTCCTCGCCGGCGCGGAAACCATCAGCACCATCGCCGGCCCCGCGCCGGATGGCGCCGGCAATTACGTGCCCCGGCGCGGCCTCATCGAGCGGCCTGAGTGGTTCGACGCGGCGTTCTTCGGGATGTCACCACGGGAGGCGGAGGTCACTGATCCGCAGCAGCGGATTTTTTTGGAGGAATGCTGGACGGCACTCGAGGACGCGGCCTGCGATCCCTCGCGCTTCCAGGGCGCGATCGGCGTCTATGCGGGAATGACGAACAACACTTACTGGCAGCAGAACGTCGCGCATCATCCGGAATTGATCGAGAGCGTGGGGTGGCTGACTGCGATGATGGGCAACGAGAAGGACTACCTCGCCACCCGCGTCGCGTACAAACTCAACCTCCGCGGCCCCGCGCTGAACATCTACACGGCATGCAGCACTTCGCTCGTGGCCGTGTGCCAGGCCGTGCAGGGACTTCTCAATTTCAACTGCGACGTGGCGCTCGCAGGCGGCGTCTCGGTCACATTCCCCCACGAGCGCGGATACTTTCACACGGACGGCGGCATTGTTTCGCCGGACGGTCACTGCCGCGCGTTTGATGCGAAATCGGCGGGCACGGTCTTCAGCAACGGCGTCGGTGTGGTCGTGCTCAAGCGGCTCGCCGACGCAATCGCGGCGCGGGATCCGATCTACGCGGTGATCAGGGGCGCGGCGCTCAACAATGACGGCAGCGACAAAGTCAGTTTCACCGCACCCAGCGTCGAGGGCCACACGGGCGTCATCGCCCTCGCCCATGCGCTCGCCGACGTGGAGCCGCGCAGCATCGGCTACATCGAAGCGCACGGCACGGGCACCCCGCTCGGCGACCCCATCGAAATCGCGGGGCTCACCCAGGCATTCCGCGCAGGCACGCAGGACACCGGCTTCTGCGCCATCGGCTCGCTCAAGACCAACATCGGCCATCTCGACGCCGCGGCGGGGATCGCGGGGCTCATCAAGGCCGCGCTGTGCGTGAAGCACGGAAAAATCCCGCCGAGCCTCCACTTCACCACTCCCAACCCGCAGCTTGGAATCGAGGACTCACCGTTCTTCGTCGCTGACCGGCTCATGGACTGGCCCGAAAACACGGGGCCACGGCGATGCGGCGTCAGCAGCTTCGGCGTGGGTGGAACGAACGCGCATTGCGTGCTCGAGGAGTTCGACGCACCGGATCGCGAGGAGGCGAGGACGTCGCCCACGCCTCTCATCCTGCCGATTTCCGCAAAGACAGAAACCGCCCTCGCACAGATCGCCGCCAACCTCGCCGACCATCTCGAGCAGCAGCCCCAGCTTTCGCTTTGCAACGTCGCCCACACACTTCAGGCCGGTCGCGCGGCGCTCAATCACCGGCGCGCTTTTGTCGCCACGAGCCGGGAAGTGGCGATCTCCGCGCTTCGCGGTTTCGAGCCGAAGCAGACGCACTCCGGCGAGGCGGGGACGGGCGGAGTGGTGTTCATGTTCCCAGGGCAAGGCGCGCAGTACGCGGGGATGGGCGCATCACTTTACCTGGCGGAACCGGCGTACCGGGAGGCGCTCGATGAATGCTGCGAACTCCTCCGCCCCACACTCGGCCTCGATCTGCGGTCACTGCTTCACCCAGCGGACTCCGACCGCGACCGGGCGTCCTCCACACTGCGGGAGACGCGATATACCCAGCCCGCAATTTTCGCGGTCAGCTACGCCCTGGCGCGGCTTTGGATGTCGTGGGGCATCAAGCCCTCCGCGTGCATCGGCCACAGCGTGGGCGAGTACGTCGCCGCAACTCTCGCCGGGGTTTTCACACTTCCCGATGCGCTGCGCCTCGTCGCCGCCCGCGCGCAGCTCGTGAACGACCAGCCCGGCGGCGCGATGCTCGCAGTCCGGCTCAGCGAGGAGGATGCGCGTGTCCATGCGAATGACCGCATCGCACTTGCAGCCGTCAATGCTCCGAAATTGTGTGTCCTCGCGGGCCCGGACGACGCCATCGCCACGCTCGAATCCCGCCTCGCGCAAGACGGCATCGCGGCCAAGCGCCTCGAAACTTCGCATGCGTTTCACTCCGCGATGATGGATGCCGTGATCGAGCCGCTCGCAGAAATCGCCGCGGGAATCCCCCGCAATCCCCCTTCGCTCCCGGTCCTCTCCACCGTCACTGGCGGCTGGCTTGGCGCGGATGAGGCGACCGACCCGCGCTATTGGGCACGCCATGCGAGGGAGACGGTGCGTTTTTCACCCGCGATCGCCGCGCTGCTCTCCGGCGAAAACCGCATCTACCTCGAGTGCGGTCCCGGCCAGACGCTGACCCAGCTTGCGCGCCAGCATCGGCCGGAGAATTGCGCGATCCTCAGTTCCATTCATGAGGGCGGGGATGAAGTGGCGGGGCTTCGCGGCGCAGCCGCGCAGTTGTGGACACGCGGCTGCCTGCTCGACTGGAGCGCGCTCGCACAAGGGCGCACGCACGCGCGTGTCCCGCTCCCGACCTACCCATTCGATCGTAAACGCTACTTTGCCGACGCTCCCGCAACGCAACCGGCACCACTCGCGCAGCCCGCGCGAAACGAACGCGCCACCACCGAGGCGCAACCGGTCGAGATCGCGCCCGACACAAGCGAAACCCGCCCGGTCCGGCTGCAACGCGAAATCACCGCAGTGCTCGAGTCGCTCTCCGGCAGCGACCTCGCCGGGATGGATCCAAAAGTCTCGTTCCTCGAACTCGGCTTCGACTCCCTCTTTCTCACGCAAGCCGCCGTGGCGCTCTTCAAGCGGTTCGGCGTGAAAATCACATTCCGCCAGCTCCTCCAGGATCTCCCGAGCCCGGAACTGCTCGCGGCCCATCTCGACACCGTGCTGCCCCAAACCGCACACACGCAGCCAGCCGCAAAAAACCTCACCACGCAGCCAGCCGCGCCAGTTTCCGCGCCCGCCCGCGCACACGGGCCGTTCCGGGGGATTGACCGGGGCAGCACGGAAATCACGGCGGAACAACGCTCGCATCTCGACGCCCTCATCGCCCGCTACACCGCACGGACAACCGGCTCGAAAAAATTCACCGCAATGCACCGCGCGCATCTCGCCGATCCGCGCGCGGTCGCGGGATTCCGCCGCGAGTGGAAGGAGATCGTCTATCCGCTCGTCTGCGAGCGCAGCGAGGGCTCCCGCCTTTGGGATGCGGACGACAACGAGTACGTGGACATCACGCTCGGCTTTGGCCAGATCCTCTTCGGCCACCGTCCCGCGTGGCTGGTCGAGGCGATCGAAAAACAGCTCCACACGGGCATCGAAATCGGCCCCACCTCCCCGCTCGCGGGCACTCTGGCAGCGCGGCTGGGAAAATTCCTCGGCCTCGATCGCGTCGCGTTCTGCAATACCGGCAGCGAGGCCGTCGCCGCAGCCCTGCGGATTGCCCGGACGGTCTCCGGGCGCGACCGCGTCGTGGTTTTCTCCGGCGCCTACCATGGCATTTTCGACGAGGTGCTTTTCCGCCCCGGCCCCATGCCCATAGCGCCCGGCATCCCGCAGAGCGCCGTGCAAAACCTCGTCGTGCTCGACTACGGGACCGAGCAGTCACTCGAATGGCTGCGCACAAACGCGCACGACCTTGCCGCAGTGCTGATCGAGCCGGTGCAAAGCCGCCATCCCGCGCTGATGCCCCGCGAATTTCTCCACGAAATCCGGAGGATCACGAGCGCCTCCGGCGTCGCGCTGATCCTCGATGAAATCGTCACCGGCTTCCGGCTCGCGCCCCGTGGCGCGCAGGAATATTTCGGCATCAGCGCCGACATCGCGACCTACGGAAAAATCATCGGCGGCGGAATGCCGGTCGGCATCGTGGCTGGCAGCACGCAGTACATGGATGCGCTCGATGGCGGTGCGTGGCGTTACGGTGATGACTCATTCCCCGAGATCGGCGTCACGTTTTTCGCAGGAACTTTCGTGCGTCATCCGCTGGCGCTCGCGGCGGCCTCGGCGGTGCTCACGCAGATCGAAGCCGGCGGCGCACAGCTCCAGAAAGGCCTCGCGGACAAGACGGGCGGCCTCGTCGCGCGCATGAACGGACATCTCGATCGCATCGGGGTTCCTCTGCGCTGGGAACAATGCACGTCGCTCTATTATCTGCCGCTGCCTCCCGAACTGCGGTTTGCCCCGCTCCTTTTTCACCACATGCGGATACATGGAATCCATGTCTGGGAAAATCGCCCGTGTTTCCTCAGCGCCGCTCACAGCGATGCCGATATTGCAGCGATCGCCTCCGCATTCGAGGAATCAGTGGATGCGCTCGTTCGCGTGGGCCTGCTCCCGGCCCACGCGCCAGCCGGGCTTGCCGGCTCCGCGGACACATTCCCGCTCACGGATGCCCAGCAGGAAATCCATCTCGCCACCCGGCTCGGCGCGGAGGCGAGCGCGGCATTCAATGACGCGATCCGGCTCAGCATTCGCGGCAGCCTGAGCCTCGGAACCATGCGCTCCGCGCTCGCCAGGCTGGTGGACCGGCACGAGGCGCTGCGGACGACATTTTTACCGGACGGCACTGCGCAGCGCGTCACACCGGGAGGGCCGGGGGAACTGTTGTTCGAGGATTATTCGGACGAACCGGTGAGCAGCCGGGACATGAAAATCGCGGCGCTCGCGGAGCGATTCAGCGTGACCCCGTTCGACCTCGGGCAAGGGCCGCTGTTTCGCGCAGCCCTGGTCAGGCTCGGTGCGGATGATCACGCCTTGATCTTTTGCGCGCACCACATCGTGTGCGACGGGTGGTCCTTTGGCCTTGTTGCATCGGACCTCGCCGCACTCTGCGCGGAAGAAAACCCCGCGCTGCCGGAACCGTTCACGATGCGCGCGTATGAACGCCTCCAGCAGGAATCCCGACACACGCGCGAGTTCGCCCAGGCGGAGGATTGGTGGCTGAGGCAGTTTGAGAATCCACCACCACTCCTCGATCTTCCCACCGACCGGCCCCGCCCGCCTCATCGCACGTTCAATGCGAATACAGCCACCTCCGATTTCCCGGCGGATCTTTGCCTGCGCTTGCGCCAGCTTGCCTCGGCACGCCGCTCGACCCTCTTCCCGGTGTTGTTCGGTGCCTTCGCCACACTCCTCCATCGCCTGAGCGGACAATCGGACATCGTCATTGGAATTGCCGGTGCAGGCCAGGCGCAGATCGAGGCGCCCCTCGTCGGCCACTGCGTGAATTTCCTTCCGCTCCGCCTGCGGGTCGCCGACGACCTTGCATTTGGCGACTTCCTCCAGGCCATCAATGACCTCGTCCTCGATGCCCAGGAACAGCAACAGGTCACGTTTGGGCGGTTGATTCAAAAGCTCTCACTCCCCCGGGAACAAGGCCGGATGCCGCTCGTCAGTGTGAGCTTCAATATGGATCGCGCATCCGGCCCGCTGTCATTTGGCAGCGCAGAGGCTGAGCTGATGCCCCTTGCAAAGCAACGCTACCACCTGGACCTGAGCTTCAATCTGGTTGAGAGCGGGGAAGGTCTCCGGTTGTTCTGCCATTTCAACACCGACCTGTTTGACCCCGCGACGATCGAGAGGTGGATGAAGCACTACTCCACTCTGCTCAGCGGCATCGCGGATTCGCCTGCAACAACGCTCAGCGAACTTCCCCTGCTCACTGCGGCGGAAACCGCTCAAATCCTCGTGGAATGGAACGACACCTCCCGCGGCTATCCACGCGACTCGGGCGTTGACGATCTGTTCGAGGACATCGTCGCCCAGCAGCCAAACTCGCCAGCAATCACCGACGGCGACCAGATTCTCACCTACGGCCGGCTCAATTCCGAGGCCAACATGCTCGCGCACCGGCTCGCTGATTCGGGCGTGGCTCCGGGATCACTCATCGGCATCTGCCTCGAACGCTCCGCCGGGCTGGTGATCGCGATGCTCGCAGTGGTGAAGGCCGGATGCGCTTACGTTCCGCTCGATCCCTCGTGGCCATCGGAGCGGGTTCAATTCATGTCGGAAGATGGCGCGCTCGCGACCATCGTCACCACGCTCGAATTCGCGCGCCTTTTCAGCGGCGCCACCACGCTGCTGGATGCCCCGCAGCCCGTGCTCAAGCCTTCCACCACGAATCCCACCGCGCCGACCGATGGTGCCACGCGGGCTTATGTGATGTACACATCCGGCTCGACGGGCACCCCGAAGGGCGTCGTCATTCCGCACAGGGCGATCTCGCGTCTCGTCATCAACACCAACTACGTGCGCCTCACCGCAAACGACACGGTCGGCCACGCCTCAAACCCCGCATTCGACGCCGCGACATTTGAAATCTGGGGCCCGCTGCTCAACGGCGGCCAGGTCGTCGTGCTCAAAAAGGACACGCTCCTCGATCCATCCCGCCTCGCCGCCGCGATCCGGGACAACGGCATCACGACGATGTTTCTGACCACCGCGCTCTTCAACCAGATCGCCGCGACTGCGCCGGGAACCTTTTCCGATCTCCACCATCTTCTCGTCGGTGGTGAGGCGCATAACCCCGGAAGCGTCCGCAAGGTGCTCGAGTCCTCGCCACCACGCCGGTTCCTCAATATCTACGGCCCCACGGAAACCACGACCTTCGCCGTGTCACACCACGTCACCGACCTCCCGCAAAATGCGACGGCCATCCCGATCGGCCGACCCATCGCAAACACCACGGCATACATCCTGGATGCGCGCACGCGCCCTGTGCCCATCGGCGTTCCCGGCGAGCTGTTTCTCGGCGGCGACGGGCTTGCCATCGGTTACCTGGCGAGGCCGGACCTCACCGCCGAACGGTTTGTCCCCCACCCATTCGAGGAAGGGGCGCTGCTTTACCGCACGGGCGACCTCACGTGCTGGAGGCCCGGTGGCGCGATCGAATTCCTCGGGCGCATGGACAGCCAGGTGAAACTGCGCGGCTTCCGCGTGGAGCCTGGCGAGATCGAGGCGGAACTCAGGCGCCATCCGGCCATCCGCGAGGCGGCCGTCGTCCTCCACACGAATCCTGCGGGCGACAAATCCCTCGTCGCGTACATCGCCACGGAATCCGCGGATGACTTCAGCCAGTTCCTCCGCAGGCGACTCCCGGACTACATGATTCCCGCCACCTTCATGCGGCTGGAAAAACTGCCTCTCACTGCCAATGGAAAACTCGACCGCCGCGCGCTCCCCGCACCGTCTCGCGGGGGCCCAGCGGCAGACGACACCCCTCGCAATGAAACCGAAACCCGGATCGCTGAACTCATGGCAGCGGTGCTCGGGCTGCCGCGAGTCCCGGTGCACGAGGATTTTTTCCGGCTTGGCGGACATTCCCTGCTCGCCATGGATCTGCTCGCCCGCGTGCGGAAAGCATTTGGCGTCGAGATCACCGCGGCACAGCTCTTCGACGGCCCGAGCGTTGCGGCACTCGCGGAGAAAATTTCGCCCCGCAATGAGAGCGTCACACCACCACAGGCGACTGCGTTTGAGTTCCTCGTGCCGATCCAGCGCGGTGACGCGGCGAACCGCCCGCTGTTCCTCGTCGCGGGAGGCTGGGGCGGTGAGATCGAGTTCCTCGTCTATGCGCCAATCGCCCGTCACCTTGGACCTTCGCAGCCAATTTATGGATTGAAAGCGAAGGGTGCCGGCACTTCCGCGCCGCCGCACGCGAGCGTCGCCGAGATGGCCGCCGATTACATCCGCGAAATCCGGGCCATCCAGCCCGCCGGCCCGTACAGGATCGCCGGCGAATGCGTGGGAGGAATCTGCGCGCACGAGATCGCCTGCCAGCTCACGGATGCCGGCCAGGAGGTGGAGATGCTGCTCCTGCTCGACACCTCGGTGCCCGATCCCCGCGAACTCGCCGGCTACCTTGCCGCGGAGGAACGCAAAATCGCGGTCGAGCAAGTGACTCCGAAACCCGCCGGACGAATCCGGCACCACCTCGAGAAAATGTCCGGCCTCTCCCTCGGGGGGAAAGCCCGGTACCTCCTCGAAAAGGCCTCGCGCTCCCGGCGCAAGCCCGCCACCCAGCAGCATCCGCGCGGGCAGGCCGCCTATCCGCCCACCCTCATGAGCCACAAGCTCCGCGCTTATCCCGGCCATGTGATCCTGCTCGTGGACGAGGAATCGTCCCGACTGTACGGGACGCTCGGCTGGGAGAAAGCAGCCATCGGGAGTCTCCACTGCGAGGTGCTGCCGGGTGACCACATTTCCTACATCCGGGAACACTCGGAAAGCGCGGCCCGGAAACTGCGGGAACTTTTGCTGCAACATCCAAAACACCAATGATTCTGCCCACACCCAACTGGATGGAAGCGCCCGCGGAACCCGCGCTTTTCGCCGGTGAGATCCATCTCTGGCGCGCAAACCTGAACGACGCCTCCCGCATGAGCGAATGCCTCGCAGTCCTCTCGCGCGACGAGATCATCCGCGCCGGGCGCTTTGTTTTCGATGAGGACCGCCGGCACTACATCATCTCGCATGGAGCACTCCGGCATGTGCTCGCCCGCTACATCCGCACGAGCCCCGGTGACGTGGAATTTCTCGAGGGGATCAACGGGAAGCCCGCGCTTGTGCAGCGGTTCACGGATGTCCGTTTCAATCTCAGCCATTCCGGCGGGCTCGCGCTGCTGGCCGTCGCGAGAAGCCGCGAGGTCGGCGTGGATCTCGAGCAGGTGAACGAGGACATCCGGTTCGAGGACATTGCAGCCCATTATTTCGATCCGCGCGAGGCGTGGGATCTTCGCACCGCTCCACCGGGGGAACGCACAGCGCGCTTTTTCGATGTGTGGACGCGGAAAGAAGCCACGCTCAAGGCCAGCGGTGACGGTCTGACAGGCGGGGTGCCGGCGACGGGACGGTTCGCCGTCCGTAGCGTGACGCCCGCGGCGGGGTTCGCGGGCGCGGTCGCGAGCGAGGGCGACGACTGGCGGCTCGCCTGCTGGGAATGGACCATGTAAAACCCCGGCAGATGTCCCAGCCCGCATCACCAGCCGGCGCCGGCAAACCGGCGCAGGAATATGAAATCGTCATCCAGCGAAGCCGCGGGTGGATGCGTGTTGATTGGCGTGAGCTGTGGGAATACCGCGACCTCCTCGCAATTCTTGTCCGCCGCGATTTCCTCGCGAAATACAAACAGACAATTCTCGGCCCGCTGTGGTTCGTCCTCCAGCCGCTGCTGACGGCGCTGGTGATGAGCATCGCCTTTCACAAGGTCGCGGGCGTCTCCACCGGCGGGCTTCCATCGCTGCTTTTCAATCTCTGCGCGCTCCTGCCCTGGGCATACTTTTCGCAGAATGTCGCCACCGGTGCGGCGACCTTCACGGCGAACTCGCATCTTTTCGGCAAGGTCTATTTCCCCCGCCTCATCGTCCCCTCGGCGACCGTGCTCTCGAACCTCTTCGCATTCACGCTGCAGCTCTGCGTGTTCTTCGTTTTCTTCGCATGGTTCAAGGCGCGTGGCGCGGCGATCCACCTTTCGTCCGCCTCGCTGCTCGCACTTCCCATGATCCTGCTCACCGGCATTTTCAGCCTCGGGGTGAGCCTGCTCATCGCCGCCTCGACCGCGCGCTACCGCGATCTCTCGCACCTCACACCGGTCCTGCTCCAGCTCTGGATGTTTGTCTCGCCGGTTTTCTACCGCATGGAACAGCTCACCGGCAGCAACCAGTGGGCGTGGCTCGCGTGGGTCAACCCGATGGCCCCGATCGTCGAGGGCTATCGTGTCGCCCTCCTCGGCGAAACAGCGGGAGCGCATCTGCCAGCCATGCTCGCCGTGTCCGCCGCAATTTCCATCGTCACGCTCGCGGCTGGCGTCGCCACGTTCAACCGCGCGGCACGCACCGTCGTGGATACCGTCTAGCACCATGGGCGCCGCAACACGCAAACCGATGGTGGAGGTGGAGGGAGTCGGCAAACGCTACACGCTGGGAAACATCGGCGCAGGCTCTCTGCGCGCCGTATTCGAGAATTGGTTCACGCGGAAACCCACGCCGGGTGGCACCGGGAAAAACCGGGATTTTTGGTCGCTTCGCGATGTCTCCTTCATCGTGCAGCCCGGCGAGGTCGTCGGCCTTGTCGGTCGCAATGGCGCCGGCAAGAGCACGCTGCTCAAGGTGCTTTCGCGGATCACGGAACCGACGACCGGCCGCATCCGCCTGCGCGGCCGTGTGGCTTCGCTGCTCGAGGTCGGCACCGGCTTTCACCCGGATCTCACCGGACAGGAAAACATTTTTTTGAATGGGGCCATCCTCGGGATGAAACGGTGGGAGATCGCGGCGAAGTTCCGCGAGATTGTCGAGTTTGCGGAAGTCGGGCAGTTCCTCGACACGCCGGTGAAGCGATACAGCAGCGGCATGTTTGTGAGGCTCGCGTTCGCCGTCGCCGCGCACCTGGAGCCGGAGATCCTCCTGATTGACGAGGTGCTCGCCGTCGGTGACGCGGCGTTCCAAAAAAAGTGCCTCGGCAAGATGGACGAGGTCGCCCACCAGCACGGGCGCACAGTTTTCTTCGTGAGCCACAATCTCGGCGCGGTGCGCGCGCTGTGCTCAACGGCTTTGCTGTTGGAGGGTGGAAGACTCACGCTCCAAAGCTCGCCCGCCAAAGTCATCGCGAAATACCTGTCCTCGGCGATTCCGAACCACGGCGATGCGGGCGGCCATCTCGAGTGGACCGGGGAAACTCCCGGGCCCGGCAACGACGAACTGCGCCTCCGTTCCATCACCCTCCGCAACGAATCCGGCGACGTCGTCTCCTCCTTCGATGCGGGCCAGCCGGTGGATGTGGAAATATGCTACGACGTGGCGAAGCGGCTGCGAAACACGCGCACGTATATTCTTGTGCATACCTCGGAGGGCGAGAATGCGTTCGGCGCGACCGACCACCTGCATCAGCCGGAGGTGCTCGAACCCGGCTGCTACCGCACCACCTTCACCATCCCCGGCGGGCTGCTGAACCGGCGCGGTTACATCCTCTCCGCCGGCTGCGATATTCCCGGTGAGCGGACGCTGGTTCCCAATGCGGAATACCTGCGGTTCATCGTCTGCGGCAGCGGCAACCAATCGTGCCTCTACCCCGAGAGCTGGCCCGGCACAGTCTGCCCGCGCGTGCCGTGCAAGGTCGGGCGAATCAGCGGCGACGCATGAGCGCGAAGCCCGCGATCGCGATCGCCGCCTCGCGCCTTCCCGGCCTCGACGGCCTGCGCGGCATCGCCAGCCTGATGGTGTTCGCTTATCATCTCCGCTGGCATGCGCGCGCATCCGACACCGCGCCGGTCTCGCTGCCGGTTGCCGGGTTTGACCTTGCACCGCTGCTGACGCGGTTCGACATCGGTGTCGCGGTCTTCTTCGTCCTCTCCGGGCTGCTGTTGTCATTGCCGTTTTGGAACGCCATCCTCGCAAATGCCGCCCCTCCTGATCCGCGCCGCTACCTCTGGCGGCGTGTGTGCCGCATCCTTCCCGCGTACTACGCCGTGCTGATCGTGGTCTATCTCCTCCGCGAAGGCACTTATTTATTCCACGGCCTGCTCGATTTCGCGCTTCACGCCACATTCCTTCACAATTTTGCCGACTACACCTACTTCAGCTCGCTCGGCGTCCTGTGGACCATCGGCATCGAGTTCCAATTCTACCTCATCCTCCCGCTCATCATGGCCGCGCTTGGCTGGCTGTGGAAAATTGGCGGCGCATGGCTCGCGCTCACCGCGCTCTTCATCGGCACATGGGCGCTCGATCTCGGCGCCGCTGCGCTCATCCGCTCGATCGAACCTCACGTCCCGGACCGGTTCCTCGCAGCGGACGGCTCCATCCTGGAGAACGGGACAATCTTCGCTTACCTGCGGCTGTTCGCATTTGGCATCGCCGCGGCGCTCGCGGTGCTTCGCTGGAAGCCCGGCAGGTTCGCCAGCGATTTGATCTGCCTCGCGGCGCTTGCCGGACTCGGCGTGCTGGCAGCTTCTGGCACCGAGGCGGGCTGGGCAAAAACCGGGGGTTTTGCGTGGCCTGCGAACGTCATCGTCATCGGCTTGCTGGCAGCCGCCGTGCCGCATTCCCGCATGTTCCGCCAGGTTCTCGATTCCCGTCCACTGATCGCCGCCGGCACGATTTCGTACGGCATCTATCTGTGGCACGAACTCGTCCTGCGCGCGGTCTTCGGCGGCACGCTCCGGAACAACCTCGACGGCTGGCCTCTGTTCCTCAGCGGCGGTGCGCTCGCGCTCCTTGTCACGATCGTGATCGCCGCGCTCTCGTGGTTTTCCATCGAGCGCCGCGCACTGAGATCCCCATACCCCTTTCAAGCATGAGCGCTCCGAGGATCTCGATCATCATCCCGAGCTACAATCAGGGCCGCTTCATCGAGGAGACGCTGAGATCCGTCCTCGATCAGGACTATCCCGCCCTCGAACTGCTCGTCATGGACGGCGGCTCCACGGACGAAAGCGTGGAAATCATCCGCCGTTACGAATCGCGCATCGCATTCTGGGCAAGCGAACCGGATCGCGGCCAGTCGCACGCGATCAACAAGGGGCTCGCAAAAATCACAGGGGATGTGTGGGCATACTTGAACAGCGACGATCTGCTGCGCCCTGGCTCGCTCGCCCGCGTCGGCGAGTTGTTTTCCGATCCCGCGACTGACTGGGTCGGTGCCGTGAGTTCCATTTTCAACGATACTGGAGACATCGGCGAAGTCCGCCCATGCGAACCCCCGGCTGTGAAAGACGCGCTCACCCCGTGGAACCGTTCCGTCGAACACGTCTTCCCATGCTCGAACGTGAACTTCATGCGCCGCGTGGTCCATGAGCGGATCGGCGGTTTCGACGAGAGCTTCCACTACTCGATGGACATGGAATATTACACGCGCGCGATGCTCGCGGGCTACATGCTGCGCCTTGTGCCGGATGTGCTCGGACGCTGGCGCTGGCACGCGGAGAGCAAGACCGTCCGCGAAGGACAGGCATACCGCTTCCTCGGCGAGGAACTCCGCATCGCCCGGAAGTATGCGGACCGCCTTTCCGATGCGGAGTGCGACGCGATGTGGCGCGAAATCGCCGAGCAAAGCCGGTGGTTTGCGGTCCGCCGGACTCTGAACGAACGGCCTTCCGAATCCCGCTGGCGCAAGCTCGCCCGGCTCGCCACGGATGCGCTGAAAAACCCGTCCCTGCTTGGCTTCCGCCCCTGGCTCGGTGCGGTGAAGCAACAATTTCTCCGCTCATGAACCCGCTCGTTCTCGCAGTGCCGGTCATGAATGCCGCCGAATTTCTCGCCGCCACGCTCCAGTCACTCAACGCCCAGGGATCCCATGCCCGGTGGTGGCTGCAGGATGGATGCTCCACGGACAACACCGCGGAGATCGCGAAGCGCCTTGCGCGCCCTTGCGACACGGTCGTCAGCGAACCCGACAAAGGCCAGGCCGACGCCATCAACCGCGCCTTTGCAAAAATGGGCGGCGAAATCATCGGGTTTCTGAACGGGGACGACCTTCTCACGCAAGGCACGGCTGAGCGGGTGGTGGATTACTTCCGCAGACACCCCCACGTGGATCTCATCCACGGCTGCGTCGAGTGGATTGACCGCGATGGAAAAGTCACCGGCCTGCACGCCGGGCACATCCGCTCACTCGAAGAAGTGCTGGATATTTACAACGTCTGGTGGGGACAGCGGCAGTGGGTCCAGCCGGAAGTTTTCTTCCGCCGCTCATTGTTTGAGAAAGTCGGCCCTTTCGACACCCGGCGGCACCTCGCGTTCGACTACGATTTCTGGGTCCGCTGCTTTCGCGCCGGTGCCCGCGTGGCACACACGCCTGCGATCACCGTTCAATTCCGCGTGCATGCCTCCCAGAAATCCACGGCCGCGGAACGCGCCGCCGACGAAATGCGCGCCATCGTTCAACAGCAATTACCGAACGCCCCGATCCCCGCCCGCACTCGTCTGAAAATCAGCGCGGCACTGGACTACGACCTTTACCAGCTTGGCCGCACCACCGCGGATGGCCGCAAGCGCGCATCCTTTCTCACCGCCCTCCTCACCAACCCGCACTGGCTCCTCAATCCCCTCGTGCGCGCGAGGGCACAGTCCAGTCTTGCAAAACTCATCCCCTTCCGGCGTCGTTACCTGCACAAATGAGTTCACCCGGCCGCTTATGGTGGCTGCTCCGGCGCGATTTCAAACGCGGATGGGGCGCAAGCTATCACGACTACAAAACGTGCCCGATGATCACAAAGTGGTCATGGCCATTTTGGAATGAACCGGCAATGACCACCCCCGTGCATGTCCTTACCGGCGCGAAAGACTGGCGGCTCTGCGCATGGATGCTTGCCAGCTTCTTTCACTTCTCCGAGCAGACTTGGAACATCGTCATCCACGACGATGGCACCCTCCCCGCGGACGCGCGCGACTCGCTGAAAACACTCTTCAAAAACGCGCGCATCATCGGGCGCGACGAGGCGGATGCCGCCATGGATAAGGCATTGGCCCCATACCCGTTCTGCCATGACTACCGGAACAAGCACCCGCTCGCCCTGAAGATTTTTGACATGCCGCATTTCTGCAAGGCGGAGCGATTCATCATCCTCGACAGCGACGTCCTCTTCTTCTCACACCCGCGCGAGATCATGGACTGGGCAAACGGCAGCGAGGAGTCCTGCTGGTTCAACGAGGATGTCACGGAAGGCTCCCTCATCACGCCCGAACACGCCTGGGATGACCTCGGCGTGAAACTCTGGGCGCGCGTGAACAGCGGCCTCTGCCTCCTTACGAGAAAAGCGGTTGACCTCGACTTCTGCGAACGTGCGCTCGGCGAGACGAGCATCCTGAAAGGCAACATCTGGCGCGTGGAGCAGACACTCTTCGCATTGTGCGCCTCCAAATCCGGCAAAGGCGGGTTGCTGCCCAAGACTTACGAGGTGACGCTTGGAAAGCACGCATCCGCCGACTGCGTCGCGCGGCATTACGTCGGCGCCGTGCGGGACAGGTTTTTCGGCGAGGGCCTCGCGCGCCTTCGCCGTGTCATCCTCGCACCCGAGGCGGAATGATGGAGGTCGTCTTTGCTCCGGACTGGCGAAACGGGGTCCCCTACCAGCGGCTGCTCGCCGAAGCGCTCGCCGTCCACGGGGTGAATGTCAGTTTCCTCCACGGCTACAAACGCCTCCTGCCATTGAGCCGCCTGCTCGCCACGCGCACCTTCGACATCCTCCACCTCCACTGGCCGGAAGCCTACTATCCGCGAAAGGACGACGGCTGGGACTGGTTCCGCCGCGCCCGCTTTCCTCACGACCTCGGCACTGCGCTCAAACGCTGCACACTCGCGACCACCGCGCACAATCTCCACGCGCACAACCGCGCCACGGAGCCGTTCGCGCATCGGAACACGCGCTTTGCCCACCAGCGGGCCGGAGTCGTTTTCGCGCACTCGGAGATCGCAAAAGAAAAGCTCGTTTCCGCATTCGAGCTGGCACCCGAAAGAATCCGCGTCATCCCGCACGGCGATCTTTCAGTGACTCTCGGTGCTCCCGTCGCGCAATCCGAGGCCCGCCGCCAGCTCGGCCTCGACTGCGGAAAACTGGTGCTGATGTTTGGCGCCGTCGAGCCGTACAAAGGACAGGAGGAAGTCATCGCCTGGTGGAAAAATTCGGGCTCCGCCGCAACCCTCGCGATCGTCGGAAACCCCATCACGCCCGAGTACAGCGCGCAGATCACCGCGCTGATTGGCGGTGCAAAAACCATCACCAGCCGCCTTGCGTGGCTCCCCGATGAACAGCTCCGACTGTGGCTCAGCGCGGCGGATGCGGTCGTGTTCAACTACCGCGAGATTTTCACCTCGGGCGCTGCGAATCTTGCGCGCTCATGGGGATTGCCGATCCTCCTGCCGGCCCGGCTCGACACGGTCGTCCTCGATGAACCGACGCCCTTCGTCCGCAGATTCACCGATCTTGAAAGCGACTTCGCGCCTCAGCTCTCCGCCACACTCGAAGTGGCACCGGACTACGCCGCCGCCGCGCACTGGCGTGCAGAAAGCAGTTGGGACCGCGTGGCAGCCATGACCGCCGCCGGATACCGCGCCGCCCTTGAATCCTGATGGCATTTTCCTCGACAGCTCACCTCGACTTTCAGCCCTGACCCATGTGCGGAATCGCCGGTTTCATTGATCGTTCAGAGCCCGATGCAGGCGCCACACTCCGGCGAATGCTCGGGCTGATCGCGCACCGCGGGCCGGACGGGGAAGGCACGCACTTTGAACCGGCGCACGGCTTCGCGATGGGGATGCGCAGGCTCTCGATCATTGATCTCGAAGGGGGCTGGCAGCCGATCTGGAATGAGGACGAAACGGTGGGCGTCGTTTTCAACGGTGAGATCTACAATTACATCGAACTGCGCCGCGAACTGGAGGCGAAGGGCCATCGCTTCCGAACCCACAGCGACACCGAGGTGCTCGTGCATCTCTACGAGGAACTCGGCGAACGGATGACCTCCCGCCTGCGCGGCATGTTCGCCTTTTGCATCCTCGACAAATCGCACCGCTGGCTCCTGCTGGCGCGCGATCACTTCGGCCAGAAACCGCTCTACATTAGCGCGCATCGCGGGCGGTTTGCTTTTGCCAGCGAGCTGAAATGCCTGCTCACGCTGCCGTGGATCCACGGCACGCTGCGACCGGATGCTTTCCTCACTTACACCGCATGGCTCTCCCTCCCCGCGCCGCTCACGCATTTTGAGGAAGTCTCGAAAGTCGAACCCGGCCAGGTCCTCCGCGTCCCGCTCGATGATCCCGGTGGCGTTCGCGAAGTCGCGAACTGGCGCTACGATCTCACCGCACCTCCCGATCTCGCGGAAATCGGACAGGCCACCGAATCGCTCGATGCCGCATTGGCGGAAAGCGTCCGCCTCCACCTGCGCGCGGATGTTCCCGTGGGCGTCCTGCTCAGCAGCGGCCTCGATTCCCGCACCGTCGTGACCTACGCCCAGGAACTGCAGGGAGCCATGCAAACCTTCACCGTGGGCTTCGGTGCCGCAGACTCCGAATTGCAGGGCGCCGCAGAGACCGCGCGCGAGATTGGCAGCAAGCACCACGCTCTGGAACTCAACGCCGCTGACTTCGCATCCAGCATCGCACGGATCGCTCATCTGCTCGATGAACCCGTCGGCGACCCTGCTTGCTTCGCCGTGCTGCGCGTATGCGAACTGGCCCGCGGGCATGTCAAAGTGCTGCTCTCCGGCGAGGGCAGCGACGAACTTTTCGGAGGCTACGAGGGCCGCCACGCGGGGATGCTCGCCACGATGGAACGCACGCGGACGCTGCGGCGGTTCGGCGCACTCCTCCCAGCGGGCGCGTTCGCGAGCACATCCCGCTGGCAACGATTCTGCGCGCGCACCCACGGCACCACACCTGCGGAAATTGCCCGTCTCCGCATCGAGGGCCTCCCGGGGGATGTCACCGCTCCGCGCGGCATGAGTTCCGCGCAGATCGCGGAGATCGAACGACGGTCGGAAGCTCACGCCGGCTCAGTTTTCACCGCGCAACGCGACGTGCTCAGCGAGCTTCTGTGCTTCGACATCCGCTGGCAGCTCGCGGAGTCGCTGCTGCAAAAGGCGGACAAGATGAGCATGGGCGCAAGCATCGAGCTTCGCACGCCGTTGCTGGATCGCGAGGTTGCCGCGGTCGCTGCCCGCATCCCGTCGGCGCTGAAGCTTCCGCCCGGCGGCCCCGGCAAATTAGTGCTCCGCAAGACGCTCGCGCGAAAGATCAGCGAGGGCTTGGGGCGGCCGAAGAAGGGGTTTCCGATCCCGCTCAACGAGTGGCTCGCCGGACCGCTCCGCGAGCAGGTCGAAGCCGATCTGTTTTCCGCGGGCTCCGCGATCTGTTCCCAACTCGACCGGAGGCTCCTCCGCATCGCGTGGGATGATCTCGTCGCGGGGCGCTGGGATGGCGGGCGCGCATTTTTCTCCCTCTGGCTGTACGAAACGTGGCGTCATACCGTCCGAAAATGAAGGTCTCCATCGGCATTCCATGCTTCAACGCCGCACGATGGATCCACCAGGCGATCGGTAGTGCGCTCGCACAAAGCGACGTGGAGCCGGAGGTCATCGTGGTGGACGACGGCTCGACGGACGGCTCGGCGGAGATCGCTCGCAGCTTTGGGGACAAGATCCAGCTCATCGCAGGCGAACACCGCGGTGCAAATCACGCGCGCAATCTCGCATTGCACAAGGCCACCGGTGAGTGGATGCAATTCCTCGACGCGGACGATTACCTCGAACCGGGCAAGGCCGCCATACAGCTTCGCCATGCCGGAAACGACGCGGATGTCATCTACAGCCCCGTGTGGATCGAGACGTGGACGCCCACCGGCTCATCACGCGAACGCAGCGCGACCAGCCCCGATGCCGACCTTCCGACGCAATGGATCCGCTGGCACATCCCGCAGACGGGCGGGGCACTCTGGCGCCGGGAATCGCTGCTTCGCATCGGCGGATGGAAGGAGGGCCAGCCATGCTGCCAGGAACACGAGCTGTACCTCCGTGCGATCAAGGCCAGGCTCCGGTTCGCATTCGCGCCGGCGCCGGGCGCAGTCTATCGCGTGTGGAGCGAGGAGACGCTCTGCCGCAAGGATCCCCCCGGGGTCACAAAAGTTCGCACCGCCCTGCTGGATGAGATGCTCGCATGGCTGGGCGAGCGCGCGACCACCGCGCATCGCCGCGAGACTGGCAGGCAGTGCTTTGAAATGGCCCGCACACTCGCCCGCTTCGACTTCCCGGCCGCGATCACCTATCACAGCGAACGGAAAGCACGCGGCCTCATCCATGCCGCCGGCCCCGCCGCGCCATTCCTTTATCGGATCGCGTACCGGCTGCTCGGCTTTGCAGCAGCAGAAAAAATCGCCCGCTCGGCCCGGTAATCGCCGCCGTTTTCCCGGAAAAGGGTTGGAAACCTCCGCTGCGTTTCCGATTACCTTCCCATGATGGATCTCGATGCGTTCACCGGCGGAATTTTTGACACCAACTGCTTCTTCATCAAAGACGCAGGCATCCTCGTGGACGCGCCGCAGGACGCTGCCGGCTGGCTCGCCGCAAACAACTACAAAGTCCGCACACTCCTGCTCACCCACGGGCACATTGATCACGTGTGGGATGCCGCGCGGATCAAGCGCGAGCACGGCTGCCGCGTCGGGTACCATGCGGACGGCCTGCCGATGCTCACCGAGCCGAACTTTTTCAAACGCTTCGGATTCAATTGGGAGATCGAGCCGGTTGCCGCTGACTTTCTCATCGAGGAAACGGAGGGGCTGGAAGCCGGCGGCGTCACGTTCAAGGTTCTCCACGTTCCCGGCCACTGCCCCGGCAGTCTCTGCTTTCTGGAGAAGACAGAGCGCATTCTTTTTGGCGGCGATGTCCTGTTTTCCGGCAGCATCGGGCGCACCGACCTGCCCGGTGGCGATCACCAGCTTCTCCTCCGCGGCATCCGCGAAAAATTGTGGGCGCTCGACGATGAAACCACCGTCCTCCCCGGCCACGGCCCGGCGACGAAAATCGGCATCGAGCGGCGCACCAATCCGTTTCTTACGTGACGCGCGTCACGCGCCGAGCAGGTCGCGCATGTAGGCCGCGGGCACAAAATTCTCGATGAGCACGACCGTCGCGCCGCCCCGGTGCAGGCGCACCTGCGGCACGCGGATTTCCGGCGTCTTCGTCGGCGAAAACAGAATGTCATCGTGTGTCGCGTTCCTTTTGTTCGCAAAGCGATCCGGCGTGAGCGAACCGCCGAGATGGTCGCTGCGCCCCGTTGCCACGTGCATGGTGCCGAGGATCTTCTCGTCCTGGATGTCCCGTCCGCTCACCGGCAATCGCTGCGTGCCAAAGCCAAGTTCACCGATCTCGCCGGTGACCGGGTCGCCCGCCAGCTTCGCGTTGTGCGCGTCAATGATTCCCTGGCTTCCGCGGATGAGCGTCGCGCGCTGGATGCGGCCATCCCTCACCTCCTGCATGCCGATCGTCCCATCCTCGTACCGGAGCGGGAACCGGCCGGTTGCGCCCGCCGGGACATAGTAGATTTCGCCCGCGGGAAGATTGGCCACGTCAGGCCCGCCGCGGCAGAGCCCGTGCGACTTCTGCGCCTCCTGCCCCGCGAGCTCGAGGCGCAGCGTGCAGCGCAGACCGGCGACTTCGTAGTCAATTTCCGCCCAATCCGCGCGCGTCATGCCGCGCCGCAATTTTTCCGCCTCGACGCTCACCTCGTCGTAATCCACCGCGAGGCCGCTTGCCAGGATGACGTCGTTCATCCCGTGCATCGTCGCTCCGCGGAAACCGTATTTTTTCGCGAACGCAGTGAGCGGCGCCGTCGCCGAGAATGTCGAGATGCAGAGGATGATGTCGTATTTCTTGTAAACATCCTCCACCAGCGACACTTCGCGCCCGTCGGGCGTGCAGGCGGTTTCCGGGAGGTCGAGATTGCTGCCGCCGGTCACCTCGTAGGCAAACATTTCGCCGCCACCCATTCCCATTTCCGCGAGCGCCCCGTTTTTCAATCCGAGGTGAAACACATCGTGGGCATGCCGCTGGATGGTGAGCGTGCGATCCTGGAGAAATCCGCACCCGGTGATCCCGCGCGGGTCCGCGAGATCAATGAGGATGCAGACCCGCTCGCCGCCCTTCGGGGCGAACACGGTGCGCAGGAGCCGCGTGAGACTGAAGGGCGGGAACGCCCGGTCGGTGAAGTTGGCTGGCTGTGTCATATTCAAGTTGATGCAGCACGTTGTGGAATTCCCATGCACCGATGCAACCCCCGATCCACCGCAGGCGCGGGGCTCGCTTTTTCAAGAAGGGATTTGCCGTCAGCGGCTCAAACCCGCAAACGGGCTGTGATGATCTGGCAGACACCGCATCGCACTTTCGACTTCACCCGCACCGGCGCGGTGATGGGCGTGCTCAATGTGACGCCGGATTCTTTCAGCGACGGCGGCCAGTGGCTCGATCTCGACGCCGCAATCGCGCATGCGGAGGAGATGCTGGCGGAAGGGGCGGAGATCATTGACGTCGGCGGGGAGAGCACGCGGCCAGGGGCGTCGCCGGTGGATGAAGCCACGGAGAAAAGCCGCGTGCTGCCGGTGATCGAGCGGCTTGCCGCATTGCCAGGGCATGGATGCCGGTTCGTCATTTCCCTCGACACGATGAAGCCGGCCGTGGCGCGCGACGGCGCGGCGGCGGGCGCGGCGATCATCAATGACGTCGGCGGCCTGCGTGATGAAAGAATGCTGGATGTCATCAAGCAAACCGGCGCGGCTGCGGTTGTCATGCACATGCGCGGAGAACCAAAGACGATGCAGGACTCGCCCGTTTATGCGGATGTGGTGAATGACGTCCGGGAATTCTTTTGCGCCGCCCTCGCCCGCTGCATAGACTGCGGCGTGCCCGCTGACCGCATAGCATTCGATCCCGGCTTCGGCTTCGGGAAGACCCCGCAGCATAATACCGAATTGCTGCGCCGCCTGCCCGCCCTCGCCGTCGCTTCGCGCCCCATTGTCGTGGGCGTTTCGAGAAAGAGCTTCATCGGCCGGCTGCTCGGCACGCAAAGCATCGGGGACCGGGCATGGCCCACGGTGGCACTCACCAGTTTCTGTCGCGAGCGGGGTGCGCGAGTCGTGCGGGTGCATGAGGTTAAGCCCAACCTGGAGGCGCTTCGGATGACCGAGGCGATCATCGCGCCATGATGCTCGCCACATTCTCGAGTCTGGTGGCGGATTATTGGAAGGATGTCCTCGAGATCCTGGTCCTCGCGATCGGGATTTACTACGCCTACCTCGGCCTTCGCGGAACGCGCGGCCTCCGCGTGCTCACCGGGCTCGCCGTGCTGGTGCTGGGGCTTGCCCTGCTCTCGCAACTGTTCGGGCTCGAGGTCATTTCCTGGCTGCTCCGCAGCCTCTCCGCGATCGTCGTCCTCGCCCTTGTGATCATCTTCCAGCCGGAACTGCGGCGCATGCTCGCGCAGCTTGGCAGCCACCGGCTTTTCGCCACACCACAACAGAAACGGGAAACGGTCGGCATCATCACGGCAACGGCGTTCGAACTCTCGAACAAACATCTGGGCGCGATCATCGCGATCGAGCGAACGACCGACATCCAGTCGCAAATCGAGAGCGGCGTGGAACTCGATGCAATCCTCTCGCCGGAGATCGTGCTCAGTATTTTCCATCCGAAGACTCCGCTGCACGACGGCGGCTTGATCGTCCGCGGCGACCGGATCGCGAGCGCCGGGTGCATTTTTCCGGTGAGCCAGCGCGCTGATCTGGACAGGAATCTCGGCCTGCGCCATCGCGCCACCATCGGGCTGAGCGAGGAAAGTGACGCCGTGATCGTCTGCGTGAGCGAGGAGACGGGGATCGTCTCGCTGTGCTTCCGCGGGCGGCTGGAGCGCGATTTTACGCCGGAGAGCTTGCGCCGCAGGCTCGCGGAGCTTTTGCTGGCAAACGATGAAGGAGATCTTCACACACAACCTCGCGGCGAAACTGCTGTCGCTGGTCCTGGCGACCCTGCTCTGGGCAGTCATCAAAAGGAGCCAGATCGGAGACCCCGCGATCTCGCAACCTAGGCAGGGGCAAAAACCCATCGAGTTCGGCGCCGGCGCGTATGGCAATTGACCGGAAGATTTTCGGCACGGATGGCGTCCGCGGCGTGGCGAACCTCGAACCCGTCACCGCGGAAACCGCGCTCAAACTCGGGCGTGCCGCCGCTCATGTCTTCACCGAGGCCGGCGCGCGAACCCGCCGCACGGATCGCCGCCCGGTCATTGTCATCGGAAAGGACACACGCCTCTCCGGCTACATGCTCGAGAACGCCCTCGCGGCGGGGGTCATGTCGCTCGGTGTTGATGTGTTTCTCCTCGGCCCGCTGCCAACACCGGGCGTCGCCTACCTCACACGCACGCTGCGCGCGGACGCGGGCATCGTCCTGAGCGCGTCGCACAACCCGTATGAGGACAATGGCATCAAGTTTTTCCGGCATGACGGCTACAAGCTCGACGATGAGATCGAGCAGCGGATCGAGGCGCTCGTCTTCAGCGGCGAGATCGAAAATATCCGCCCGACCGCGGGCAATATCGGCAAGGCGAAGCGCATTGACGACGCGCTCGGGAGATACGTCGAGCATGCGAAATCGAGCTTTCCAAAAGGCCTGACGCTCGAAGGCGTGCAGATCGCCGTGGATGCTGCAAACGGTGCCGCTTACAAGAGCACCCCGTGGATTCTCCGCGAGCTTGGCGCGACCTGCCACGTCTTCCACGACCAACCCGATGGCCGGAACATCAACGCCGGCTGCGGAAGCACATACCCCTCGGAAATCGCCCGCATCGTGAAGGAAACCGGCGCACAGATTGGCATCAGCCACGACGGGGACGCCGACCGGCTCCAGCTTTGCGACGAGCACGGCGGCATCGTGGATGGCGATGAGATTCTGGCGATCACCGCCTGCGACCGCATCCGCCGCGGCGAGCTCGCAAAAAACACGCTCGTCTCCACGGTGATGAGCAACTTTGGCCTTGAGGACACGCTCCGCTCGCGCGGCGGCACGGTTTTACGCACACAGGTCGGCGACCGCTACGTGATCGAGGCCATGATGAAGCAGGATTTGAACGTGGGCGGCGAGCAGAGCGGGCATTTGATTTTCCGGGATTTCTCCACCACCGGCGACGGTATCGTCGCCGCGCTGCAAGTGCTCCGGATCATGGTCGAGAGCGGACAGCCGCTGGGCGAATTGAAGAAATGCCTCAGCAAATATCCGCAGGCGCAGCGGAACCTCAAAGTACGGGAGAAAAAGCCGCTCGACCAGATGCCAGCCCTTTTGAAGCTCGTGGCCGACGCCGAAAAGGCAGTCGCAGGCGCGGGCCGCGTGCTCCTTCGCTACAGCGGCACGGAAACCAAAATCCGCCTCCTCATCGAAGGCCGGGACGCGGGCGAAATCGGCAGGCACGCGGATCGGATAGCCGACGCGATTCAGACCGAGATCGGCAATTGATCCCATCTGCTGAAAAAAGCTGGCAACAGCGGATCAAACCGGGGCGGCAAGAGAATCACCCGCCCCATCCGCAGAGGAGCGCAGAGGCCTTCAAGCACGAAGCACGGGACGCGGGTGGCCGAGGTGATCCAGACATTCGATGATCGCCGGCAGCAGCAGCGGCAGACATTCGCCCACTGCGCGCGGGTTGCCCGGCAAATTCACAATCAGCGTCCTTCCGCGCGTGCCAGCGGTGCCGCGGCTGAGAATCGCAGTCGGCACATTCGCGAAGCTCTGCACTCGCATGATCTCTCCAAAGCCGGGCATCTCGCGCTCGATGACCGCAATCGTCGCCTCCGGCGTGACATCGCGCGAGGACGGCCCCGTTCCTCCCGTCGTCACCACGAGCGCGCAGCCCGCCTCATCACACAGCCTCACCAGCGTGCGCTCGATTCCCGCCCGGTCATCCGGGATCAGCACACGCTCCCAATCCACCGCCACCGCCAGTCGCGCCGCGAAAAACTCCTCAATCGCAGGCCCGCTCCGGTCCTCGTAAATGCCCGCACTCGCGCGGTCGCTCAGTGTGATGCGCGCAAACTTCATTCCTTCACCTTCTCCGTCACGCGAATTCCGCCGATGACCATCGCCTTGTCCACGGCTTTGCACATGTCGTAAATCGTCAGCGCGGCGACGCTCACGGCCGTGAGCGCCTCCATCTCCACACCCGTCTTCGCAGTGGTGCTCGCGGTCGCACGGATGCGGATCGCGGCGTCCTCGATCTCAAATTGAACATCCACGGAATCCAGCGGCAGGCTGTGGCAGAGAGGGATCAATTCATCGCACCGCTTCGCCGCCTGAATCCCGGCGACCTTCGCGACCGTGAGCACATCGCCCTTCGGCAGGGCCCGCTCACGCAGCGCGCGAATCGTCTCCGGCGCGCACTGCACAACACCCTCGGCCCGCGCGATCCGGCGCTGCTCCGGCTTGTGACCCACATCCACCATGCGCGCCGCACCGGCGGAATCGAGATGACTGAAATCTGACATGGGGCCAGCTTCGCGGGCCATCGCTCCGATGGCGAGCAATCAGAGTCTCAATGCCTGGAGCAACGATCCCTCCCCGATCCCCGCGGAGTCCGCAGGAATGCGCAGCAGCGCGTTCACGCCCGCCAGGCCGGTGAGATCGCCCGAGCTTTTCCACTTCAGCGGCTCGGCCACACCTCCCCGCACACGCGCAGGCCACCATGTCTCGCGCGGATTCCCCCGCAGCGCACCGCCGCTGAGGCGCGTGGATTCGAGCATCCACATCGGATCCCCGCTGGAGAGCACCGCGATCGCGACACGGATTGCGACGTGCCAGCACACGAGATGCGACAGCGGATTCCCCGGAATCACAAACGCACACTGCCTCCCACGCGTGCCGAAAATCAGCGGCTTCCCCGGTCGCAAGTTGACCTGTGTGAAATGGACGCCAAACCCCAGTTCATCCAGCGCGCGACGTCCGAAATCATAATCTCCCACACTCGCCCCGCCGGAAATGAGCAGGAGCTCCCAGCCGGTGTCCGGCACGCGGCGCAGGACGTCAATCAGCCCGGGCAGTTGATCCCCGGCCCGCCGCTGCGCGATGATGTCGCATCCCGCCTCGCGGGCGAGTGCGGCGATCAGCGTGCTGTTGCTGTCACGGATCCGCCCCGGTTCCGGCTGCGAGTCCGGCGCGACCAGTTCCGAGCCGGTGGCCACGTGAAACACCCGGATACGCGGCGCGACGAGCGGTCGCACGTGGCCGATCTGCGCAAGCATCGCGAGTTCCACCGCGCCAAGCCGCAGCCCCCGCGCCAGCAAGAGATCACCGGCGCGCGCATCTTCCCCGCGCAACCGCACTCCATGGCCCCGCGAAGTCGCGGGGATCTCCGCCACCACGCCGGCGAGTTTCACATCCTCCTGCATCGCCACCGAATCGGCGCCTTCGGGAATTTGTCCGCCTGTAAAAATGCGCGCGCATTCCCCCTCCGCAATCCTCCCGGATGACGGCACACCCGCCGCCACCTCGAAGCAGACCCTCAATTTTCCCGGCGCATCGGCAGCACGAAATGCGAAGCCATCGAACGCACTCCGGTCAAATGCCGGCACATCCTCCGGTGCCACCACCGATTCGCGGAGCACACACCCGTGCGCCTCCGCGAGCGGCACGCGCACAGGCTCAAGCGCGTAAGTATGCTGTGCAATGATCACATGTGCTTCGTCGAGATTGAGCATGTTGCTTGGAGTTTTGTGTGCCGCAGTCTATACGGCAGGCCATGCAAGTGAAGCTCCTCGCTTTTGCCTCCGCCGCAGCCGCACTCGGCTGGCGCGAACGTACCGTCGAGTGCTTCGAGTCCGACACGCCGTTCGATTTATTCAACCGCGTCGCGCCCGGCTTCGCGCCGGGGAAATCGCGCGTCGCCGTGGACTGCGAATACGCCGACTGGGACAAGGCCGTCGGCCCAGGCGCGGGGGAAATCGCCATCATTCCGCCCGTGAGCGGGGGCTGATCCATGGATTCCGAACTGCATTTCGTCCACGCGCCGATCGTCGCGCAGCCTTTACGGCTTCCTTCCCACGAGGTTGGCGCATGCGTGGAGTTTTCTGGCATCGTCCGCGAACTCGAAGCGGGAATGCCGCTCACCGGCATCCGCTACGAGGCTTACGAGCCGATGGCCCGCCGCATGTTCGGGCGTATTTTTTCCGATATCGAAGGCAAGCATCCCGCCCGCTCGGTCACCGTGATCCACCGGCTCGGCTGGGTGCCGGTTGGCGAGGCGTCGCTCTTTGTCCGCGTGCTCGCCAAACACCGCGGCCCGGCGCTCGGTTTTTGCGGCGAGGTGATCGACCGGATGAAAGCGGACGTGCCTATTTGGAAGACGTAAGCGTCCCCATTCGTTACAAAGCCGCACCAGAATTATGGAAAACAACGTCATTCAACTACAAATCATCCAATGCACACGTCCAAGAAGTGGCGATTACCCCGGATTAGGACCATGCGAATTATTTTCCGCTGAGGACGGGAAGTTCGGAGTGCGGTGGAAAGCCTTCAGTGGACTTTCCCATTTGTGGACCACATTGCTTCTGCCAGACGAAGTACAGTCAGTGTTAGAATTGCCCGAGGAGAAAGTTCAAGAATTGGCGAAAACAAATGCATTCGCAAAAGGGAAGACCTTCGGCGGAGGCAAAATAATTTTTGCGATCTGTTTTCTTTACGCTATCAAACTCGCGATATCTGGAGCAAATTTTTCAGTGGTGGCAGCTTGGGTTGCTATCTCGATTATTCCAGCAATGCTCATCTCTTGGGTGCTTGGAACCGTGTGTGGCTCGATCGCACAAAGCTTCTCAAAACCCTTGAACGGTAAGTGTTGCCGACTGGAATATGTCAATGAGCAGAACGCGGTAGTCGAACTCGTGGTAAATGGCACTGACGCTGCAGTCGATCTGCTGATGTCCCGATCTCGCAGGGCGAGTCATTCCATACCGGTTAGTAGTCATGCTGATGAGCCAAGAGATCGATCACACGAAACTCGACTACGGCAACTCGATTCCTTGCGGACAGCGAATCTTATTTCCGAAGAAGAATTCCGACTCAAACGCGAAGAAATATTGAAATCTGTTTAGCCGTGGTACCCGCCGCGACAAAGATGGAGGTGCGATCCAAGTACAGAAGCTGATTCTCGACCGTCTCTACATCCCAGCCAGCACTTCCGCGGCGATGTCGGCCGTCCGAGCGAGATCCTCCGGCGTGTGGGCGAGCGAGATGAAACCCGCCTCGAACTGCGACGGCGCGAAATAGACACCGCGTTCAAGGCAGCCATGGAAAAACTTCGCGAACGCCGCGCGGTCGCTTGCGAATGCCTCGTCGAGGTTTCTCACCGGGCCGTTTGTGAAGTAGAGGCAGAACATCGAGCCGATCCGCCGGAAGTTGTAATCCCGGCCCGCGCGCTTCAGCCCCGCGCGCACGCGATCCTCGAACTCCGCGCCGAGCGCCTCCAGCTTCGCCCAGCCGTCCACGCGGGCGAGTTCGCGCAACTGCGCAAGCCCCGCGGACATCGCCAGCGGATTCCCGCTCAGCGTGCCGGCCTGATAAACCGGGCCGTCCGGCGAAAGCTGGTCCATGATCTCCCGCCTGCCGCCGAAAGCACCGACCGGCAGGCCGCCACCGATGACTTTGCCCAGCGCGACAAGGTCAGGCTTCATCCCGATGATCTCCTGGTACCCGCCCCGCGCAAGGCGGAAGCCGGTCATGACTTCGTCGAAAATCACCAGCGCCCCGTGATCGGCGCACAGCTTCCACAGCAGTTCGTAAAAGCCCGGTTCCGGAAAATAGAGCCCCGCATTCGCCGGCACGGACTCGACGATCACCGCCGCGATCTCGCTCCCGCGCTCGGCAAAAACCGTGCGAAGCGCATCCGCGTCGTTGTAAGGCAGCGCCGTCGTTAGCGCCGCGAATTCCGGAGGCACGCCCGCACTGTCCGGGTGCCCATGCGTGAGCGCGCCGCTGCCCGCCTTCACGAGAAGCGAATCCACATGGCCGTGGTAGCAGCCTGTGAATTTCACGATCCTCCCCCGCCCCGTCACGCCGCGCGCAAGGCGGATGCACGACATCGTCGCCTCCGTGCCGCTGTTCACCATCCGCACTTTCTCCACCGCGGGCACCCACTCGCAGAGCGTGCGCGCCATTTCGACTTCGTACGGATTCGGCGTCCCAAAGCTCACGCCTCTCGCGGCGGAGGCGCCCAGCGCATCGAGCACCACGCGCGGCGCATGGCCAAGGATCGCAGGGCCCCAGGTGCCCACGTAGTCAATCAGCTCCCTCCCATCCGCATCCCACAGCCGCGCACCGGCGGCCCGCTCCACAAAGAACGGCTCGCCCCCGACCCCGCGGAAAGCGCGGACTGGCGAATTCACCCCGCCGGGGATGTAGCGGCGGGCTTCTGCGAAAAGTGCGGATGAGCGCGGTGTCGTCATGCGCCGCCGAGATGCCGCAATCCGCCGCAATGGGCAACGTCGAACGGGCACGTTGCCCGAACTTCCCATGAATAATTCCACTCGCCCGCACGACAAACGGGACTAACTTCTCAACCGTGAAAGCGATCATCGCAGCCCTGCTGCTCCCACTTCCGGCACTGCTCGCTGCTGAAAAGCCAAGCGGACTCCTCCGCGAGCCGGGTGCCATTTACCTCGCGGACTTCGTGGCCAAGCCCGTGAAGCTTGTCACGATCGCCGACGCCGGTGTCCTCAGCAAACCGGCTGACGGCCGCTTTCTCGGCACGATCCCGAAAGGCTCGCCCGTCGAACTCGTCGCGGTCACCGACAAGGCATTCCGCATCCGCGGCGAAGCCCGGCAGGGCGGCGTGGTTGGCTGGGTGGACGTCAGCGCCGTGGGGCCCGTGAAGCCGGAGTTCCTTGAAAGCCTCCGCAAGAACGCGAAACGCAGGGAGGGAGTGGAGGCGCTGATCGAAAAAAACGAAGTCGGGCTCAACATGACGCCTGACGAGGTAAACGCCTCGCTCGGCAAAGCGCAGAAAAAGACATCCAAGCTCGACGGCGGCGGGCGCAAGGACGTGTGGGAGTATGTCCGCTACACGCGAGTGCCGCAGGAGACCACCGGCCTCGACCGCAATGGCCGCCTCACCACGAGCACGATCTACGTGAAAATCCCCGCCGGAAAACTCTCCGTCACATTCGAGAACGGCCTCGTGACCTCGCTCGAACAAAGCGAAGGCACCACCGACGTCCAGGCCCCGATCCGCCTCGTCCCCGCGCCAATCACGCTCGCCTATTGACTTGTGATACCATATCCAATAATAAAGCAGACATTATAGGGAATCGGTGGTAGGAAAGAGGGATGGGAAAAATGACATTGCAACTGGGCAAGCCCGAAGTGGCGGCCGTGATCGATGAACGCTATGCGAAGGAGCCGGACGGGTGGCGCAAGAGA
>CAMAUI010000006.1 GCA_945861385.1 Prosthecobacter debontii
GAACGCCACGAGGATGGCCCCGGGGCGGGCGACCGTCTCGCAAGCCAGCGGCTTGCGCCACAGGAGCTGCCAGCATTGCCCGCGCTACGGCGGCGGGGACTGGCTGCCGTCGGGGAAGGTGATGCGGGTTTTCGGCAACGCAACAGCCAGCTCGCGCAGGGCCGCGGCGGGGATGCCGGTGGAGCCGTTTAGGAAGAGGTCTTTCAACGCGGTGAGCCCCTTGAGCGCGTCCACGTTTTGCAGGCCGCGGCAATCGTAGAGGTAGAGCGTTTGCAGCGCGGTGAGCCCCTTGAGGCCGTCCACGCTTTGCAGGCCGCGGCAACCGTCGAGGCGGAGCTCTTGCAGCGAGGTGAGCCCCTTGATGCCGTCCACGCTTTGCAGGCCGGGGCAACCGTCGAGGCGGAGCTCTTGCAGCGAGGTGAGCCCCTTGAGGCCGTCCACGCTTTGCAGGCCGGGGCAATCGTGGAGGTGGAGCTCTTCCAGCGAGGTGAGCCCCTTGAGGCCGTCCACGCTTTGCAGGCCGGGGCAAAAGCTGAGGCCGAGCCTTTCCAGCGCGGTGAGCTCCTTGAGGCCGTCCACGCTTTGCAGGCCGCGGTAATCGTAGAGGGAGAGCTCTTCCAGCGAGGTGAGCCCCTCGATGGCGTCCACGTTGTTACTTCCGCGAACGCTCAGATACGTCGGGCGGAGGCGGTGGATGAGGCTGCGGTAGGGCGTGAGGTCGGGGAGTTCCCCGAGATCGAGTACCCGGTAGCTGCCCGTCCACGTCTCCTTGCGGAACGTCGCGCGCCAGTCTTCACGGATCGCGTCGTATGGGTTCCCGCCCTCCTCCCACACGAACCCCGCCGCCCTCGCCTCGCGGATGTCGGCTTCGTGGGAGTTCCGGCGCCACTCGCGAAATGCGTAGGTGGCCGCCAACCCGGCGGCGAGCAGCAGCCAGCCGCGCCATTTGCGCAGCCAACGTTTCCATGCAGGTTGCCCATCCATGACGCCCCACTTTTTACCCCACGGCGCGCTGCCGGGGAAGCGGGAATACTCAGCGGGTGCGGTCGTTGTAGGATGGGCGGGGGGGACGGATGAGCGGGGTCTTCGCGAGGGCGGCTTTGATCTCGGCGATGGCACGGGTGAGCTGGGGGTCGGCGCCTTTGGCAAGCTGGGCGGGGTCGTCCATGACGGCGATGTCTGGCTCGACGCCGTGGCCTTCGATGATCCATTTGCCGGTGCGGTCGTAGATGCTGAAGGTGGGGACGGTGACGGTGCCGCCGTCCACGAGGGGCGGGCAGCCGGTCATGCCGATGAGGCCGCCCCATGTGCGGGTGCCGATGACGGGGCCGAGTTTGGCTTGTTGGAAGAGCCAGGGGAGGCAGTCGCCGCCGGAGCCGCTCCAGCGGTTGGCGAGCATCACTTTCACCTGGGCGGTGGGGATGTAGGGGGTGGTCCAGTCGAGTCCGTCGCGGACGCCCCAGTGTGCGCGGATGGGGCGGTCGAGGAGTTCGATGAAGCGGTCGGGGAGCTGGCCGCCGCTGTTCCAGCGTTCGTCTATGATAAGGGCGTCTTTGTGGGCTTGTGCGCGCCACATGCGGTAGAGTTCCGTCTGCCCGGCGAGGGTGGTGCTGGGGACGTAGAGGTAGCCGCAGCGGCCTGCGGTGGCTTCGTCCACGCGGCGGCGGTTGTCTTCGATCCATGCGTAGTGGCGGAGGGCGCTCTCGGTGGGGAGGGTTTTGACGAGGACTTCGCGGGCGCCCTCGGGGAGGGGCTTGTCGTTGACGGTGAGAAGGACGGCTTTTCCCGACATGCCGGCGAATGCGAGGTAGGGCTCCTGGGTGGGGTCGGGCTTGCGGCCGTTCACGGCGAGGAGGTAGTCGCCGGGCTTGATGCCGACGCCGGGCTCGCGGAGTGGGGAGCGGACGCCGGTGTCCCACGGGGCGACGTCGAGGATGCGGGCGATGCGGAAGATGCCGTCCTTTAGCTCGAAGTCGCAGCCGAGGTAGCCGGTGTTGCGGCGGGGGCCGTCGTCGAGGTCGCCGCCGGAGCGGTAGGTGTGGGAGCTGTTGAGCTCGCCGAGGAGTTCGCCGAGGACGTAGTTCAGGTCGTGGCGGGTGACGCATGCGGTGAGCATGCCGCCGTATCGCTCGCGCATCTCCTGCCACGCGACCATGTGGAGGTGCGGGTCGTAGAAGAAGTCGCGCTGGATGCGCCATGCGTCGTCGAACATCTGGCGCCATTCGGCGGCGGGGTCCACGGTCATCTCGAGGTTCACAGTGACGGTCTTGCCGGTGCCGGCGGCCTCTTTCGCGTCGGTGATGCTCCAGCCGCCGCCCGAGAGCAGCAGCTTTTTCCGGTCGGCGGAAAGTTCGTAGCCGGTGACGTTGTCCACGATCTGCTTCTCGGCGCGGGTTTCGATGTCCCAGAGGCTGAGCGGGGAGGTGGTGGCGTTCGAGCCTTTGCGCGGCGGCCAGCGGAAGATGACCTTGCCCGGCAGCGCGCCGAGCTGGTCGAGGCGCCCGCTGCCGACGGGCAGGACGACGGCGCGTTTCTCGAAGCCATCGAGGTCAATCCGCACGTCCTTCACCTCGGGCTTCTTCTCCTCTTTCTTCTCGGGGGGCTTGGTCTCTTGCTTGGTGCCGGCGCTTTCGCCCTCGATCTTGGGCTGCTTCGGGCCGTCCAGGGAGTTCGCCGTTCCAGACTTCTTGGAATCCTCGGGCTTCTTCGCGGGATCGGTGCTCTTGGGGGGCCCGTCCTTTTTGTCGTCCTCCTTCTTCGGCTCCTCGTCGTTCTTCGGGGCGAGCGGGGACGGCATGTCGTTGCGCAGCGGCACGCAGACGAGGGCATGCGCGTTCACGTAGGCCCAGGTGAAGTCGAAGTCGCTGTAATGCGCCTGGAATATGCGCCGGCTGCGGTAGTAGAGGTAGTTGCCCGCAGGGTCGAAGACGGGCAGGTCGTCGCTGTAAAAGGCACTCGTGACCTGGTGCCGTTTGCGCTCCTTTGTGTCGTATAGGATGATCGCATCCTGCTGCGATTCGGTGTCCCCGGCGTAGGCGATCCAGCGGCTGTCACCGCTCCAGCTCACGCTGAAATTGTGGAGGTCCGAATGGTAATGCCACAGTTGCCTGTCAATCTGCGCGGTCTGTTTCGTGTCGCGATCGTGCATCCAGATCCGCATCGCGCTGTCTATGAACACGAGCTTGCGGCTGTCCGGCGACCACTGCGGCTGGTAGCGCCAGCCCGGCCCGAGGTTGGTGAGCTTTTCCTCGGCGCCCTTGCCATCCGCGGGCAGCAGCGTGAGTTCATACTCGCCGCTGCGGTCGGAGAAATACGCGATGGATTTCCCGTCCGGCGACCACGCCGGATACCGCTCCGCCACGCCGGGCGACGCGGTGATGTTGCGCGTGATCCCCTCCTCCGCCGGCACGCTGAATATGTCGCCGCGCGCCTCGAACAACACGCGCTTGCCGGAGGGCGACAGCGAGGAGGTCGCGATGCGCGCGCTGACATTTTCGAGCCGTGGACGCAGCGTAGCCTTGTCCGTCACGACGTTCACCTTCACCTCGCGCGTCTGCTCCGTGGCAAGGTCCATGAGGAAAAGACGCCCGCCATTTTCAAACACCACATCCCCCGGGCCGACGCTCGGATAACGCACGTCGAAATCGGTGAACCGTGTGACCTGCCGCTTTGTCTTCGCGGCGATGTCATACAGCCAGAGATTCGCGCGCTTCTTCGCATCGCGGTCGCTCAGGAAATAGACGCGACCGTTCCCGGCCCACATCGGCTGCGAATCGCACGCATCATTCTCCGTCACGTTTTCCGCCGCGCCCGTGTCGAGGTGGAACAGCCACACATCCGGCGCCATGCCGCCGCGGTAGCGTTTCCACGATGCGCGGTCCGTGTCCGTCATCGTGTAGGCGAATGTCTTCCCATCCGGGGAGATCGCGCCGAATTCGCCATACGGGATCGGCAGCCTCTCCGCGAGCCCGCCCATCGCATTGATCCGGAAAAACTGCGACACCCGCCCCGTGAAGCTCGTGCGCTTCGATGCGAAGACAAGCGACTTTCCATCCGGCCACCAGCCCACGAGCCGGTCGCCCGCGCCATGGTAAGTCACGCGGCGCGGCTCGCCCCCGCTGACCGGGATCACGTAAATATCATCGCTGCCCTCATAGTTGCCCGTGAACGCAAGCTCGCGGCCATCCGGCGAAAACCGCGGCCATGATTCCTCGCCGCGCGGAGAACTCAGGCGCATTGCCGTGCCGCCCTCTTTTGCGACGATCCAAATGTCGCCCGCATACACAAAGGCGATCTGCCTGTCCGAGACAGAGGGCATGCGCATCATCCCGGCATGGAGCGGCCCGTCGGCGGCAGACGCAGGAATCGCGGCGGCGAGGATCAGGGCAAGAACGCAGGAAACTTTCATAAAACGAAGTCGCGAAGCAAAGCCGGCGCACGCGGCACGGGCAACGGCGAATGGACAAAATAGAACCCCTCACCCGCACTCCCGGCTCCGCTCACAGATTCCGTTTTCTCGCGTGCTCAAAGAGCAGCGTGTCGGCGATATCGAGGAGCACCAGCACCAGGAAACGCATGGTGAGAATGCCGATGATCGAAGCAAGATAGATGGCGACCATCAGCACACGGGCCTTCATGATCCCCTCCCCGAAGCTCCCTTTCGCCGCGAGGCTGGAGGTTTCCGACACCCCGGCTGTCAGGGCATAAGTTTGAAAAAGAATCGCCAGTCCCGCGACGATATTGGTCAGCAGCCGAAAGCCCCAGTAACACGAGGTGCCACGGATTTCAGCGAGATGCTTCTGCGCTGTCATGGCGAGTGGCCCGCGTTGCTTCTGCATGGCGACCGGCGTCGGCCCTTGGAGGGCATGGAGAACGGACGACACCGGCATCCACGCCTCGGTTCCCTCCTCGCAGACTTGCGTCTCCATCGTGATCGTTCCCGCCGCGAGAAGATTTCGCAATACCGCTGACGTATGCGGCCCTCGAATTTGCCCGTCATCACCGAGAATGAAGTAGTTCATCATGGAAAAACCGCGCATTGCAGGCGGCGCGCAGTCCGTAGCAAACATGCTGCGCAGGACAAAGGAAAATCACACTTCGGCCGACGAGCCGCAGGCGAAAATCCCCGACTTCAAGCCTTGGGGAATGCCGCAGTCTGGCCTCCGGCGGCTTTTACCCTGGCACTCAGCAGTTCACCGAACGCGCCTAGTTGCCTTACCACATCCGGCGCGCGTTCGAGCACCGATTTCGCGAGCTTTTCCAAGTGGCCGGGATTGCGCTGCCCCAGTTCGCTCAAGGCCATAATGACGGCGAACATGTTGTTGATGTTGTGCTTCATCTCACGATACTTCTCGTGAAGATCCTCAAGTTCTCCTGCAGGCAAGGCTGGCTCGTTTGGGTCCATTAAAAAGGGCTGATTTCCACGCATGAAACGCAGAAATAGTGCCATTGAAAGGAGATTGTTACGCCCAGAACCACCCTCCCCATACCTCCTCAGCCGTAACGAAGGGCCTCGATCGGTGCGATCCGGCTCGCTTTCCACGCTGGATAGATGCCGCTCCCGATCCCAATCAGCACCGCCGCCGCGAAGCTCAGCGCGGCACTTTTCATATCCACGATGGGGTCGTACTCGGCGGGGGAAATGGACTTGAAAATCTCGATCAGCCCCTGCGACGCGAGCAGGCCCAGCGCCCCGCCAATCACTCCGATCACCGCGCTTTCCACGAGGATCTGCGCGAAGATGTGCCGGGATTTCGCCCCGACCGCGCGGCGCACCCCGATCTCCCGCACCCGCTCGGTGATGCTCGCGAGCATGATGTTCATGATCCCGATCCCGCCGACGACCAGGCTCAGCCCCGCGATGAGCCCGCCCACAAGCCGGAGATTCCTAGTCTGCTCCTCGATGCGGTCGAGAAACTCCAGCCGCGTGTTGAAACTGAAGTCCTCAATCCCCCGGTGCGTCTGCCGCAGCACCTCGCTCACCTCATCGAGCGTCTGCTGAAGCGCCCCGGCATCCGCGACCTGGATGGTGATCCCATCCACCGTGTGGATCGCTCCCAGATCCACCTCGTTGTTTGCGCCCGTGATCTTGTAGCTCTTGAAATCGTGGAATGCCGTCGTGAACGGGATGATCACGGAGCGGTTCTTGCGAAAAAACGGGTCGAACATCCTCCGGCTGCCGCTCCGGCTGCCCATGAATGGCACCGGCTTGATGCCGAATTTCCGCCGCCGCTTGTCCTCCTCGCGCTCATAAAATTCAAACACACCCACGACCACGAACGGCTTACCGCCGATCAGGACGGTTTCCCCCACGCGGTTGTATTCCGGCCGCCCCGGCCAGAGGCCGTCCACCACGTTGCGCCCGATCACACAGACATGGTTCGCCTCATCGAGGTCAATCTGCGAGAGATTGCGCCCGAATTCGACGACGTGATTGTTGATCGGGGAATACTCGGGCCACACGCCGAACACCTCCGCCGTGGTCGTCTCACTGCCACGGTTCACACGGCCCGGATTGATCTCATAGATCGGCGTCACGTTGGCAACCCCCGCCACACTGTCGCGGATCGCCTGGGCATCCCAGAGCGTTCTCCCCGGCGAGATCTCCGCGTACGCCTGCTGCTCCGCCGGCGGCTCCTGCGTGATCACATCCACCTTCTCCACTCCCCCATACTGCCGCATGGTCTCGCGCGAGCCCGCCGCCATTCCGGCGACGAGTGCGAATGTCGCGAGCAGTGCCGCGACGCCGAGGATGATCCCCAGCATCGTCAAAAAGCTGCGGAACTTGTGCGACCAGATCTCCCGGATTCCGATGGCCAGCGAATTCCAGATCCTCACACGCCCGCCTCCCTCCGCGCTTCCACGCAACTGGCGATCCGACCGTCGCGGATCACGATCTGGCGCGGCGCAGTGGCCGCGATCTCGCTGTCATGCGTGACGAGCACGATCGTGCGCCCCTGCGCATTCAATTCCCTGAAAAGTTGCAGGATGCTCTGGCCCGTTGCGGAATCCAGGTTCCCGGTCGGCTCGTCGGCAAACACGATTTTCGGGTCGTTCACGAGTGCGCGCGCGACTGCCACCCGCTGCATCTGGCCGCCGGAAAGCTGGAGCGGCGTATTCTTCACGCGATCCGCAAGCCCCACACGCTCGATCGCCTCGAAGGCGCGCTTGCGCCGCCGCCGGAATCCATCGCCCGCGTAAAGCAGCGGCAGTTCCACATTCTCCAGCACGCTGAGCTTGGGGAGGAGGTTGAACGCCTGGAAAACGAAGCCGATCTTCCCGCTTCGCATCTCGGCAAGCATGCCGTCGCTCGCCCGCGAAACATCCACCCCATCAATGACCACCTTCCCGGACGTCGGCGTATCCAGGCAGCCGAGCAGATGCATCAGCGTGCTCTTCCCGCTCCCGCTCGGGCCGGTCACCGCCGCGTATTCGCCGGCCTCGATCTCGAGACTCACCCCGTCGAGCGCGCGGATCTCCTGCTCGCCGACGCGGTAACTCTTCACAACGTCCGTCAGTTCGATCAATGCCATCGCCTTGGGCTACGAGCGTTTCTTCACGGCGCGTTCCGGATTCACCAGCAGGATCTTCTCGCCCTCGCTCACCCCCGTCAGCACCTGCGCGTGCTGGATGTTCGAAACGCCGATCTTCACCTCCCGCTTTTCCGTCACATCCCCGTTGAGAACAAACACCACGCGCTTGTTGCCTTCGCTCCGGAACACCGCCCCCACCGGCACCGCAAGCGCATCGTCCGCACGCGCAATCGGGATGACGATGTTCACCGTCATCCCCGGCCGGAGCGCCGCGAGCGGCTTCTCGATCAATGCCTGCACCGTGAACCCCTTCACGCTGTTCTTCACCGTCGCCACCGGCGCGATGAAAAACACCTTCGCGTTCAATTCCACCTCCCTCATGGACTCGGCGCGGAGCTTCACCTCCTGCCCCGGCCTGATCTTCGCCACATCCACCTGGTTCACGTGGCAGACCACGAGAAGCTTCTCGAGGTTGGCGATGGACATCAGCGTGGTGCCGCTGTTCACGCTCGCCGCCGCGATCGCCACCTGCCCCATGATCACCGGCACCGTCAGCACCGTCCCATCGCCCGGCGCCGTGACCTTCGTCTTCCGCAGCTTGTCCTCGACGATCTGCAGCTTCCGCTCCGCGCGCTCGAAGCTGTTTTTCGCGAGGGCCAGTTCCGATTCGATGTTGTCGTACGCCTCCTGGCTGATGAGCTTCTGCATGAAAAGCTCCTTCGCCCGCTCGAAATTCCGGCTGATCTTCTCCACCTGCACACGCGCCCCTTCAATCTCTGTCGTCGCCGAGCCTTTCTCGGTCAGGATATCCCGGTCATCAATCTCCACCAGCAACTGCCCCTCCTTCACATCCTCCCCCGCCTGCACGTAGAGATCCTTGATCTTCCCGCCCACCTCCGATTTCACCTCGAGCTGGGACTGCGGCGCGACATCGCCGCTCAGCGTCAGCGAAACATCCAGATCCAGCTTCTCCACGACCGCCGTCGGGATGTCCTCACCCTGGTTCTCCGGCTTCGCCTTCCCAAACGAGCCCTGCGAAATCCCATACCACCCGCCCCCGGCGAGCGCGGACACTATGATCAAAATGGTCAGGAATTTCCTCATTCGTTATGGAATACAGCAAAACCGCCGCAACACGAATCAACAATCGCACGACCTTGCGATTGAGCCAATCCCGTCCCGCAAGCCCTGTTAGTATCTGCACAACTCCCCGCCAAAGAACGCCGCCCGAGCCTCCACCAGCGAGGCGGAAAAAATTCGCCCCGTGTCCCCGGCCAGGGTTGCCGTTTTACCCCGTGCCCCGTTTGCGTAATACGATTTATAATTTGATTGCTGCAAATTTGCTTCCACGGCCACCCCGGCGTGGACGGTCAGAACGTGAACCGACGCCCGGTAGTGAGGGGGTCTGGCGAACCCGATCGAGCGCATAGGGCGCAGCTCGGTTTTTGGCGCGCCCATCCGTGCGCCTGAGGCGCAAATGTAGGGTGCTCAAAAACTGGGATGCGCCCGAGCGCATACGGCCCGTGCATCTTTCCCTGGAAGTTGAGCAAATAAATGATCGCATTCACGCGCTTTCGCTGCGCAGCCGAATTTCTGCCAGACGAAGTGTCGGCTGAAAAGGCGAAGCTGCACACCCCCCGCGAGTGTGCAAAGCGGAGCACAACCCGCCCTCATCACCGTTCCGCCCCCTACGGTCCGACCCTCAGCCCAGCCGCCTTCGCCAGCTTGCGCTGATTTTTGTCGAACGATAAAAACTCCTTCGCCCCGAGCACGACTGCCGCGGCGATGTGGAGGATATCGAAGCCCCGATGCCCGCCACCCACCGAGTACCGCGCCGAAAGTCGCCGCGCCTCGCGCAGCACCACGCCGAGATTCACCACCACGGGATCGAGGTTGCCTTCCGTGATGTCAGCGGTGATTGCGGCGAGGCGTGCGTGCGCGTCCGCGTGCGTGATGGCTTTGGTGAACGCGGCGCAGCGGAGGGTATTCTCCAACTCGAATTCATTGAGAACGGTCAGGGAAATGGGATCGGCCCGCTCCATACCGGCCTCGATGGCTGCGGTGGAGTTCGTGTCGTGGCCGTAGTAGGACACAAGGAAGCTCGTATCCGCACAAATGATCATCAGTAGGTGCCCTTGGCGTATTCGAGAAGCGCGGCTACCTGCTTTGCCGCCATGGGTTTTCCAGTCCGCGGAAGATTTGCCGCGGCACTCTTGCTCCAATCCACCTTCCGGCGCCTCGCGCGTGCTTCCGGCGGGAGCAGCCGCGCGACGAGCTTGCCGCGACGGGTGATGCTGATTTCCTCCCCGTCCTCCAGCTGGCGGGCGATGGCGGGGAACTTCGTGCGAAGGTCGCGGACAGTGGCGGTTTTCATGGTGAACCCAGCATGGTTCACCACGAGGCGAAGGTCAAACGCGATTCCAGGCGAGGCGTGCATCCCGGAGGCGACGAGGTCCAATCGCGTCCACTCGCATCACCACCACGTCTTTTTGCCCGGCCTCGACAATTCCCGCATTGTGCTGGCCGCTTTCTGGCGCTGCCAAAAATTACTGTTTGGCTGGTGGTTGGGCCGGAGGGGCGGGCGGTTTGTGCGCTTCGTCCATCAGGGCTTTGAGATCCTCGGCGGTCGGGGTGCTTGATGCCACGCCTCCCGCGGGAATTTCCAATTTGGATACCCAGGCGATTCCATTGAGAAGCGCGGTGCGGAAGCTGTCATTGCTGAGGTTTGCGAAATTATGGAAGCCGGTGAAGCCGTACCCGCGTCCGCCATTGAGCCGGTCAAAGGCCCATGCGAGATGCTGCGGTTCGCCTGCCTTGACGGCCCTGAGCACCTCCTCGTTGCCACCGCGATCCGATGGCTTGTCTTTAAAACTGACCGTATTGACGGGCGCCGCCGCGGAAAGGATCGGCGTCACGCCTTTCATCTGCTCCGGGAAACGCATGTGGTGGTACCACTCGTCCTTGATCTGAGAGGGCTTCACTCCCCGCGCGGTGGGATGCTTCCCGGCGACTTGGACATCGGGCGTCCACCAGGGGTTCACGGACCAGAATGTCTCGAAATACCCGCCCATCCAATTCAGGTAATTCTCGCCCTGCGATCCCTTGTTCACCTCGACTCCGAAATGGATCGCCATAAACCCCGCGCCGCGCTCCATGGCGGCCTTGATGTTCGGATCCGAAGCGGCGCGGGCGGCATGGTTCAGGAGCACGATGATGGCATCCGCGTTCGAGAGATCCTTCGGCCATTTGTCATCCGGGTACACGACGGCGTAAGCGCCGGGCAGGTCGCATTGATGCAGCGTGCGAAGTAAATGCTGCCGGCCAGAAACACATGGTTTCCCCGCCCGCCTGAAAACATTCCGGCGCGTGTCCGCCGGCGCATCGCGCTGCGCTTCGTAGTTGAAGACATCCTTTTCGACAGCGTGCAATGCACGCCTGCCGGTGGCGCAGGCTGCGAGGAACAGGGCGGTGAGTGCGAGGCGTCTTGTGAGGTTCAGTGTCATCATGGCGATTGGGTTCAAGATGACTGGGGGAATTTTCGCAGGGAAAGACGCGGACAAATTCAAAGTCCCCTCCGAAACCCGGCAGTCATCGCCCCTCCATCATGGTGTCCCCTGCCCGCCCGGCTTATCCCGCCGCTCGCGGAAAAAGGCCCGCAGCAGTTGCGCGCATTCGTTTTCACGCACCCCGCGCGTCACCTCGCAGCGATGGTTCAGCCGCGGATGCTGCAAAAGATCCACCACCCCGCCCGCCCCGCCGTCCTTTGGCGAAGCACAGCCAAAGACCACGCGCCGCATCCGCACATGCACGAGCGCACCGGCGCACATCGGGCACGGCTCCTTGGTCACGTACAGATCACACTCGAGCAGCCGCCAGTCACCGAGCGCCTCCTCGGCCTGCGTGATTGCCAGCATCTCCGCGTGGGCCGTCGCATCATTGAGCGTCTCGACCTGGTTGAAAGCCCGGGCGATCACCCGCCCTGCATGCACCACCACGGCGCCGACGGGCACTTCTCCGCGATCCCACGCCTTGCGCGCCTGGCGCAGGGCCTCGCCCATGAAGTACTCGTCGCTGTGCAGGTCAATGATCGGTTCCTCGGACACGTCCGGCTTTTTCACCCGGCCAGGCCCTTGGAGACGAGAGGGAAATTCAGGCTGAGAATTCAGTTGCACGCATCCGCCAAACCGCTACATACGCCGCCCCTTTTCCAAACCGCACGCGCATATGTCCAAAATCATCGATAAAATCAACAAGGAGCAGCTCAAGTCCGACCGCAATGTTTTCGGCATCGGTGACACCGTGTGCGTCCATTGCATCGTCAAGGAAGGGGAAAAGGAACGTATCCAAAAATTCACCGGCATCGTCATCGGCCGCCGTGGCGCTGACGTGAATGCATCCTTCACCGTCCGCCGCATCAGCTACGGCGAGGGGGTCGAGCGTGTCTTCCCCCTGCACTCGCCGCGCATCGAAAAAATCGTGGTGGAGAACAGCGGCAGCGTCCGCCGCTCGAAGCTCAACTACCTGCGCAACCGCACCGGCAAGGCCGCGATGCAGGTGAAAGCTGAAACGAAGGTCTCAGCCGCGGCCTGACGCCCGCTCCCAATCCCCATGCCGTGCAGCCTCGCGCACGAAGACCTTCTTCGAGTGCGGGGCTTTCGTCTTATTGCAGGCATTGATGAGGCCGGCCGCGGCCCGCTCGCAGGGCCTGTCGTGGCGGCAGCGGTGATTCTTCCGGCGGATTTCACGCACGGTCTGCTGAATGATTCCAAACAACTCAGCGCAGCAAAGCGTGAGCGCATCTTTGCCGAGTTGACCTCGCGCCAGGACATCACCTGGGCGTCCGCGGTCGTCGGGCCGGAGGAGATTGACCGCATCAACATCCTCCGCGCCACCCATGAAGCCATGCGCCGCGCCGCGGGAAAGCTGACGCCGCCCCCCGACCATGTTCTCGTAGACGGGCTGTCCGTCCGCGATTTTCCCTTGCCGCAGACCGCGCTCGTGGGCGGCGACGCGATCAGCTTCAGCATCGCCGCCGCCAGCGTCATCGCGAAGGTGACACGCGACCGGATCATGGTAGAACTCGACGCGCGCCATCCCGCCTACGGCTTTGCAAAGCACAAGGGCTACGGCACACCGCAACATCTCGCCGCACTCCGCACCCATGGGCCTTGCCCGCACCATCGCCGCACTTTTTTCCCGGTCCTCCAGGCCGGATCCGGGCTCTGATCCGCGCCACACCCTCGGTCGGAAGGGCGAACGGCTCGCGGAGAAATTCCTCCGCCGCGCCGGCTACAAAATCCTCTACCGGAATTTCCGCGCCCGTCACGGCGGCGAAGTGGACCTCGTCTGCCGTGACACCGACGGCGGCATCCTCGCCTTCGTGGAGGTCAAGACGCGGAGAAGCGACGAGCACGGACGCCCGGCGGATGCGGTCACGCGTGAAAAGGAGGAACTCATCTGCCGCGGCGCGCGCGCCTGGCTGCGGATGCTCGACCGGCCCGATGTCGCCTTCCGCTTCGACATCGTGGAGATCGTCATCGAGCCCGGATGCGAGCCCCGTTTCAACGTGATCAAGAGTGCATTCCAGCTCCCCGAGGAGCGCCGCCGCTGAAACGCATTGGCCGGTGAGAGGGCCGTTGCGCCTGAGCCAAAGAACGCGTTGCCATTCCGCGCCCGCTCGCCCTACGTTTCCCACACATATGTGTGGAATCGTCGGATACATCGGAAAGAATGATGCAGTCCCTGTGCTCCTCGACGGCCTACGCCGCCTCGAATACCGCGGCTACGACTCCGCGGGCATCGCCACATTATTCGACGGTCGCGTGGAGTCCCGCAAGCGCACCGGTCGCATCGCGAACCTCGCAGAGCTTCTCCAGCAATCACCCGCCCCCGGGCGCATAGGCATCTCCCACACGCGCTGGGCCACGCACGGCGGCGTGTCGGATGAAAACGCACATCCCCACCACGATCGAAGCGGCCGCCTCTGGCTCTGCCACAATGGCGTGATCGAAAACTACGCCACGCTCCGCGAACAGCTCGCAACCGACGGCCATACCTTCGAAGGGCAGACTGACACGGAGATTCTCGCGCATCTCATCGGCCGCGAATACGACGCCCTCAGCCAGCCCGCCGGGAAAGCCCGGATCGTCGAGGCGCTTCGCAGCGCGCTGAAGCAGGTCGTCGGTACCTACGGCATCGTGCTTATGCACGCGGACGTGCCGGACTGCATCGTCGGCGCACGGCGCGGCTCGCCGCTCGTGCTCGGCGTCGGCAAGGGCGAGAACTTCTTCGCCAGCGACGTCTCCGCCATCGTCGCGCACACCAGGGAAGCGGTTTATTTGAAGGACTTCGACATCGCCGTGATCGGCAGCGAGGACTTCGAGATCACCAGCCTGCTCGGCGGTGCGAGTGGCTTCGAGGTGAGCAAGGTCGAGTTCACCGCCGATGACGTCAGCAAAGGCAAATACCCCCACTACATGCTCAAGGAAATTTACGAGCAGCCCGACACGCTCCGCGACGCCATGCGCGGCCGCCTTTCCCGCGAGGACGCCAGCGCCAGGCTCGGCGGTCTCAACATGACCGCGCGCGAACTGCGCGAGATTGACCGCATCATCCTTACCGGGTGCGGCACCGCGGCGCACGCGGCGATGTGCGGAGAGGCCATCATCGAGTCGCTCGCGCAAGTCCCCGTCGAGGTCGAGTTCGCCAGCGAGTTCCGCTACCGCAACATCCCGCTCCCGCGAAATACGCTCGTCATTTGCATCAGCCAGAGCGGCGAGACCGCCGACACCCTTGCCGCCCTCCGCGAGGCCCAGCGCAAGGGCCTCCGGGCGCTCGGCATTTGCAACAACGTCGCCAGCACCATCGCCCGCGAGAGCGACGGCGGCGTGTACATGCACGCCGGCCCCGAGATCGGCGTCGCCGCGACGAAATCCTTCACCTCGCAAGTCGCCATCCTCACACTGCTCGCGCTGCTCATCGGACGGATCAGACATATCAGTCCGATGGAGGGTCTCCGCATCATCGAGGAACTCGAAGCGCTCCCCGACAAAGTCCGCACCATCCTCGCGCAGAGCGACCACATCCGTGCAGTCGCGGAAAAATACGCGCAGTCGAAAGCCATGATGTTCCTCGGCCGGCAGTTCAACTACCCCGTCGCGCTCGAAGGCGCGCTGAAGATGAAAGAGGTCAGCTACATCCACGCGAGCGGCCACCCGAGCGCGGAACTGAAGCACGGCATCATCGCCCTCATCACGCCGGAAGTCCCCAGCGTCGTCATCGCGCCCGACGATTCCGTCTTCGAGAAGAACGTCAGCAACATCGAGGAAATCCGCGCCCGCAAAGGCCCCATCATCGCCATCGGAACCGAGGGCCATAAAGCCAGGCTCCGGCAAGTCGCCGACGACGTCATTCTCATCCCCGCCTGCCCCGACTACCTCGCGCCCATCCTCACCAGCATCCCGCTCCAACTCCTCGCCTACCACACCGCCAATGCTCTCGGCTGCGACGTGGACAAGCCGCGGAACCTGGCGAAGAGCGTGACTGTGGAGTAGAAGCGACCGCGCACTTTGTGGACATGCCCCGCGGCAGTCCGGCAGTCACTGGCGAAAGCCGCATTTGAGCGAAACAACGATAAGGACTGTCCAACGCCCGGATTTGAGGTTACGTCTTCAACAACTTCGGCGACCCGTGCCGCCTTCCAACCACGAGGAGCAATCTTATGTCGAAAATCATCCGCATCTTCAGCTCGCTCGCGGTTTTCATCGCAGCATCGTTCGTCCCTCTCCGCGCGCACTCCGTGGCGGAGTTGAAGGAGATCGAGGCGAAGGTGAAGCAGCTCGTGGCGAAAAACATGCCGGCGGTGGTCTCGCTGATGGGCGAGTCCGTGCCCGGCGCGGGCTCCGGCACGATTGTCTCGGCGGACGGACTCATCCTCACCGCGGCCCACGTGACGCGCGGGAACGAAAAGATGACCGTCGTTTTTCCCGATGGCCGCTCGGTGAAATGCAAGGTTCTCGGGGCGAATTACACCCGTGATGTGGGACTCGCGAAGATCGAGGGCGGCGGTACGTATCCGTTTGTAGAGGTGGGCGATTCCGACAAATTGTCGGAAACCACCATCGTCGTCGGGATGGGACATCCGGGGGGATTCGATGTCCGGCGGACGCCGCCGGTCCGGATCGGGCGCATCAATGTGAAGGACCTGGGCGGGTTCCTCGTGAGCGACTGCACGCTCGTGGGAGGGGATTCGGGCGGGCCGATGTTTGACCTCGATGGCAGGATCGTCGGCATCCACTCGTCCATTTCCGAGAGCCTGAGCTTCAACCGCGACGCGCCAGTGAGCGCCGCGAAGCAAGACTGGGGCAAACTTCTCGCAGGCGAGCGATGGGGGAGCCTGAGCGGTGAACCGCGCGGCGACCGCAAGCGGGCGGTGATCGGCGCGGTGCTCGACACGACGACGAAGGACGGCGTGACGCTCAAGGCGGTGGAGCCGAAGTCGCCGCTCGCCGAGGCAGGCATCAAGGCGGGCGATGTGATCGTGAAATTCGGCGGCGGCGACGTGAAGAACGCCGATGAACTTGCGGTGAAGATCGGCAAATCAAAGCCGGGCGAGAAGGTCGAGCTGGCCTACCGCCGCGATGGTGCGGAAGCCATCGCGACCATCACCCTCATTTCCGAGGCCGAACTGATGAAGCGCAATGAAAGCCCGGGCAACGAGCCACGCATGCGCAGGCGCGGGCGCGATCGAAGCGCCGAGCCGCCCCCGAAACCCGAAGTGCCGAAACAGCCCTGACCCAAATACCACCACGATGACCAAGCGACTGATCCTTATCTCCATGCTCGCCGCAATCGGCGCACACGCGGCCATCAAGAAAGCCCAACTCCCACCCGCACCCCCGCAAGCCGAGGAGAAGCCAGGCCAGAACAAACCGCCAGGTGACCTGCTGGATGAGCTGAAAAAGAAAGGCCGCCAAAACGGCAACCGCCTCGAAATGCAGATGAGCCCGAAGGAACTCGAGGCGATGCTGCGCGACCTGCTCGAGAAGAAGGGCGTCCCGAAGGAGAAGCTGAAGGACGCAAACTTCCTCGATCTCCTGCGCATGATGCAGGAGCAGACTCCGGATGGCGCGCAGAACCCCCAGTTTGGCGGCCTCGATCAATTGGGCGGGTTGCTGGCGCCGCTGGATCCGAAGACTCAGCAAAAGCTCGATGACCAGTTCCGCGCCCTGCTCGAAGGCCACCGTCCCGGCACACGCGAGGCCGCGAAGGCGACGTTCATTTTTCGCGATGCCAAAAAACCGGGGAGATCACTCGGCTTCGGCACCTGCGTGAACGCCAATGGCTGGCTGCTGACCAAGGCCAGCGAAGTCGCGAGCGCCGGGGAGCTACAGTGCGAGGTGAAGGGCGCGTTGCTCCCCGCAAAAGTCGCGCGCACATGGAAGGAGCACGACCTCGCGCTGGTGAAGATCGAAGCAAAGGATATCCCGGTCGTGAAATGGGCCGCGCAAAGCGCGCCGGCCATCGGGAGCTTCATCACCGCCGTGGCGCCTGAGGGCCGGGAACCCGCCGCGATCGGCGTCGTGAGCGTCGCCGCGCGCAGCCAGCAGGAGAAAGGCCGCGGATTCCTCGGCGTGCAGCTCGATGCGGACGAGAAGGGAATCAAAATCAGCGAGCTGATCCCCGGTGGCGCTGCGCTCAAGTCCGGCGTCCAGAAAGAGGATCGTGTGCTCGAGGTGGATGGCAGGAAACCGGATTCGATTTTCAATTTCACCAAGCTGATCTCCGATCGCAAAGCGGGCGACAAGGTGAACCTCAAGCTCCAGCGCGGTGACGCGGTGATCGAGAAGGAAGTCCCGCTCGGTGATCGCGCCAGCCGCCCCGGGACCGGCACAGACCGCCGCTCTGACCTGATGAACTCGATGGGCAGCAAAGTCAGCGCCCGCAAGGGTGACTTCTCCAGCGTCATGCAAACGGACCTCCCGCTCGACGCAAACCAATGCGGCGGCCCGGTGACCGACCTCGACGGCAACGTCGTCGGCCTTGTCATCGCACGTTCTGGGCGCGTGGAAACGATGGTGCTCCCGAGCGCCACCGTGCGGGACGTGCTCGGCAGCGTGGACTTCGCAAAGGAATCCGCCACCCTCCCCGCGCCTCCGGCCAAAGCCGTGGAAACCCCGAAGCAATAGTACGGCAGCCGCTCCGGTGGTCTTGCACCCGGAACCATGCTGTCCTTTTTCATCCGGGCAGCAGCACCCGGGGATAAATCACCGCCTGCCTACAGTCCTCTTGCCGCGATGTCCGTGCGGTAGTGCGCGCCTTCGAAATGGATTTTCTTCACGTCCGCATACGCGCGCTCGCGGGCCGCGCCCAGCGTCGCGGCGAGCGCCGTCACGCCGAGGACACGGCCGCCATTGGTCAAATAGCGATCCCCTTCCCGCTTCGTCCCCGCGTGGAAGACGGTCGCATCCACGGAATCAAGGCCGGTGATTGGCTTTCCCTTTTCGTAGCCGCCCGGATAGCCGCCGCTGGCCATGATGACGCACACCGCCGGCGAGGGCAGCCAGCGCGCTCCGCATTTGCCGAGCCGCCGGTCAATCGTCGCATCGAGCAAATCGAGGAGGTCGCTGTCGAGCCGCGCCATGAGCACCTGCGTCTCGGGGTCGCCGAAGCGGCAGTTGAATTCGAGGACCTTCGGCCCGTTCGGCGTGATCATAAGGCCTGGAAAAAGCATGCCTCGGAAATCCAGATCGTCAGCCCGCAGGCCGGTGATGAAGCGGTCCATCACTTCCACACGCACCCGCTTCTCCATCGCCGGCGGGAGGATTTTATCGGCGGGGCTGAAGGTGCCCATGCCGCCGGTGTTCAGCCCGCGGTCGCCGTCGAGGGCGCGCTTGTGATCCTGCGCGCTGGGGAAAAGCAGGTAGCCGCGCCCGTCCACCAGCGCGTGGATGCTGCATTCAAGCCCATCCAGAAATTCCTCGATCACCACCTCCGTCCCCGCGTCGCCAAACTTCCGCTCGACCATGATCTCGCGCACCGCCGCATCCGCCTCGGCGTGGGTCTGCGCAATGATGACACCTTTTCCCAGCGCGAGCCCGCTGGCCTTCACAACGATCGGCACAGCCATTTTTGCGATGAATGCACACGCCTCCGCCGGATCGGAAAACTGCCCGCCCGCCGCCGTTGGGATGCCGTGCCGCAGCATGAATTGCTTCGCGAAAACTTTCGACGATTCGAGACGCGCGGCACTTTTCGTGGGGCCGAAAATGCGAAGGCCCTCGCTTTCAAAATGGTCCACGATCCCCCCGGCGAGCGCGTCATCCGGGCCGACGACGGTGAGCCCGATGCCCTCGCGTTTTGCGAATTGCACGAGCGCCCCGTGATCATTGGCCGCCAGCGGGACACATGTGGCCACCTGCGCGATGCCGCCATTTCCTGGCGCGCAGAAAACCTCCGCGACGCGCGGGGACTGCTTGAGTTTCCATGCCAGCGCGTGCTCGCGCCCGCCGCTGCCGATGACGAGGACTTTCATAAAAGGACGCGCAGTCTCCAAACGGAGCCGCACTTGTCAAAGCACACGCGCATCCGCGCAAAACACCGCTTGGCAACGTCTCCGCCACACACTTAGCCTCAGCGCCACATGTCGCAGGAATACAAAGTGAAACTCGAAGTTTTTGAAGGGCCGCTGGACCTGCTCCTGTACCTCATCAAGCGCGACGAGGTGGATGTTTACGACATCCCGATCGAGCACATCACCCGGCAGTACCTCGAGTTCATGGAGCTTTTCAAAATGCTCGATCTCGATGTGGCCGGCGAATTCGTCGTCATGGCGGCGAACCTGATCTACATCAAGAGCCGCAGCCTTCTGCCCGTGAGCGCGCAGCCGCCGGAGGATGAGGCTGACGAGGAGGATCCTCGCTGGGAACTCGTCCGGCAGCTCCTCGAATACAAAAAGTTCAAGGAGGCCGCCGCTCACCTCGGCCAGCGCGAAGCGGAACGGCAGGGCATCTTCGCGCGCATCGTGGAGGAGCCCGAGCAGGCCGCCGCCCGCCCGCTGGGCGACGTGACTGTCTTCGACCTGATCAACGCGTTCAACAAGGTGCTCAAGCGGCTCGACGAGAAACGCGAAAATCTCGCCGAAATCTTCGAGGAGAATTTCACCGTCGCCGACAAGATTGACCTGATTTTGAAAATGACCGGCACCGGTGTGGCGCTGAAGTTCACGGAGCTTTTCTCCACCGGCTCGTCACGCTCGGAGATCGTCGTCACCTTCCTTGCGTTGCTCGAGTTGATCCGCCTCAAGCAGCTCCGCTGCGTCCAGCCTGAACCGTTCGCGGAAATCGAAATCAACCGGGTGTAACAAGAGGATGCTTTCCCTAAAACAAGTCATCGAGGCGCTCGTTTTCGCCTCACCAAAACCGCTGACACCGGAGGAAATCCGCAAGGCGCTTCGCGCAGCCGCGGCGGAGGCAGAGGACCTCGAGGTGATCGGCATCGGCGCTGCGAGCGAGGAGGAGATCGCCGCGCAACTCAACCTGCTTCGTGCGGAGTATCAGCAGACAGGGCGCGCGTTTCAAATGACCGAGCAGGCGAACGGCTGGGCGATCGTGACGGTATCCGACGCCGGAGACTGGGTGCGCCAGCTCTACCCCGAGACCCGCCCCGCGCGCCTCAGCGGCCCGGCCCTCGAAACCCTCGCCATCATCGCCTACCGCCAGCCCGCCACTCGTGCAGACGTGGAAGCCGTGCGTGGCGTCTCGGTGGATGGCGTGATGCAGGTGCTGCTCGACCGCAACCTCGTGAAGATCGCAGGACGCGCGGAACTTCCGGGACGTCCGCTCCTTTACGAAACGACGGAGTATTTTCTCGAACACTTCGGCCTGAAAGCGACGGAGGAACTTCCAAACTCGGACGAACTCCGCCGCATCGAACTGCCAAAGCCCGTGTATGCCAGTGCGGAAAAATCCGCCGCTCCCGAGACGGTCGAGAGCATGGATTCGCCCGCCGAGCCGCCTGTGGCCATTGATCCAGCCAGCGATGCCGCAGTCGCCGACGCGGCGCCGCCACCGAACGCAGATTGAATCTCCCGCCGTGAACCTCGAAGAAGTCCGCAAGCTCATTGATGATGTGGATGAGCAGATCATCCGCCTTCTCAATGAGCGCGCGGATCTCGTGCATGAGGTCGGCGAAATCAAGAAGGCCGCAGGCCAGCCGATCTACGCGCCCGACCGCGAGGAGCAGGTGCTCCGCTCGCTCGCCGCAAAGGCGCGCGAGATGAAGAGCCGGCTCCCCGAGAAAAGCATCCGCGCCATTTATCGCGAAATCATGAGCGCCGCCCTGCAGCTCGAGAAGCCACTCTGCATTGCCTATTTCAGCCCGTGCGCCACGAACACCCACCAGGCCGCGCGGGGCAAATTCGGCGCAAGCGTGGATTACCGCGCATGCGAGACGATCGCGGGAGTGTTCGATGCCGTCGCACGCGGAAACGCCGATTATGGCGTCGTGCCTGTCGAGAACACCGCCGAGAACACGGTGAACCACACGCTCGACCTCTTCATGGAAAGCGACCTGCGGATCTGCGCGCAGATCCGGATGAAGATCGAGCACCACCTCGCGGCGAAGTGCGCCAGGCCTGCAATCATCAGGCTCTACGCGCACCCGCAGGTCTTCGCCCAGTGCCGTCAGTGGCTCCAGCGCACATTTCCCGGCATCGCGTTGATCGAGACCGGCAGCACTCCACGGGCGGCGGAACTCGCGTCACGTGAGCCGGCCTCCGGCGCCCTCGTGGGTTCGATGGCCGCCGAGGAATACGGCCTCGCAATCATCGAGCCGGGCGTGCAGGACAATCCAACCCAGGCCACGCGCTTCCTCGTCGTCGCTCCCGCATCGGGCACGCCCACCGGCGACGACCGCACTTCGCTGGTGTTCTGCATCCGCGACGAACCCGGCGCGCTTCTCCGGGCGCTCGAACCGTTCCACCGCATGCAGATCAGCATGAGCAAACTCGAGAGCCGCCCGAGCAGACGGCGGGAGTGGGGGTATTATTTCTTTGTGGACGTGGACGGCCACGCCGACGAGCCGCCGCTGCGGGAAGCGATCGCCGAACTGCGCAAGGATTGCGCGATGGTGAAAATCCTCGGCACCTACCCGAAGTCCCCGGCGTAACCCGCCCGCTCACAGCAGCCGCACCCCGGTGCCATTCTCATCCGGGAAAACCGCCCTGCCTTTTTCCAGGCGAACGCCCGCTGCGATATCCTGCGCGATCAGCATCGCGCCATCCATGTCCGCATGGTCGAGGAGCGGCAGCAGTTGCGCGAGCGCGCTGATGCCGACCGAGCTTTCGTTCATGCAGCCGCCCATCACGCGCAGCCCGAGTTCGCGCGCCCGCGAGATCATGCGCCTCGCCGGGGTGAGCCCGCCAGCCTTGGTAAGCTTGATGTTGATGCCGTGAAAATATCCCGCGCATCGCCCGACATCCTCCTCCACGCGGCAGCTCTCGTCGGCAAACACGGGCAGCGCACACTCGCGGTGGACGCGCTGCATTCCGGCCCAGTCATCAGCGCGCAGCGGTTGCTCGATGAGTTCCACGCCCAGCCGCGCAAGCTCCGGCGCGAAGGCGATGGTCTGCTCCGCGCTCCACGCGGTGTTCGCATCAATGCGGAAGACTGCATCCGTATGCCTGCGCAGTTCCCGCACGATCGCGAGATCATCCGGGGTGCCGAGTTTGATTTTGTAAACCGGCCACCCGTCGAACTCGCGCATCTTCGCGAGCATCGTCTCCACCGCATCAATCCCGATCGTGTAATTGCTCGGCGGCAGGTCGCGCAATTCGAGCCCCCACAGCCGCCAAACCGGCGCGCCGCGCAGCCTGCCCCACAAATCGTGGGCCGCCTCATCGAGCGCGCAGAGTGCGAAGCGATTGCTCCCGAGCACCGCCACTATGCGCTCCCACAGGGCCGCGGGATCATCGAGTGTCTCGCGCCCGATCACCGGGCGTGCCGCTTCGAGCGCAGCCCGCACCGCATCGGCCGCGGATTCCGCGTATGCGCGCGACGCCGCGGCCTCGCCGTAGCCGGACATCCCATCCTGCCGGAGTTCGACGAGCAGATTGTGCTGCACGGTCGTGGTGCCATGCGTGATGGTGAACGCATGCCGCATCGGGAGGCGAAGATCGCGGAGGTGGAGTTCCATGCCCAGCCCACGAAATGCGGAGCGGCCCGCTGTTGGCGAGAACCAATGTCGCCAGCCACCTGCCAGCCTGCGAGGCGTGCCCGGACGTCGAACCCCACGGCTCCTTTTTCTCAACGCTCCGCTGGTATTTTTGACGGTGCCGGGATGGCGGTGGCTGCTTCGTCGGGGGCGCTCGCGACACCGCCGCGGCCCACGAGGAGGAAGGTGCTCACGTCGCCCTCGAGACGCATGGCGCATCGCTCGGCGAGGTTGGTTTTCGGGCTGACGAAGGAGCTGCCGAGCGTGAGCAGGGCGCCGCTGATGTCGCCTTGCAGTGTCTCGATTCGGACGGTGCCCTGGACGCTGGCTTCGCTGGAGGCGGTGACGGCGCTGTCGCTGGCGAGGAAAACGCCGGTGATGATGTTGATGTTGCCGCCCCTGCCGAGGATGGCGTTCGCGGAGATGCGGCTGTCCTCGAGGAGGACGAATTGCGGGTCAATGAACACGTCGCCGCCGTTGAGGCCGGCCTCGGCGAGGACGGTCGCGAGCCGCAGCGAAATCGTCTCGGGGGCGATGAGCGCGATGCGCCCGGCGTTGCCCTGCGTGGCGCTGACGGTGATGCTGCTTCCGGTGATGAAAATGCCGCTGCCCGATGCAACCTCGACTGAGCCGGCGTCGCTGATGGCGGAGGTGCTGCTGATGAAGCTGCCGCTGTCGAGCGTGAGCGGGGCGTCCACGGCGACATCCACGCTGCCGGCGACGCCGGAACCGGTGGATGAAGCGACGATGAAGGCGCCGTTTTCCAATGCGAGATCATGGGCGCGGACGACGACGCTGCCGCCGCGGCCCGGCCCACTGGTGTCGGCGCGAATTCCAGCGCCATCGGCGAGGGTGAGGCTGCCAAATTCCGCGCGGATGCCGCCGCCTGCGCCGGGCTGGGTGAGGGACGTGCTCGTGGCCGTGATGCCGGTGAAATCGCCGCCGCCCTTCCCGGAAAAGAAGCCGTCGCGCGCAATGACGAGGACGTTGCCGCTCGCCCCGCCGCCATTGGTGGCCGCGGAGATGCGCCCGTCGTCGAACCCGCGGATGGTATCGGCAAAGACGCTGACATTGCCGCCACGCCCGCCGGGTCCTTCCTGCAAACTCTCGGAGACGATCCGGCTGTAAGCCGGGGCTTTGCCGGCTGCGCCGGGATACACGCCGGCGAGCGTGATGCTCCGTGCGTGAACGGTGACGTCGCCGCCCGGTTTGTCGCCTTCGGTGCTCGCGGAAACCTGCCCGCCACCGCGAATGTGGATTTGATCCGCCGTCACGAAAACATCGCCGCCGGGGCCGGTGCCGATGCCCGTGGAGTCCGCGGCGATGCCGGTGTTGGTCGGCGAGGAGCGCCGGTCAATTTCGATGACATCCGCGCGCACCGTGGTGTTGCCGCCCGCGCCCGCGCCGGTGGTCTTTGTGGAAATGAGGCCGCCATTTTCGATCCGCAGCAGCCCGGCGTTGACGTTCACGTTCCCTCCGCGCCCGGGACTGCCGCCTCCGCCTGCAATGCCGAGGCTGTCCGCCCGGATGCTCGTCTCGGTTTCCGCTCCGTTGGCGGAGATGAAAATGCTGTTCGCGGTGACATTGACGCTGCCGCCGGGCCCTTTGCCGCCGCTGTCGGCGGAGATGGAGCCGCCTTGTGTGATGCGGATCGCCTGCGCGTTCACTGTCACTCCCCTGGAGGAATCCGCCTCGCTGCTGAGGGCGCGGGAGCTGATCCCCGTGAAGCTCTCCGCCCCCGTTTTACTCCCGATGATTTCAATGGTGTCCGCCCTTGCATCCACATGACCGCCGTGGCCCAGGCCGTTCACGCCGGCTGCATCGAGCTGAACGTCGGAACGGATGCTCGACCGGTCGGTGATGACGAGCCTGCCAGCCCGGATGACGACATCGCCGGCGTGCGATGTGGGGGTGCTGCCGTCCACGAAGCTGCCCAGGTCACTGTTGGAATTGATGACGATATTGCGCGCACTGGCATGGACTCGGCCCGCTGTGGTGGCGTTGTTGGTGGTGGTTTGAAAGCTGGCGTTTCCCTTGAGCACGAGGCTGTTCTTGAGCCGCAAGTTCATCGCCCCTCCCCGTTCGGTGCCTTTGGTCAGTGATTTCACCGTCGCATTCTTCGCAGTGAGCCTGCCTGCCCGGATGGTGACTGCGCCGCCCTTGCTTCCGCTGGCGTCAATCGTCGCGCGGTTCCCGTCGTCGAGGCCGTACATCGTCACATCGCCCATCTTCACCGGCTGCCTGCCGCGCATCGCGGAGCCATCGGGTTTCAGTTCGCCCTTCGATGCCGCGCTGGCGATGACGACGTCGCCGGCTTTCGTGACGATGGATACAGCCTGGCCGTTGGCTTCATCCACGCCGCCAAGAATAATCTTTCCGCCGATGGCGGAAAAGCCGCCCTTTACCGCCGGGTTGCCGGGTGTGCCGGATGTGCCGGTCGTCGTGGAGCCCTGAATGTGGATGGCCTGTGGCGCACTGAGGAATCCAAAGGCGCTGACGGGGGCGCTGGTCAGTTGATCCATTGCGGGGTTTGTGACATCGAAACGCCCGCCATCCTCCAGCTTCACATAATCCGCCGTGGTCACGGTGAACGCGCCTTTCACGTCAATTTCCGCGCTTTGCCCGAACATGACGCCCCTCGGGTTGATGAGGTAAAAATTCGCGCCCGGGATGTCCGATTGGATTTTGCCGTTGATGATGGATTTTTCGCCGGTGACGCGGGCGAGGACGTTTGCGATGCCGGACGGGCCGGTGAAAGCGGCGGTTTCGCCGGCAGCGAGGTTCAGTTTTTCAAAACTGTGGAATAGATTCGCTCCCACCTGGCTGCTGCCGCCGAGTGTGTGCGGGAGCGAAAACTTTCCGCCGACTGCCTGGACGGTGCCGCCGCCCGGCAGCACCACTTCCGCGCGGGCGGAGAATGACGTGAGGATCAGACCGGCAAACAGGCAGTGATGCCAGCCCCGGTCAATGCCTGCGCCGCCTGCATGGCGGGATCGGGTCATATCACTCGAAATTGGATGCCGACCGCAGTCTGCGGGAGGCTCGAAACCAAGACGGTGGAGCCGTTCACCTTGATGCTCTTGAAGGTGGCGCCTTGGAAACAATTGCCGGCCATGGCGACTTGGTTGGTGAGTACGATGGCGTCAATGTACGCCTTGCCCGCTGGCAGCGATGAAAGCACGCCGGCAGCCGCGACGTCGTCGGCGTTGCCCCAGATGTGGTCGGTGCCGGGGTCTATGCCCGCGGAGACAGTGGAGTTGGATATCACACCCGCGATGGTGACAGTTCCGATCCGTGCGTCGCGGTAGTAAGTGTCCTGATCCAGCGGATCGGGTGGCACTACGCTGTCAATCAGCCCATCCGCACCGATGCTCACGCCGGCGAGGAACCTGGCGTTCGTGACAGTGCCAGCGGTGATTTTGATTTTGCCTATGCCGATATTGAGGTCGGCGTTGGTGATGTCGTAAGCCGCGAAATCCGAATTGGTGACGGCGAGATTCGAGGTGATTTGCGCAAAGGACAAAGCCTGGAAGTACACGCCATCCACACCGATGCTGCCGGAATAATTGATCCCTGCCGTCATGGAGATGCCTGCTGCGGTGGTTCGCGCGAAGATGTCGTAGTTCTGGATGCCGCCGTGATCCTTCAATGAGGGCACCGTGCTGGGGATTTTGATGAGGCCGATTGCCCCCTGCTTGGCGACGATGTTCTTGTGGTCGTTGTGGCCGTAGTCATCACCGTTCAAGTCCGGCACTCCGGGTGAAGTCTCGATGAGTGCCATCGTCACGCCATTGTTAATGAGGTCTCCGCCAACGGGGACGAGATCGTAATCCAGGTCGGACGGAAGCGAACTGCTGGGGGTCTTGCTGCCATCGAAACTGTGCGCGGAGATAGCGCCGATCGAATTGGCAAACACCGACGACTTGAAGGTTCCTTTCACTTTGATGCCCTTAATGTGCAGGGCCGCGTCGAGATGGATGTCCATGGTGCCCGTGACGGTGATGGTGCCGACGTTGCCGTTCACGATCACATGCTGGCCCGCCCAACTGCTGCCGGAGACAGTCATGTTTCCCAAGTTGGCGTAGGTCACAGTACCCACTTCGTAACGATCCACCTCGAACGAGACCTGGCAAAGCCCCTTGCGCAGGCGGAAGCTATCGATGCTCTGCGTGGTCTTGATAAGTCCGGGGCCGGCCCATGAGCGGACGACGACATCCCCAAGGCCGCCGCCGCCGCTCGGGGTGAGAGGATCGGTGCCCGTCACATCAATCGTCAGTCCGCCGGTGCCGAGGACGTCGCGGATGCGGATTTCCGGTTTGTTGTTGTAGGTGTCGAGGTAGGCGAGGCCCTTCCCTATTTCAAAGATCCCGTACTGGTTCACGTCGCTCAGGATGAGCTTCGTGACGCTGCCGAGGATTTCCACGTCGGGCAGCGCGTCGTTGACTCCATCACCGAGTTTCACTTTCCCGTTAAGCGTGATGGTGCCGAGCTGGCTGTCAGGATCGGAGCTGACGATGCGGTTCACCGTCGTGGTGCCGATTTTCGGGCCTTTCAAATAGAGGTCCACCGGCCCGGCGGTGCTGATGATCTCGATGGAATCAATCACCCGGCCACCGCCGCCGGTGCTGACATTGACGATGATATCGCCCGCGCCTTCAGCCCTGACAGTCGTCCCTCCCCCCGCGGAAAAGGTGACGCCGCTATTGAGCATCGTACCCACGGTGGTCACGGCCCCCCGGACGAGCGTGCCGATGCCGGCTTTCCGCAGGGTGCCGGGGCCGTCCACTGTGCCGGTGAGCGTGAGCGTGGTGGCGGCGTCCACATCCACGGTGCCGGTCGCGCTGTTGACGGTGAAGGTGCGCGCGGTGCTGAATGTCGCGGTGGTGTGGAGCCTGCCCGCGGTGCTGTCGAAGACGACGTCGTTCGCCGCGGTGCCGAGCGCGCCGTTCGCGCCGATGGCGAGGCGGCCGGTGAGGCTGATGCCGTCGGCGTCGGTGAAAGTATTCGCCGCGTTCGCAAGCGTGAACGGCGCGGTGCCCGCGACGACGAGGTCGCCGGTGCCGCTGAGCAGGCCGGTGTAATTGCCGCCGCTGACGGCAAGCGTGTTGCCCGCGAGCGCGATGCCGGCGGTGCCGCTGAGTGATGCGAATGTGAGGTCGCCACCCGCGGGATCAACCGTCGCATCGAGCGTCGCCGCTGCGCCGAAAACCAAGTTCGTGGCCACCGCGCGCGTGATGGGCGCGCTCACGGTGAGGGGGCCGCTGTTCTGGTCGCCGAAGACGAGCGCGCCCGCGGTCACTTGGTCCAACTCCGCATCCGTCAGCCCGAGCACGCCTGCGGAGTCCGCGCCGCCGAGATTGATCAGCGTTCCGTTTGTCTGCTGTCGCAGGGTGACTGAGCTACTGCCGTTCGCCGACACGGGGCCGGCGAAATTCATGTTGTCTGCGATGAGCGTGAGATTGCCGCCATTGGTCGCGGTCGAGATGCTCACCCCGGCGTCTTCTACCTGGATGCCGTTATTCGTCCCTCCGCCAGTCCCGCCGGTGCCCGTGACCGTCAGTGCGCCGCCGCCAGAGGTGATGATGCCTCCGCTGCCGCCCGCGAGGCTCACGCCGTAGTGGAAGCCCCCGGAGCCGGTCCCGCCCGTGCCCGTCACCGTCAGCGTGCCGGCTCCGCCTGCGGAGATGGTCCCATTCTGGTAGATCCCGACGCCGAAGGCCGCGAACGCCGCCCCGGTTCCACCGCCAATGCCTGTCACGCTCACGTTGCCGCCGCTCGAATTGATCGTCCCGCCCACTTGCACATGAACGCCCGATGGGAACTGCCCGGCGGTCGAACCACTGCCCGTTCCCATCACCGTCACGGTCCCGGTCCCGCCCGCTGAGAGCAAGGCGCCCGCTCCATTCACATACACTCCGTAAGCGTTGTTGCCGGCCCCCGTGGACGCGGATGTGCCGGTGATCTGGACATTCGCGCCGCCCGAACTGATCGTCGAGCCGCTGCCGTCCACCGCTACGCCAAAATTAAATTCTCCCGTGGACGCCCCGCCCCCGCCCGTCACCGTCATCGTGCCCGTCGTCCCGCCGAGAATATCGCCACCGGTCCGCACATGCACGCCGACCTGAGTGCCGCCCGCATCACCCGCCCGGCCCGTCACCGAAACCACCCCCGTCCCCGTCGCCTGCACTAGCCCCGCGTTCACATCCACGCCGATGAAATTCCCCGCCGTCGTCCCCGCCGCATTCGCGGAAAGCGTCAGGTTTCCGTTTTGCACCACGAGGCTCGATCCGCTCGCGAACGTGATGTTGCGGCTGACATCGAAAGTCGCCGCGCCCGCGCCGCTGAGCGTCAGCGCGGCACCCGCGCCGACGGTGATCGCATCCTCGTCACCCGCGCCCGCATCGTCACTGAGATTCACGTCGAGATTTTCGCCGGGCGCAAAAGTGAGGGGGCCGGTGAACTGCACAAGGTCATCGCCCGCGTCGCCATTGATGGTGAGCGATGCGCCAAACGCGGGATTCAGCGAGCTGACGGTGATCGAGTCCACACCCGCGCCGGCGTTCACCGTGAGCTGAGTGCCAGGCGCCGCGAATCTCGCAAGGTGCGGGTTTCCGCCGAAGTTGCCGTCGAGCCGCAGCCCGACGCCGGCGTCGTCCGCGAGGATGATCGCCTCATTTGCCGCCGGGTAGGTGAACGAACGCTCAAGGGCGATGAGCGTGTTCAGCGTCTCCTCGACGCCCGAGTAGCTGATGAGCGCGCCGTCAATGTCCACCACGCCGATGTCGTGCGTGGTGAAAGTGTGCGTCACATTCGCGAAGGCCACGCCGCCACCGCCCTGCTCGATCAGCAGCCGGTAGGCCACGCCGCCACCGCCCTGCTCGATCAGCAGCCGGTCAGCGGAGGGAGTCGCCGGGTTGCCGCCGGAGAAATCAATCCCGCCCGCCGGCACCGGGCTGCCGCCGCCGAAATCCACGACCAGCGTGTCCGACCCGCCGAGCGCGTCGAAAAACAGCGTGCCCGTGATATTCACGAGAGGCACTTCGACGGTGAACGCATCCACCTGCGTCATCCCCGGCCCCGCGGCGATCCGGTGGGAGGGATCGAACACGCTCAGGATGCCGCCAGGCATGCGCTTGAGCGTGATCGTATCATCGCTCGCGCCGCCGTTCACATCGCGGATGACAAGATCGCCGCCGATGAGATTCGCCGACGTCTCAATGGCGGGCACGCCCGCCTGCATGAGGACGACATCGTTGCTCGCCGAGCCGCCCGCGTAGGTGATGTTGAAAGTGACACCGTTGATCGTCACCGGCGCGCCCTCCGAAAGACCGTTGAAAGTTCCCACCACCATGTCGTTCCCGCTGTTATCAACGAGGATGATCTGCTGCCCCGGATTGCTGGTGATCCCGCCCGTGGTCACGAGCGTCGCATCTCCCAGCGACACTGTGCCGGTGACGAAAAGCTGATCGTGCCCCGTACCCGGCGCCGCGTTGTTCACGCGGGCGTTGAAAGTGGAATTCGACCCGAGGCTGAGATCGCCAGTGCCCAGCTTGCCGATTCCGTTCACGCCCACGCCAGGCCCGATGATGCCGTTCGAGAGCACGGTAACCGCCCCGGCGATATCGCCATTGCCCTCGATCGTCGCCCCGGCGCTCACAGTCACGGGGCTTGAGCCCGTGAAATCGCCGGTCAGCGTCAGGACGCCCGCATTCACCATCGTCGAGCCTCTGTGCGAGGACGCTCCGGCCAGCGTCAGATTTCCATTCCCCGCCTTCACGAGATTCAAGTCCCCCGCCGTGTCCTGAAACCGCACGGCCGAAGTGCCATTTAAGTCGTTGTTGAGCGTCAGCGTCGCCGCCACACCATTGTTGAAATTCTCCACCGTGCCCGTCCCGATGACGGCCTTGAGCGTCTGCGCGAAGCCATTCATGTCCAGCGACCCCGCCGCCGCGAGGCTCACCGTCAAGCCTGCCGCCAGCGTGTCATGCGCGCCCAGCCGCAGCACGCCGTTGCCGATGGTCGCCGCGCCCGTGAACGTATTCGCCCCGCTCAACGTCAGCACCGCCGTGCCATTCTTCGTGAACCCGGTGTTGCTCATCGCCCCGCCCACGACAAGCTCCGCACTCGTCACATCGAAAACGCTCGCCGCCAGAGTGAGATCCACATCCACCGTCGAGGGCGATGTGCCCTGCTGCCGCACATCCACCCCCGGATTGTCGAGCAGGATGCTGTTTCCCGTGACGGTGTAATTGTTCGCCCCATTCGCGTTGAAAATCAGCGAATAGCTCGTCCCCGCCACCGTGTCGTTGTCCAGCACGCCAAAGCGCGCCGAAGTGTCGTCGAAAATCAGCGTGTCCCCATCCGCAGGTGCCGCCGCCGAGCCGGTGCCGTTATCAATCCAGTTCTGTGCAACGCTCCACGTACTGTTCAGCACGCCCTTCCACACCAGCGTCGCCGGGGCGATGCGCGCCTCGAGCAGCTCAATGCCGCACGCGTGCCGCTTGAAAATGCCCTGCCGCCAGCCTGTCGCCGGCGGGACTTTTCGCTTTTCCATGAAGTGCGGAGATTGTTGCTGGGATCCGGGATTTTGTTTCATGGCGTAAATGTTGGTTGGGAATTCGATTTTGCGGAGCACTCGGAAATTGCGAAGGAATGCCTGTACTCGGCGGTGGGTTTTCCGCACTTGTTCAGGGTCTTCTTTTGGCAACGCCTGCCAAGCTACCCCCGGATGCACCGCTGGCAACCAATTATACATTTTTAACAGCCCCGCCGCCTGCGCGGGCATCGTCGCGCCTTTCCCGCAAGCTGGCAGCTTGCGCCACACACAGGCGCGCGACGCCGCGGCCTCTCCGTAGCCGGACATTCCATCCTGCCGGAGTTCGACGAACAGGTTGTGCTGCACGGTCGTGGTTCCATGCGTGATGGTGAACGCATGCCGCATCGGGAGGCGGAGATCGCGGTGGTGGAGTTCCATGCCCTGCCGCACAAAATGCGGGCCGGCCCATGCTTGGCGAGAAGCAATATCCCGGTGGAACCGGCGCGAGCCTCAGACGATGCGGAAGCGAATATCGTCAGCGGTTCCTGTCTGCCCGGTTGCGACATCCTTCGGGAACCCCGCGAGCAGGATGGCGAGGGCATCAACCTTGATTCCCTTGAAGCTGGCGGCCTGGATGGTGTTTGAAACGGGATCGTTGGTGGTTTCGCCAAGGACGGTGGCGAGCGCGATGGCATCAATGACTTTGAGCGGCAGGATGGGGATCACGCCAGTGAGGGCGGCAATATCGTCTGCATTTCCCCAGATGAGATCAGTGCCGGGCGTGAAGCCGGCCGAGATGACCGTCTGTGCCATCGCGCCCTTGATTGTGATTCTGCCGATGGTAGCGGCGAGCGTGTAGGTATCGGCGACCGCACCAGCGAGCACGCCATCGCCGCCGAGATTCACGCCGGAGAGGAATTTCGCGTTCGTCGCTCCGGAGAAGTTGATTTTGTCGCCGATGGAAATCTTGCCGATGCGATCCCGTGCAGCGAAGACCGAGTCCACGATGGGCAGGTTGGACGTGATGGATAGGATCTGGGCGGCATCGAAGGTAACATCGTCAACGCCGGGTCCGGACAGCGCCTTCACAGCGATGCCACCCGCAAGCGTTGCCGCGTAGATGTCGTAGTGGGCGATGCCACCGGATTTAGTTTTCAACGTGCCCAGAGATCCGTTCAGGGCGACGATGTTGTGGCGGTTTTCACTCCCGTAGTCGCCGGCATCCGTGGGCTTGGTTCCATTGAACAGAAAGGCGGTGATCGAGCCGATGGACTGCGCGACAAGCGACCCCTTGAACTCGCCCTTTACATTCACATTCTTGATGGAAGCCGCCGAGGTGATGTTGCCGAGGAAGTCGCTGCCGACGGAGATCGTGCCGACTTCCGTCGCGTCCGGTTTTGTAAATGTGGCCGTTCCCGCGAAGGTGCCGGTCTTGACGGTGAACTTGGTGAAGCTGCCGGCGGTGAAGGTCGCGCCCGCGAGAAAGCCCACTGCGCTGAACGACCCGACGTTGCCTTCGATCTCGTTGCCACTGCTGCCCCATGAGCCATTTTGGATCACCATTTTTCCGACATTCGCGGTGGTGAGTTCGCCCCTGTGATCAGCATCCACCTCGAAGACCACGTTGCAGTCTCCCGTGCGAAGCGTGAAACTCCCGATGCCCTGCGTGGTGCGGATGGTGCCTGCGCCAATCCAACTGGAGATGACGACCTTGCCGAGTCCGCCGCCGCCGGTTCCAGCAGGCTGCCCGTCGCCTGTCACATCAATGATCACACCCGGACCTGTGATGGACTTGATCACGACATCGGGGTGGTTGTTGTAAGTATCCGGTGTGGTTTCGTCGCCAAGGTTGTCGTAGGTGAGCCCGTAGCCGAGGCGGATGATCGTATTCGGCATGACCGTATCCACGGTGAGTTTGCCGATCTTCCCAGCGATGTTGATATCGGGCACGTCGTCAGCCACTCCGTCCCCGAGGATCACGCCCTTTCTCAATGTGATCGAAGCGATCTCCGGCTCCGGGTCCGTGCTGGTGATGCTCTCAACGACCAGGGTTGCACCGGCGGTTGTGGGGCCTTTGATCTCGATCTCCGTGGCCGCGGTGGTGCCGGTCAATGCGATCTCCTCGATCTTTTTGCCACCCAGGCCGTCGGAGACGATCGTGATGACAGCGCTGCCCTCGCCCTCGAGTGCGAATTTTGCGGCACCCACGGCGACCGGGCCGGTCTCCGTATTGACCACGGTTGCTCCGGTAAAATTCTCGCCAAAAGCGAGGCTGCCAGCGCCGGTCTGCGTGATCACGCCGGTGCCGTCCACGGTGCCAGTCAATTTCAAAGTGCCTGCGGCGATGTCTATGTTCGTATCCACCGTGCGGGTGAAATGCCGCGTGGTGATGAAGCCGTTGGTAACCGCGAGATTTCCACCGCTGAAGACGAGGCTGTTGCCGAGGTCACCGAGCATTCCATTCGAGGCCGCTGTGACACCGGGGAATCCAGCGTCCAAACCGATCTTCAGTATGCCAGCCTCGACGGTGATGGCGCTGGCACTGCCGAAAGTGTTAAGGCGACTGCCGAGTGTGAGGGTGTTGGCTGAGATTTTTGTGAAGGTGCCCGCTCCGCTCACGACACCCGCGAATATGATACCACCACCTTCGGTATTGATGGGCGGGCGAACGATGCCTGGTGCTCGGACATCACGTCCCGCGAATATGATACCACCACCTTCGGTATTGATGGTGTTGTTCCCGATGAGTGTGAGGCTGCCAGTGAAAATGCCATCCCCTCCCCCACCGGACCTCAGCACGAGCGCACCGGGAATCGTAAGCCCCCCAAACACCACGGATTCGCCCGCACCACCGCGAAAGGTGATTGCATTGGACATGGTCACTGCCTGGCCCTCGATGGTATCCACCCAGAGTGCTGCACCAGGAGCGATGTCAATCGGGCCCGTTCCAAAGCCGCCGGATGCGAAGTTGACAATCGCACCTTCGCTTACGGAAACCCCGGCGATAGTGACGAGCGGCGAGGGATCATTTCCGTGGCTCAGGATTCCCGGCCCGGTCTTGGTGAGGGTGCGGCCAGGGCCGATGAGATTCCCAGTCCAAAAGACACTCGTATTGGCGCCAACTTGAACGGTGGAATTGGCGTTGAGAGTGACGTCTCCCCCCGATTCAGAGCCGCCAGTATTGTAAAAAATGCTCCCTCCGTTCAGGACAAGCGGGGAAACCGGCAGGGAACCGGATGCCGCCACCTCGATCGTGCCCGCGCCGATGGTGGTCGTGCCTCCGTAGCTATTCGAAGCCGAGAGAATGAGCGTGCCGACACCCAGCTTCGTCAAACTGTCTGCACTCAGCGGGTCACTTTGCGTGATCAAGCCGGCGCTCTCCACGGTGAGCAAATTATTGATCGAAATCGGGCCGAGATTAAAACCGCTGTCGTCGCGCAGGGAAACGGAATTTGCGGCTTCTACGGTGACGGTTTCGAAGGCATTCCCCGCATTCGTGAGGGTCACATTCCCCATGGTCTCCTGGGAAGGAAGGATCGAGAGCGTTCCGGAAACAGTCAGCACGCCACCGAGAGCGACAATGTTCCCGCTGTGTATTGTCAGGTTTTTGCCCACCGCCAGGGCAATGCCTCCTAAGCCGCTGACATCGCCCTCACTGTTGAGCGAGAACTGGCTGCCGTGTGTGATCTCCGCACTCACCGTGAGGGAGCCGGTGTTGTTGCCGCCGATTTGCAATATACCGGCAGTCACTTGATCCAACTCGGCATCCGTCAGGCCCAATGTAAGTGGATCCCCGCTCAACACATCCGCTCCCCCGAGATCGATCAGCGTGCCCGGAGTGCGGGTTGCAATGGTCGTTTGACCGGGGCCGGAGCTGATGCTCCCGCTGGGAATGTCGAGGCTGTCGGCAGTAATGATAATACCGGCGCCGCCACCCGAGGAAATCGTCCCGCCACTCTCGATTCGCACCGCGAAGTTGTCAGCAGTGGCGATACCGGTGACACTGACAGAGCCGCCACCCGATGTGATACTGCCACCGTTGATGACATCCACGCCGAGATTGGCCGTTCCAGCGCCCGCGGTGCCCGTCACCGTTACCGAGCCTGTCCCGCCGGATGTCACCACGCTCGTGTCGCTCACATAAAAACCATAGCATCCGTTGCCTGATGCGGTGCCATCCACCGTGACCGCACCATTTCCCCCCGAGGTGATCACGCTGTTGATGGCCACATACACGCCGATGGAACTGTCGTCGTTCCCAATGCCAGTCACCGTCACCGCACCGTCCCCGCCCGAGGTGATCAGCCCATCGCTAATCACCGTCACCCCATAGCCACCGATGCCGGTCACATCCACATTTCCACCGCCCGATGTGACCGAGGATCCCACCTCATTCACGATCACTCCGAAGTTGATGGCGTTCATATTCGGAACACCGCCAGTCCCCTGAATCGTCACGCTGCCAGTCGTCCCGCCGATGATATCTCCGCCGAAAGCCACTTGAACGCCATTCTGAGCGACCGCGGTGCCATCACCTCCTCTGCCCGAGACCGAAATACTTCCCGCACCCGTGATTTGGATGAGCCCGTTATTAAGGAAGACACCCGAAAAGTCCCCGCTCGTCGGTATGGCTTGTAAATTGGCGCTCAAGTCCAGATTACCATCCACGGTCGTTAGGCTCGATCCGCCAACGAGCACGATGTTGCGCGCAGTCGTCAGCGAGATCGCGCCGGTGCCGGTGGCGGAAAGATCGGCAATGGCGCTGGCGAGGCTGATCGTGCCTGTCGCCGTCGTGCTCAGCGTCTTGTCGGTCGCGAGCGCGATGCTGTTGTTGAAAGTGACGTCGCCGCTCGTGAGCGTGGTGTCGCCGGACAGCGTGAGATCGCTGCTGAACGCGAGCGTGTCCGCGCCGGTCCCGGTATTCACCGTGAGATTTGCCGTCAGCTCTGAAAGTGCGAGGAAGACATCGTTCGCTCCATTTTGCGTGAAGCCACCGCCGGCCGTGATCCCGTTGCTCGCATCGGTAAAATGCAGGTTTACGCCGATGATCGAAACAGTGAGCGACTCGATCTCCCCAGGTCCACCTTGGTCTCCCAGAATCGTGACACTTCCGGTCTCATCCAGCATCGCCAGCGAGGCCGGGGCGATGCGGCTTTCGAGCACTTCGATGCCGGACGTGCGCCGGTTGAAGTTGCGATGCCACCTGCCAGTTATCGCCGGGACTTTTCGTGCTACCAGAGGGCGAAGGGATTGTTGATGGGGCGCGGGATTCTGTTTCATGGCGTGGACGATGGTTGGGATTTGTTATTGTGGAACACTCGCAGGCTCTGAAGGAATGACAGGCTCCGCAGAGGTTTGTCCGCACCTGTTTTGGATATTCTTTCGACCTCGGCTGCCAAACTACCGCCGACCGCACCGCTGGCAATCAATTACTCGTTACAATCAGCCCTGCCGCGTCGCGGCATCGCGTAGCAGCAAGCTGGCAGCTTGCTCCACACACTCGTGAGCACGTAACTTCCGCGCGCTTTGGAAACGCCCGAAACACTCGCCATCATCGCCGGCAACGGCACCTACCCGTTTGCCATGGCGCACGGCGCGCGCAAGGCGGGCGTGAAACGCATCGTGGCCGTGGGCTTCAGCGGCGAGACTCGCGAGGAGCTTGCTCGCGAGGTGGACGACATCGCGTGGCTTCGAGTCGGCCAGCTCGGGAAATTGCTCGCCTATATTGAAAAATCCGGCGCCCGCGCAGCCGTGATGGCCGGGCAGATCGCGCCAAAAAACCTCTTCGACCTCCGCCCGGATTTCAAAACGCTCTTTCTCCTCGCAAAGCTCAAGCGCCGCAATGCCGAGACGATCTTCCGCGCCATCGGCGACGAACTGGAAGGCATCGGCTGCCCGCTGATCCCTGCGACCACTTTCATGGAGGACCACCTCGCCGGCAGCGGGCTCCTTTTCGGCCCGAAGCTGAAGCCGCGCGTCGGGGACGACCTCCGTTTCGGACACGAAATCGCGAGGGAAGTCGCGCGGCTCGACATCGGCCAGACAGTGCTCGTGAAAAACGGCACCGTCCTCGCCGTCGAAGGTTTCGAGGGCACGAATGAGTGCATCAAGCGCGGCGGCGCGCTCGGGCGCGGCGGCGCTGTGATGGTGAAAGTCAGCAAGCCGGGGCAGGATTTGCGGTTCGATGTCCCAGTCGTCGGCCCCATCACCATCGAGTCATGCGCCGCCGCCGGCGTCCACGTCATCGGCATCGAGGCCGGGCACACGATCATCCTTGAACGCCAGCACGTCGCGGAACTGGCGGCAAAAAACAAAGTCGCCCTGTTCGGGCTCGGCGAATGAGCACTTCCACAATCCGCATCGGTGTCGTCGGCACCGGCAGCATGGGGAAAAACCATGCCCGCATCTTCGCGGAAATCCCCGGCGCCCGTTTCACCGCCGTCCTCGACCAGGATTCCGTGACCGCCCGCGAGATCGCCGGCAAGTACGGCGCGCAGGCCGTCGCCGACCTCGATGCGTTCGCCGACTCGGTGGATGCCGCCACCATCGCAACGCCCACGTCCTCCCATTTCGAAATCGCCAAGGCCCTCCTTGAGCGCGGCAAACACGTCCTCGTCGAGAAGCCGTTCACGGAAACGCCCGGCCAGGCCCGCGAACTGTGCGACCTCGCGCAGCAGCGCGGCCTCGTCCTGCAAGTCGGCCACATCGAACGCTTCAACCCCGTCATGTCCGCCCTCGAGTCCCGCCTCAACGCCCCGCGCTTCATCGAAGCCACGCGCCTTTCGCCATATCCCGGTCGCAGCCTCGATGTCGGCGTCGTGCTCGACGTGATGATCCACGACCTCGAGATCATCCTCCACCTTGTCCGCTCCCCGTGGGTGCAGGTGGACGCGGTGGGTGTTCCCATTTTGAGCAAACGCGAAGACATCGCCAATGTCCGCATCCGCTTCGAGAACGGCTGCGTCGCGAATATCACCGCATCGCGGATCAGCCAGGAAAAGGTTCGCAAAATCCGCGTCTTCCAAAGCGACGCCTATCTCTCGCTCGATTACCAGCGGCAGGAGGGCTACCTGCTCCGGCTCGCGCGCGAAGGGGAAAAGGAAAGCTCGCTGCTCGGGAAAATCCTGGGCGCTGCAAGCGGAGGCACCATCGTCACCGAATTTGCCGGCAAACGTCTCGTACGCGAACCCGTCGCCATCGAAAAAGATGAGCCCCTCAAGCGTGAACTCGTCTCCTTCGTCGAGTGCGCCCGCGCCGGTGTGCAACCGAAAGTGAGCGGACGCGAAGCCACTGCCGCCCTCGAACTGGCGCTGGAAATTTCCCGGCAAATCGAAGCAGCGAGGTAGCCGTCACTTTTTTGAGGCTTTGCGGATCTTGCAGGCGGCTCGTCCGTCTTGAAGATTGGCCATCTCTCTGGGTGGCATGGCACTTATCTGGCTTTGTTTTTGAGTCCGAGGGCCGACCCGCAGCCTGCCGGAGCATGACATTACCAGCATTGAAATCCGATCCACTCTCACGCCTGGCTGAGGAGGCAAAGGCGCGTTTCATCAAGATTCTGGAGGCGACGACGGACGTGGTGGCGATGATGGATCGCACGGGGCGGCTGCTTTATCTGAATATCGCCGGACGGCGGCTCTTCGGGTGGACGGAGGACGAGGAGGCTGAAACCCACAAGCTCGAGGAGATGCATCCCTCCTGGGCGTATGAAGTCATCCGGCACGAGGCAATCCCGACGGCGATGGAGATCGGCTGCTGGAGTGGGGAGGCTGCTCTGCGCGCGGAGGGCGGGCGCGAGATTCCGATCCTCCAGGTCATTCTCGCGCACACGGACAGCAGCGGGGAGGTGGAGTTTCTGTCCACGATCTGCCGGGACATCAGCGAACGAAAGCAGAAGGAACTCGAGCAGATCGAGTGGGCGAACCGCTACGATGCGGCCATCCGTGCGAGCGGTCAGTTGTTGTTCGACTGGGACTCGGTTTCCGGGGAGATCACCTACGGCGGCGATGTGGCGAGTCTGTTCGGCTGCGCGGGCGATGGATTGGCCGGCGGGATGGACCGACTCCGGCAGTTCATCGTCCCCGAGGATTTGCCGGGCTTCGATGCGGCGATTGAGGCGGTGCTGCTCACGCGCGATCCATTCCGCCACGAGTTCCGCATGCGCTGGGACAGCGGCAGGGAGCTCATCGTGAATGCGCAGGGCTTCTTCTTCCTCGACCGCTTGGGGCGCATCGGGCGGATGGTGGGATTTTTGAAGGATGTGACGGTCGAACGCACGGCGGAGAGCGCGATCCAGATCGCGAACGAACGGCTCGAACAGCGCGTGGCCGAGCGCACGCAGGCGCTGGAGCGCGCCGCGGTGGAATTGCAGGACAATGCGCGGCAGCAGGAGGCCGTGGCAAAGCTCGGGCAGGTCGCGCTTTTCGGACTGGATCTGCCGGGTTTGCTGAAGAAGGCGGTGGAGACAGTCCGCTCTGTCCTGCGCGCGGACATGGCGAGTGTCCTTGATTTTTCGCCGGACGCGGGGGTGTTCGTTGTCCGCGCGCAGAGCGGGTGGCCGAGCGAGGAGAGTCCGCCGTTTATCAAGGGAGGCATGGATTCGCAAAGCGGCTACACACTGAGGAGCGGGAAGCCGGTGGTGTCGCGCGATTTTGAGAGGGAGGATCGCTTCCATCCCTCGGAGTGTGTGAGGAAGGCGGGATGCAGGAGCGGGATTTCCGCTGGCATCCAGGCGGGCGAACGTCCACTGGGGGTGCTTTGCGCGTTCTCGCGGGAGGTGCGGGATTACAGTTCCGACGAAGTGAGTTTTCTCCAGAGCGTCGCATACGTGATCACCTCCGCAATCGAGCGCAACCGTGTGGAGGAGGACGCGCGGAAGGCCCAAAAGGACGCGGAAGCGGCGAACCGGGCGAAGAGTGAGTTTCTTTCGCGGATGAGCCACGAGCTTCGCACGCCACTGAATGCGATTCTCGGGTTCACGCAGATTCTGGAGATGGATGCCCACACGCCAGCCCAGGCGGAAAGCATCCAGCACATCTCCCGGGCCGGCGCGAATCTCCTGGCTCTCATCAACGAGGTGCTCGACATCGCGCGCATCGAATCCGGGAGGATGCAGTTCCACCTGGCGAGTGTTGATCTCATCCCGCTGCTCCGCGAAGCATCCGCGATCTCGGCGCCGCTGGCCTCCAGTCATGCGGTGAGCATTCAGACCGCCGGCGATCTGCCTGCATGCGCGTGTATTTCCGCGGACGCGGAGCGATTGAAGCAGGTTTTCCTCAACCTGATTTCCAACGCGGTGAAATTCAACCGCCCGGAGGGAACGGTGACCATCGCGGTGAATCGCGGGGAGGATGACTTCTGGCGGATCAATGTGACCGACACGGGACATGGGATTTCCGAGGAGCAGCTTGATCGCGTCTTTCTTCCGTTCGACCGGCTGGCTACTACCGAAAGGGGCACCGGCCTTGGGCTCACGCTCTCGAAGAAACTGGTGTGCGCGTTCAACGGGCGCATCGGTGCGACGAGCGCAGTGGGGAAAGGCAGCACGTTCTGGGTGGAATTCCCCGCGATCGAGCCGCCCGCCCCGCAACCCCGGGACGATGATGATGCAAGCACGCTGAAGCCCGCACCAAAATCCGCCACTGTCCAAAGGAAGAAGCTTCTTTATATCGAGGACGACATCGCCAATTTCTACCTCCTCGAACGGATCATCAGCACACGCGACGACATCGAACTTCTCCCGGCGATCCAGGGGAGCATCGGCATTGATCTCGCCCGCGAACATCGTCCCCAGGCGATCCTGCTCGACATGAATCTACCGGACATGACCGGCGAACAGGTGTTGCAAATTCTGAAGGCGGATCCTTCGACCGCGGCGATTCCCGTGATCGTGGTCACCGGGGGTCTGGCCTTGGAGAGGCCCGAACTGATCCATGAACTCGGCGCTGTGGACATCCTCGCCAAACCTTACCGGATTGACCGCCTTCTCACGCTGCTCGACAGCGTCCTGGCGTGAGCACACGGCATCGCCTGGTCCACGCCGGCTGAATTCTCCCCCGCCCTCTGCTACTCCTCCTCGGTCACATTGAAACTCACGCTTGTGATCCCGGCAACCGCGCACGCATCGAGAACCTCCATCGTCCGCTGGTGGCGGCTCTTTGCCTCGCTTGCAACGGTCACCTGGCAGGGCGTCTTTGCGGCATCGCAGTTCTGCTTCACACGCATCAGAATGCCGCGGAGATTTTCGAGCTGGTGATCGTCGGCCTTCCCCACCGGTTCCTCGTTGAAGAGCACCTCTCCCGTCGTGGTGATCTGGATCACCTGCTCCTCGACGAACTGCGCCTCGCGCGCCGTGTCCACGGTTCCCGGCAGCGTGCAGTTGTGCTCCTTCTCGACCTTCACGGCACCCGCCATCACCATAAAAAACAGCATGATGACGAATACCACGTCAATCATCGGGGCGATCTGAAAGCCGAGCGTTCCTTCGTTTGTGTCGAGCTTGAGCGCCTTCAATTTCCGTCGCCCTCCTTGTTATAGACTCCGAATGCAATGTCCTCGATCCCGGCCTGCCCGGCGATGTCCATCACTCGATTGATGACCAGCGCGTGCGTGTCCCTGTCGCCGCGAATCACCAGCCGGTATTTCGGGTTGGGCCCTTTCGCGGGCGTGCGGTCGTTGATTGCCTTCATCAGCTTCAACTGCGGAGCCAGCAGTTTGAGCTCCTTGTATTCGCGCCCGTCGAGCACATAGCTGGCCTTCTCCGTCTTCAGATCCCAGCGCACGTTCACGATCGCCTCGTTCCGCATTTGATCCTTTTTCAGCGCGTTGGGGGCGATCGGCAGCGGCATCTTCTCAACCTTTGAGACCTGCGACGATGTGATGCTCATGAAAAAAATGAGCAGCACCAGCAGCACGTCAATCATCGGTGCGATCTGGAATTCCGGATCGCCATCGCCTCCGCCACCTCCGCCGCCCATGTCAGCAAATCCTCCGCTTCATGGTTCCCTGAAAAAGCATCACGCTTGCTGCGCCGCGCCGCCGGGCTCCTGCACCCAGTTCGGGATGGCTGCGTAAAGCTCCTCGTCACCCAGATGCGCCCCGGCAAGGTGTTCGTAGGGCATCTTGCGGAAAAGCGAGTTGATGGACTCCTGGATTTTGTGAATCACAGCCGCCGACCTGTTTCGCATCCAGTAGAACGCGAAAAATGCGGGGATGGCGATCAGGAGTCCCAGCGCCGTGCAGATCAGCACCTCGCCGATTGCGCCGGACAATTTGCTCGGGTCACCGACGCCCGAGACATTCAGCGTACGGAAGGCGCTCTTCATCCCGAATACCGTGCCGAGCAGGCCGATCATCGGCGTGCAGACACCGATCACCGAGAGATAGCTGCTCATGTACTGCATTTCGGCGTTCTCCTTCGCCAGTTCCGCCACCACGGCCTCCTCGGTCGCGTTGCGCCCCTCGCCGGCCATCGTCAACCCCGCGCGCACGACATTTGTGAACGGCGACGGGTTGCCTTTGCAAAACTTGTACGCGGCAACGTAATCCCCATGCCGGAACAAACCCTGCACGGCCTTCATGTGCAGCTCCGGCACGGCCTTTTTCATGTTCGTCGTCCTCACCAGGCCGTCCACGATCAGGTAAACCGTCGCGACGGAGCAGATCAGGATGATGATCACCGTGATCCCTCCATGCTCGAGATCCTCCCACAAGGTCGTGGTGTGCGCCTCCGTGTTTTCCGTCGTCACTTCCTTCGCACCTGCCGCCGGCGGGGTGGTCGGCGTTGGCGCCGGATCCTGGGCAAACACGGGCGCCGCGTGCGCGAACAAAATCACGAGGGCGAAGATCAGCGATAGGAGACGATGTGGTTTCATGCTGGATATTAAAAGGCCGGGCACTCTGAAAGTGCTGCCGTTGGTTTGAGAAGATAAAACTTCAGTGATTTTTGCGATGGAGGCCGGCCATGGCTTCTCGATGTCCCTTCCCGTCTCCCCGGCGGGAGCGGCATCAAGCAAGTGGGGCAAAACGATTCGCCGGGTCGAATACCGCGCGGATGTTTTCAGCGATGGCAGGCTCGTCTGAGATCCCGAGTCGTGCTGGCGCTGCAATTCCGCGGAGGATCAGCGCCCGCAACCCGAGCGCGCGCAGCCCGGCATCGAGCCGGGTGGTTTGCGCGGCCTCGGGGAGTGAAATAAATGCGACGTTGCCTGCGGAACTGAAATGTCCGCGTGCGCCATCAATTTTTGCAATCGCTGTCGCCAGGGGATCGAGTGCGGCGAGTGTGATCGGGATTTTTGCGAGTGCGCCGTCCTCGTGTGCCCATGCGAAGTCGCGGAGGCTCGACCACACACTGCTCGCCTCGGCATCGGCGAGGATGGCTGCCCCAGGCCATGCCTGCTTGATTTCTTCGGCCAGCGCTGCGTTTGCCCCGGCGGGGCCGCCGAGGCGCGCGAAGAGGCAGGCTTGTTCGTGGACATAATCGAGCGCATCGAGTTCCCATCGCGAGGATGCGCCTTGCCCGATGCGGGTGGCGGCTTCGGTCGCGTTCGCACACGGGATGCGGAGCGTGAGCCATGACTCCGGCGCCGGAAAAACTTTGAACGTCACCTCCACGAGCACGCCGAAACGCCCGCAGCTTCCGACCATGAATTTCGGAATGTCGAAGCCCGCGGCGTTCTTCACGACTTTCGCGCCGCCGCGCAGGAGCTGGCCGGCGCCGTCAGCAAACTGGACGGCGAGGATGAAGTCGCGCACGCCGCCGAAGCGGAAGCGGCCCGGCCCGCTGAGGCCCGCGGCCACAGTGCCGCCGATGGTCGCGCCTGATTCCGCGAGCGGCGGATCGAACGGGAGATACTGCCCGCGCCCGGCGAGCGCCGCGCGGATTTCGCGCAGCGGCGTGCCCGCGAGGGCGGTGAAGGTGAATTCGCCGGGGTCGTAGGCTACGATGCCGCTGAGCCCGCACATGGAAATCAGCGCAACATCGCCGGGCACCTCCGAAAGCCGCGGCTTCGTCCGTGAGCCGACGGCGAGCACGCGCGGATGCGCGCGGATTGCATCGCAAAGTTCACTTGCAGTGGCCGGGGTCAGCACAAGCCGGACACAGTTTGCTGCATCGCAGCGTTGCACCAGTCATTCCGCGAACGGGCGGTGGTTGTTTGCATAGGTCGTTGCGGATGCCGGGAGGTTTCAGAAACCCGCGCAGCAAGCCAGTGAATTTTTGCCACCCTATTTCGCCCAAGCGTGATGCTCCTCGTCCGAAAACATGTTCAGGAGCAGGCTTGCAGGGTCACGCCAGAGTGCCACACTCGGCGCATGAATACACCATCCACACAATGCCCCGTCTGTGAATCACCCCGCGTCATCGTCCTCCACGAGCCAGCGCCGTCGCTCGGCCGGCGTGATTTTTTAAGAATGACCGCGGCGGCTGCGGCCGCGACGACGCTCGCACCCTGGGCACGCGCGGCGGAGCGCCCGAAAAGCGAGACGCTGGTGCAGCAACTTTACAAATCGTTGAGCGCGGAGCAGCGCACGGCTGTGTGCTTCCCGTTCAATGACCGCAAGCGGACGCTGGTGGACAACAACTGGCAGATCGTGGACCAGACAGTGGCGGACTTTTACACCAAGGATCAGCAGGCGTTGATCCGCGATATTTTCATGGGGCTGCATTCGCCGGAGTATGCGGAGAAAGTGATCGCGCAGGTGGAGCACGACAGCGGAAGAAAAGGGTTCGGAGGGTCGGCTGCGGCGCTTTTCGGGGAGCCCGGAAGCGGGAAATTCGAGTTTGTGCTCACCGGCCGGCACTGCACGCGGCGGTGCGATGGCGACAGCGTGGAGGGCGTGGCGTTTGGCGGCCCGATTTTCTACGGGCACGCGGCGAAGGGCTTCAACGAGGGCCCGGAACACGAAGGCAATGCCTATTGGTTCCAGGCGAAGCGGGCGAACGATGTTTTCAAGATGCTCGATGGCAAACAAAGGGAGAAGGCGCTGTGCGAACGCGGGCGCGAGGAGACGGGCAATGAGACGGTGAAGCTGACTGGCAATGCCAGCGGCCTGGAGGGCCTGCGTGCCGCCGACATGTCAAAGGACCAGCAGGATGGATTGCGCGCGGTGCTGCGCGATTTGCTCGCGCCCTTCCGCAAGGAGGATGCGGATGAGGCGATGAAACTCATCGAGGCATCGGGCTTCGACAAGCTGCACATGGCGTTTTTCAAGTCCGGGGACATCGGGAAGGACGGGGTCTGGGATGTCTGGCAGGTGGAAGGGCCGGACATGATTTGGTACTTCCGCGGCACACCGCATGTGCATGTCTGGGCGCACATCCGTGCGAAGGCCTGATTCCGTGCCCTATGAAACGAACGGAGAACTCATTTGCCAGAAGGCTGAGGGTGCAATAGCCTCCCGCCCCTTTTGCCACTCTGAATTATGCGCCGAATACTCGTAATCGTCTGTTTTGTCGCGGGCCTCGCGCTTGCGCCCTTCGCCGTACACGCCCAGGGGATTGATCCCGCCCAGGAACAATTCGTCTCCGCATTCCTGACAATCCGCAAGGCCGAGGAGCAGGCCAACGCGGGGGAGCTTCAGACGGCGTTGAAGTCCTATCGCCTAGCGAGCGACACGCTCTCGCGGATCAAGCAACAGTTCCCGACATGGCAGTCGGAACTCGTGGATTACCGCCTGAAACGAACCAACGAAGCCATCACCACGCTCCAATCGAAAATGGGGGCGGCGCCCGCCGAGGATCCGGGGCTTCTTCCACCGATCCTGCCGGATGCGAATCCGCTGGCCCCCGCGCCGGAGACCGCCCCGGTGCCGCCCAAAGCAAAGCCATCCAAGCCGGGCAACACACCCGCGGATCCAATCGCCGCGGTGCAGCAGCGGATCGCGACATTGGAAAATCAGCTCCAGGATGCAACCGAGAAGCTTGCATCCGAGCAGAAGAAGAATGTGGAACTGGCGAAGGATCTGACCCTGGCTGTCGAGGCCCGGCGCGAGGCGGACATCGCGCGGAAGAAGGCGCAGGATCAGTTTGAACTGAATGTAAAAAGCCTGCTCGACATGAAGGCGAAGGGCGAAGCCAGCAGCGAGCGGATGACGGAGATCGAGGCACAGGTCGCCGAGACGAAGAAAAAGAACAGCCAGATGGAAATTGACCTGATGGCGGCGGAGGAACGGATCACCCAGTTGGTTGAACGCTCCAAGGCGATGACATCGAAGGCAACGGCGGCCGCGGAGTTGCCAGCCAGGGTGAAGGCGCTCGAGACCAAGCTCGCAACCGAGCAGTCCGAAAAAGCTGAACTCACGGCGAAGCTCGGCGGCATGACCAGGGAACGCGACGATGCGCGGATGGAGATCGCGCGGCTGAAGGATCTGAACAAGCAGATGGACAAGCTGACGGCCGACAACGCGAATCTTTTGAAAAAACTCGGCGATGCGGAGAAACAGATCTTCGCCTTCAAGAGCGACGCCCCGCAGAAGGATCGGGAGATCGAGATGCTGAAGAAGCAGGTGACCGACACGCAGAAGGCGCTGGTGAGTTCGCAGGACAAGAACACGGAGCTTCAGACCCAGATCACAGATTTGCAAAAGCAAGTGGGCGATTACACAAAGCAGATCCAGCAGTTCAAAACGGACAAGACTGCGAGCGCGGACGATCAGCGCAAGATGGAGCAGGAAAACAAGCTCTTGCAGGGAATCGTCATGCGCGTGCTCCAGGAGGACGCGAACCGCTCGCAGCGGAAGAAGATGCTCCAGAAGGAACTCGAGCGCCTGCAGGTGAATTCGGACACGCTGCTCAGGCAGATTGACTACCTCACGCAACCCGCGGTGAAGCTCTCGCCGGCGGAGCGCCGCCTCTTCAAGAAGCCAGTCATCGAGGTGCAGGATCCGAACACGCTTGCGATCATCAAGCCCGAGGGTGATCCGCCAGCTCCAGCGGAGACAGCGAAACCCGTGGAGCCCGCCCCGAAACCCGTCGAGAATCCCGAGAAGCCGCCGTTGCCGAGCCCCGAGCCGCTCCCGGAGCCCCCGAAGCCGTCCGACCCAGTGAAAGTGAGCAAGCTCGACACTCAACCGCCAACAAAAATCCCGGTGGAAACAACGCCCGGCGGGCCGCAGAAAACCACGGCCGACACCACCGCCGTCCGCACACTTCCTGAAGCGGTGAAGCCGCTCGCAGACCAGGCAAAACAGGCGTTTGAGAGGGAGAACTTCGTGGATGCCGAGAAACTCTACGACAAGGCCCTCCAGCTCGCGCCCAACAATCTCTACCTCATCTCCAACCAGGGCGTCGTCCAGTTTCGCTCGGGCAAGTTCAAACAGGCGGAGGAGAGCTTCCGCAAAGCGCTCGCCATCGCGCCGGAGGATCACTTTTGCTGGGGCACGCTCGGGATCGTGGAGTACAGCCAGGGCCAGTATGATGAGGCGATCAACGCACTGACGAAGAGCCTCGCGATCAACCCGAAAAATTCCACCGTACACAACTACCTCGGCATCACCGCCGCCCAGAAAGGCTGGCTCGATGCCGCGCAGAAGCACCTCGAAACGGCCATCCAGCTCGATGAGAAATATGCGGATGCGTATTTCAACCTCGCGGTCGTTCACACGCTCCGCCAGCCGGTGAAAAAGAGCGAGGCATCGAAGTCTTACAAAAAGGCCGTGGTGCTCGGAGCAGCACCCGACCCCTCGATGGAAAATCTGCTGAAGGAGTAGCCGACGCACCCCGCCTCGTGAAAAAGCGGCGCCGCAATGCCGGTCATGCCGAGGAGAAATATGGAGGTTCTCCTTCACGGCCCCTGACATCGGGACTAACTACTGCCAACGCAATTATCCAGAGACGAAAACACTCCGCGCTGATAGCACTGCTCGCTTGCATGGCACTCCAGATCGGGATGGCGCAGGCAGTTGATGATTATCCCACATACATCGAAAAATCGAACCCAGTGGGATGGTGGAGCATGAACGAGGCGGGCGCCGAAAATTTGCCGCTCACGGCTGACAGATCCGGGCTGTTCGGGCGTTCGAATAACGGCACGCCACTCGTCCCGGGGCTGGATCCTCCGCAGGGTATCAATCTCGACCTGACGTACAATAGCCCCGGTGTCACAACGATGACGGATCAGCCCGGATTCGTCAGTGGCTCGGGCAATCGTGCGGCGCGTTTCATTGGGCCCCAGGGAATCCCCGCTTCGAATACTCCACCAGGCGGCGGGGCAAGCGGGCATACCGGCGGCATTCAGGATAATCTCAGTATCCCGGATGCCATCTACCGCTACCCCGGCGGATTCGCAGGAGAATTTTGGATCAAGGCTGATCAGGATGCGGCGGGTATTGACACTCAGCGGTTCATTGGCACACGGGAATTTGGTTTCGGATTCATTGACGGATCAGGGCCAACCCGAGCTTTCCATTTCACTACTTTTGGCGTCCAAGACTACATCGGAGGCACGATGCCAAACGATGGCAACTGGCACCAGATCGGGTTTTTATTCAACGGCGTTTCTACGGTTAATTTTTACGTAGATGGCGCGCCTGTCGGAACGGTAAGCGGTGCGAACCCCGGAATTCGTGCGGCGCTCAGCCCGGCGGCAAACAGCATCAATCTCGGGCGCAGAAACGTGTCCGCTGCCGGACAGCAATACCGGGGCTATCTGGATGAAGCGGTGATTTGGAACCATGCCCGCACCGACCAGGACTTCCTCGATAGCTACAACGCCGCGCTTCTCATCACTCCCCAGCCCTCCTATGCGATCTGGGCCTCGGGAAACAATCTCACCGGCAACGATGCCGCCGCAGATTTCGACCACGACAACGACGGCCTTCAAAACGGGATCGAATACATCCTCGGGACAGATCCCAAAGTCGGGGAGAATGGCGGGCTCGATCGCTACGCAACCGAGGAGAATGTGATCTTCTTCTTCAACCATGCGGTTGCCTCGAAAACCCCAGACACTCAGGTCTTCATTGATGCCCGAACATCGCTGACTGAGGACACATGGACACCGTACGAAGTCGGTGCATACGAGGCTGGAACGTACCCGCTGTCCGGCATCGCATCGGAGGTGACCGTTTCGCCTGGAGCACCAGGATACGAAGTCGTCTCCCTGACAGTCCCGATCGGCACGGACATCCGCAAGTTCGCGCGCCTGCGGGTTGTAGTCACCCCGTAGCAAGGTTTGCTGCGGCGGATGCGGCGGGATGTTTCTAATTTCTCGCCAAGCCGCGTGTTTTTCCGCCACACACTCCGCCGCATGAAACTTCTTCCTATCCTCGCCACACTCACTTTCACCTCCTCGCTCTTCGGGGCAGACCCGCTCTCCGTCGTTTATGAAGGCGCTGCCGGCCCCGGGAAGGGCAAGCACATCGTGCTGCTCGCCGGCGATGAGGAATACCGTTCCGAGGAGGCGATGCCGATGCTCGGGAAGCTGCTCAGCCAGCGGCATGGGTTCAAATGCACCGTGATTTTTTCGGTGAATGCAAATACCGGGGATATTGATCCGAATACGAACAACAACCAGCCGGGGATCGAGGCGCTCGGCAGCGCGGATTTGTGCATCACGTCGCTCCGATTCCGCAAATGGTCCGATGAGCACGCCAAGCCCTTCGTGGATTACTACAATGCGGGGAAGCCGTTCATCGGACTGCGGACGAGCACGCATGCGTTCAATGGAATGAAGGGCGATTACGCGTGGCTCAACAAATTTGGGAAGGACGTGCTCGGCGAGCAGTGGGTGAGCCACTGGGGCCGGCACAAAGCCGAGGCGACGCGCGGCGTGGTCGAAAAGGGCGCGGAGGGCAATCCGTTGCTGCGCGGCGCGGAGGGCGTCTTTGGCCTCACCGATGTGTACGAAGCGTATCCGCCCGCGGATGCGACCATCCTCATGCGCGGCATCGTGCTCAAGGGAATGAAGCCGGAGTCCGAACCCGCCGATTACAAAAAGAAGCGCGCCACGGACAAGGCCGAGCAGGGCGTGAATGATCCAGCGATGCCAATCGTGTGGACTCGCGAGCACAAGCAGGCGGGCGGCAAGGTCAACAAGGTGTTCTGCACCACGATGGGCGACGCCGTGGATCTCGCCAACGAAGGGCTCCGCCGGATCATCGTCAATGCAGCCTATCAATTCACCGGCCTCGAAGTCCCAGCCAAGGCGGATGTCACCGTGGTCGGCGAATACAAGCCCACGATGTACGGATTCGGCGGGTTCAAAAAAGGCGTGAAGCCCGCGGATCATGCATTGACGAAGTAGCGGCTCGACTTCCGCGCTCCGGTTGCCTCACATTCCTGCAACGTGAAGGCGAGACATCTATCACTGCTCCTTGCGCTCGCAGCCGCGGCCTGCCCCGCTGCTGAGCAACTCACGCTCGGCGACGTCCGGCGAATCCTCAAGCAGGGCATCCATTTCGCGAAACACCATTCCGCGCACTCGGTGATCGCAATCACCGATCGTGAGGGATTCGTCCTGGCGATGTGGGATGTGGATGGCGGCGCGCAGCCTGCGCCCGGAGTCATCGCAGCGGCGGCTGGCCGCGCGGCCACGGCGGGCTTCCTCTCCAGCGACCAGCACGCATTCACATCGCGCACCGCCGGGTGGATTATCCAGCAGCACTTCCCGCCGGGTGTGAAGAACACTCCGCCGGGCCCGCTCGTCGGCGTGGGATTTTCCAATCTTTTTTACAGCGACGTGAACCGGATCAAACAAATCCCGCCGGGGTTCGATGGCAGCGCGCTCGTGGCGGCGGACGCTTCCCCTGGAGCACGCGCTGCGGGGATTCTTCTCACGGGTTTGCAGGACAGTCCCGGCGGAGTTCCTCTTTTCAAAAATGGCGAACTCGTGGGAGGGATCGGCGTGACCGGGGATGGATCGCCGTCGGATCTCGCAGCCGGGGCCGCCATTATCCAAGGCAAGGATCAGAAATTTTTCACGCCCGGCTTCAAGTTTGGGGCAGACACGGACGAAGAAGTCGCCCTCGCGGCGCAAAATGGCTTCCGCCCAGACCTCGATCTCCTCGGCAACCGGGTTCTCATCGCAGGTGTACGCGTGCCATACGTCTCGCCACGCCCGGAGGACTGGCCATCGGGCGACGATGCCGGCGACCTCGGCGACACCGGCAATGCAGTGACAGGCTACGAGCCCCAGGCATCCCCTGCTCCATATCCATATCCGAGTGTGAAACTCGGCGGTGTGCGCGGTGAAATCCGCTTTCCTTTCCGCAGCGACCCGACGCCGGGACCCGTCGGCGGCCAGCCACGCCTCACCGCGGGCGAAGTCGAGGAGATCATCACCGAGGCCGCGATTCGCGCCGAAAAGACCCGCGCGGGCATCCGGCTCCCCATCGGCGTGCCAGCGCAGGTCTTCATCACCGTCGTCGGCAACCCGTACAATGCCGGTGAGCCTCCGCCGATCCTCGGCATCTTCCGCACAGGCGAGGCGACGATTTTTTCGTGGGACGTGTCCGCGCAGAAGGCCCGGAGCGCATTGTTCTTCAGTAATTCCCAGCTCGCTCAGAGCACGCGAACGATTGGCTTCCTCGCGCAGCGATTCTTCCCGCCGGGCCTCGACGGCCGGCCCTTCGGCCCATACTTCGGCTTCCAGGAAGCCGTGACGCTTCGCACGAACCCGGACACCGCGAAGCCCCCGTTCCCCGGCAATACGAACCTTCCGAATGGCGTCACGATTTTCCCCGGCGGCTTCCCGCTTTACCGTAAAGGAAAGCTCATCGGCGCCATCGGCGTGAGCGGCGACGGCGTGGATCAGGACGACATCATCGCGGCATCAGGCGCGTCCGTCTTTCCCCCGCCGCGACACATCCGCGCGGACGGGTACACTTACAAAGGCGCGCGCCTGCCGTTTGTGAAGTTCCCGCGCGACCCGGTGCGCTGACCGCTACGAGACGTGCCCGTGATCCCCGCCGGCATCGCCGTGACCCTCGCTCACGACATCGAACGCACGCACGCGCTTCGCCTCACGGCAGGCTTCCACAGCCTTCCGGAAGCGATCACCAAGCCCCGCGCTCACCGGGATGAAATCGAGCATGTAATGCGGTGTCGTCGAGTCGGTGGTGATGATCGAAATGTTGTGCAGTTTCAAAAAGCGCAGCAGCAGCGGCTGCACGATCTGCATGTCCCGCACGCGGTAGAGTTCCAGCGTGTTCGTGACCCGCGTGAAAATTCCGTCGGTGATGACCAGTCGCTCGTTCGTGATCTCATAGACCACGGAGCGGATGATAATCCACCGGATCAACACCCAGATGGCCGCGGCAGCGACGATGAGGTAAATCCACGGCGGAATCTGATGGCTGACATTCAGCCAGGTTGCGATGGGCGCTGCGATGATCAGGGTGGCGACGGACTTGAAGTTCTTCCATTGCGAGGAACTTCCCTTCCAGATGGTTTCTTCCGGCATACGTGGCCGGACATGTAGCACATTCGAGCAGCGTGGCGAGCGCGGATTCCGTCAATCGCGGACGAGCACAAGGTCCTCGGGGTGCAGACGGCAGAACACACGCTCGCCTTTGTGAAAGGCATCCTGCGAGCGGCTCTCATTGGCCACGACCACCGTGAACTCCAGCCCGCTCGCAGTACGGATCTGCAACTGGTCGGTCTGCCCGCGGAAAATCTCCTCCATCACCTCCGCGGCGAAGACATTCTCGCCGGGGGCGGCATCCCGGCAGAGATGAATCTTCTCGGGCCGGAGTGAAACGAGAGCGGTCAGTTCGTCGGGCGGCAGATTCGTGTCGTTCACCCGGAGCGTAATGTCGTCGGCAAGCCGCACGACCACGTCCGAATCCTCACGTCCGATCACCTGCGCACGCAGCAGATTCGCCTGTCCGATAAACTCCGCGACAAAGCGCGTCCGGGGCTGGTGGTAAATCTCGTCCGCCGTGCCGAGCTGCTCGACCCGCCCGCGGTTCACCACGGCGATGCGGTCGCTCATCGTCAGCGCCTCCTCCTGGTCGTGGGTCACGAAGACGAAGGTGATGCCCAGCCGCCGCTGCATCTGCTTCATCTCGATTTGCATTTGATGGCGGAGCTTCGCATCCAGCGCGGAGAGCGGCTCGTCGAGCAGCAGGACCTTTGGCTCGCAGACAATCGCACGCGCGAGCGCGACCCTCTGCTTTTGCCCGCCGCTGAGCGCCGAAGGCTTGCTGTTTTCCTTTCCTTGCAGCGACACCAGCTCGATTCCCCGCCGCACACGCTCGATGATTTCGCCCCTCGGTGCGCCCTTCATTCTCAATCCGAACGCGATATTTTCCTCCACCGTGAGATGCGGGAAAAGCGCGTAACTTTGGAAAACCTGGTTCACGTTTCGCCGGTATGGCGGCAGCGCCGTCACATCCTGCCCGTCGAGAAGGATCACCCCCTCCGTCGGCGTGTCGAAGCCAGAGATCATGCGCAGCAGCGTCGTTTTCCCGCAGCCGCTCGGCCCGAGCAGCGTGATGAATTCGCCCCGCCGGATTTGCAGGTTCACATTCTCCACGGCGGTGAAGTCGGCGAATCGCTTCGTCACTCCGCGCAGTTCCACGGTTGGGGTCGGCTCAGGCATTCAGCGGAACGCTTCGCACGGAAGCCGTCCCTGCGACAAGCGCCATTCTGCATCGCAGGGACGGAAAACTCCGGAACCCGCGCACCCCGGGCGCGGCTCCCTACTTCGTTGCCTTGACCTCAACGATGTCGTGCGCCGCGCTCTCGCGCTGGCCTGCGGAAGTGACACGGATGTAGCGCGCCTTTTTCCGGTGCTCGGAAAGGTCGCTTGCGCCGAGATAGCCCAAGCCGCTCCGAACGCCCCCCGCGAGTTGGGTGAGGACAAGCTCGACGCCGGGACTGACCTCCTTGAGCGCCTCGACTCCCTCGGCGGCGACTTTGCGCGTCGCGTCGTTGGAAACGTGGCCATAACGCGCCGCGCTCCCCGCTTTCATCGCCGCGAGACTGCCCATGCCGCGGTATTGCTTGTACAGCTTGCCGTTGATTTCCATGATCTGCCCCGGCGCTTCCGGGCAGCCCGCAAGCAGCCCTCCGCAGATCACCGCATCCGCCAGCGTCAGCGCCTTGACGATGTCACCGCTCTTCACGATGCCGCCATCCGCGATGATCGTGACGCCCTTCTTTGCCGCGGCGCGGCTCGCCACGTAAAGCGCGGTGAGCTGCGGAATCCCCACACCCGCCACGATGCGCGTGGTGCAGATCGAACCCGGGCCCTGGCCGATTTTCACAACGCTCGCGCCGCATTTTGCGAGAAAGTCCACGCCCTCACCGCTGGTGACGTTACCCGCGATGATCGGAAGGTCTTTGTGCGCCTTGCGGATCAGCTTCACCGTCTCGCCAACCCCGGAGCTGTGTCCGTGCGCGGTGGAAACCGCGATCACATCGCAGCCGCGCTCCACCAGCGCGTCCACGTGCGAGAGGATGCGATCACGGTCGAGCGAGCCATCCGTCCGGCGTGTGCCCGTGATGCTCGCCCCGCAAAGCAGGCGGAATTTGCCATCGCGCGCCGGCTTAAACTGCGAGCCGCGCTCGTGAAGGATGCGCTCGATGTCAGACAGCGTAAAAAGGCCCCGCAGCGTGTCGTCCTTCCCCACCACGAGCAGCTTGTGGATTCCCATGTGCTCGGTGAAAAAGCGGTCCGCCGTCGCGATCGGATCGTTGCCGAGTTTTTTCTCCGTGATCGTCTGCACTTGCGCGCGCGGCATCATGGCATCGCTCACTTTTCGCCCGGCGTAGCGCGGCCGCACCGTGTGGCCTGGCAGCAGGCCGAGGAGGCGGTTTTGTTCATCCACCACGGGGAACGTGCTGAAGCCGAACCGCCGTTCCTCGATGATCTCGATGACGTCGCCGATGGTCTGCGTCGGCAGCACCTTGATCGGATCCTGGATCAAACCATGCACATTGTTCTTCACCCGCGAGACCTCGGAGAGCTGCTGGCGCTCCGGCATATTGCAGTGGATCAGGCCGAGGCCGCCCGCACGCGCCATCGCGATGGCCATCGGCGATTCTGTCACGGTGTCCATGTCCGCCGAGATGATCGGCAGATGGAGCTGGATGCGCTCGTGGAGTTGCGAATCGAGCCGTGTGTCGCGCGGCAGCACATCGCTGTGGAGCGTGGCGAGCGTCACATCGTCGTAAGTCAGCGCGACGTGCGCGTTGGCGGGGAAGAACTTGTCAGCAGGCTGGTAGAATTGGTCGTCGAGCGTTGCCATGTGCGAAGCTGCCAGAACGCCGGGGGTAAAGTGAAGGCGGAATTTTGCGCGCTCACGATTCCCGGTGCCGTTTGCGAAGCTCGGGCTTGCCTGCTGGCGCGAGGTGGGGATGCTCACCTGCCTTGCTCGCAACCTCACCATCCTCCCGCTTACCGTTATCAGCGCCCTAGGCGCCAACACGCCAATGAATACGCCCGCCGGAATAGTGACCATCACCAGCGACGCCAATTGGCTGCGCATCGAGTTTGCCGCAGAGGGCATCGGAAAGCCGGGCCGCGCGCTCTTCGCCGCGCTCGACACAGACCCGCTCGAAGGCTGCGCCGTCATCCCATACCAGCAGCACGCGGAAGGCTCGACGGTCTTCCTTCCCTTCCGCGCCGACCGGCTCTGCGCCGTGTGCATCGGCGACGACGGCAAGCCGCGCATGTGGTGGAGGAAATTCGAGCGCGGGCAGTGGAGCGGGCACCTCGATGTGAAGAACGAATTCAAGGCGGAGAGGATCGCCGCGGGGAAAGTGCGGATCCAATTATCGCGCCGCACGCTGCCGGTGTTGATGCAAAACAACCCCGGCATTTCCCCCGGCTACAAGTCCCGCGTCGCCGTTTGGGCGAAGGATACATTCGCACACGGCGGCTGGGGCGAAGCGCTCGCCATGCAGGACCACTCCATCGCCCCCGGCGGCGGCGACAGGCTGCTTTCCGGATACCACGTCCTCAGCGCGAATCCGCAAAAGGACGAAAAGATCCCCATGATGCTCCAGCGCGCCGTCCTGCATCGCTACGATGAGCGCGTGAGCGGCCCCGGCGAATTATTGGAAAGCCACGCAGCATCCCCGCCTGGCCGCCCGCGCATCTACCAGCTCCTCCCGCGTCTTTTCTCGAACGCCAACGAGACGCGGAAGCTCAATGGCACGCTCGCGGAGAATGGCGTGGGGAAATTCGCCGGCATCACCGACGCCGCGCTGAAGTCGCTGCGCGACGAACTCGGCATCACGCACCTCTGGCTCACCGGCGTGCTCGCGCAGGCGACGAGCACGGACTACGCGGCCATCGGCAAGCCCGCCGATGATCCCGATTTGCTCAAGGGCCTCGCCGGTTCGCCCTACGCGATCAAGGACTACGGCGATGTTTGCCCGGACTACGCCGTCGAGCCAGCGAAGCGGATGGAGGAGTTTCGCGCCTTGCTCGAACGCGCGCACTCGGTGGGCCTGCGTGTGCTTATAGATTTCGTCCCGAACCACGTCGCGCGCAGCCACGCGGCGTTTGCATCGGGTAGCGCGGGCGTCCCGCCTGAACCATCGAACGTGAGAAACGCGCAGCAACGCGAGGGACGCGCGCGCGCTTCCAAAGCGGGTGGTGCGCTTCAATTTGGTGCGAACGACGCCCGCTCGAGGTTCTTCGCGCCAAACAACAATTTTTTCTGGCTCCAGTGCGACACGCCGGGCGGCGGGCCGCCGCTGCGGCTGCCCACGGTGAAGGACGGCCAGTTCATCTCGCCGACGTGCCGCGTGCTCAACGCGGGCGACGGCCATTATGATCCCGAAATGGAAACCGCCCGCGTGACGGGCAACAATGCCGCGACGTGGTCTCCCTCGCAGAATGACTGGTACGAGACGGTGAAGCTCAACTACGGCTACGACTTCACCACCGGCGCGCGCGAATACCCGCACGCCGCAAAGCCGGATGCGCCCGTGCCCAACACGTGGGTGAAAATGGACACCGTCCTCGCGCACTGGCAGGCGCTCGGCGTGGATGGTTTCCGGTGCGACATGGCGCACATGGTGCCGCCGGAGTTTTGGGCGTGGGCGATCTCTCGCGCGCGGCAGCGGCAGCCGGGCGTGATGTTCATCGCGGAGGCGTACAACAATGACCCGATGAAAGTGGAGGGCGGCCACGAGCTGGTGGCGCACTTTAAGAATGTGATGATCGAGCTGCTGAACGCGGGCTTCGACGCCGTGTACGACGACCCCGCTTACAAGGCGCTGAAACACATTTACGACGGCCCCGGCTGGGCGAATGACCTCGATGCCGCGCTCGCCGCGCAGCAGCCGTATGTTTTCCCAAACAGCCTGCGCTACGCGGAGAATCACGACGAGGTGAGGCTCGCGTCGAAATCCAATTGGGGCGGCATCGGCGCGGAAGTCGGGCGGCCAGTGAGCGCGATCCTCTACGGCATCTCGCGCGGGCCGGTGCTGCTTTACAGCGGCCAGGAAGTCGGCGAGCCCGCGGACGGCTCGGAGGGCTTTGGCGGCGATGACGGGCGGACGACGATCTTCGATTACTGGTCCATGCCGGAGTTCACGAAGTGGGTGAACGGCCACCGCTACGATGGCGGGCGATTGTCGGCGGCACAAAAAAGCCTGCGCGAGTTTTACGGACGGCTGATGAAATTGTGCGGCGAGCCCGCGTTCCGCGACGGCGGATTTTTCCCGCTCAACAGCGCGAACATCAGCAATGACCGCTTCGGCCGTCTCCCTGGGGAGGGTGCGAGCGGCCACTGGCTCTACGCCTGCATCCGTGCCGACGCACGTGGCGGGCAGTGTTTCCTCGTCGTTGCAAATCTCCACCGCAGCGAAACGCTCCGCGATGCACGCGTGAATCTCACGCCCGCCGCACTCGAAGTCCTGGCCGCAAATGGCGCGCATACATTCACCGACAAGCTGTCCTCCCTCGGCGAAGCGACGCTGCGCGACGGTGTCATCACGCTGCCCATGCTCCCACCACTCAGCGCGGGATATTTCGGAACAGAATCAACTGCCAGATGATAAGCCGGATCAGTTCCCGCTGACCTGCGCCCCGTAATCCGCAACGGTCAGCAACGCGTCGCGCTCGGCGGGATCGGCAGCCTCGATTCGAAAGAGCCAGCCCGCGCCGTAGGGATCGGTGTTCACGAGGGCGGGGTTGGCGGACACATCCTTGTTCACAGCCACGATCCTGCCGGAGACGGGAGAATAAATATCGCTCGCTGCCTTCACGCTCTCCACCACGCACGCCACCTCGCCAGCACGCACGACACGGCCCACAGCGGGAAGATCCACGTACACGATGTCCGTCAACTCGGCCTGGGCATGGTCGGAAATGCCCACCGTTCCATCGGCTCGAAGCCATTCGTGGGATTTTGCGTAGCGAAGATCGGCAGGGATGTTCATGGATCGGTGAATCGAGTTGGGATTTGAGAGTCGCCTGCTGGTTTCCGTGATTCCGATGCTCCTCGGAAAGAAAATTTTCCGCGCCCTTGGGAAAAATTTCGCGCGTGCCTACTCGGCCCCGCCCCGCCACAGCGGCTTCCTCTCGACCACCGCCGGGAAACGGCGGCCGCGGATGTCTATTTCCAATTCCGTCCCCGGCCTCACAAACTCAACCGGCAGGTACGCAAGGCCGACTCCACACTTGAGCGACGGCGAAAGCCCGCCGCTGGAAATCTCGCCGATTTGCACGCCATCCTTCCACACCCCGTAATGCGAACGCGGAGGAGGCGTGGCTCCGACCATTTTGAATGCTGCGAGTTTCCTTGTCGGCCCCTTCTCCCTTTGCGCCGCAAGCGTTCCCCGCCCGATGAATGCAGGCTTCTCGAGCGCGACGAAAAATCCCAGCCCCGCCTCGATCGGCGTGTGCCCCGGCGAGAGATCGCTTCCGTTGAGCGGGTAGCACATTTCAAGTCTCAGCGTGTCCCGCGCGCCGAGTCCGCATGGCTTCACGCCAAATGCCGCACCCGTCTCCAGCACCGCGGCAAGAAGCCGCACCACGTCCCCGGCGGCGCAGAACAACTCGAATCCATCCTCGCCCGTGTATCCCGTGCGCGCCGCATAAAGCGCGACCCCGCGCACGCTCGCGTGGACGATGGAATTCCGCACCGGTGCCGTGCATGCGCCTGCCACAAACGCCGCGAACCACTCCGCGGCGCGCGGGCCCTGCACCGCGAGACCGGCGAATGCCCCGCTCGTGTCCTCTAGTTCGACCCCGGATGGCAGGTGCGCCGAGAGCCATGCAAAATCCTCGTCAGCTTTCGACGCATTCACCACGAGCAGCCACTCGGCCCCGGCGATCCTGTAGATGATGAGGTCGTCAATCACGCCGCCATCCTCATTGAGCATGAGAGTGTATTGTCCCTGGCCAGTCGCGAGGCGCGCAGTGTCATTGGTCAGCATTCCATTCAGCCATTCGCCCGCCGCTGCACCGCGCACAAAGAACACCCCCATGTGCGAAATGTCGAACACACCGAGCGCGGTCCGGACGGCGTGGTGCTCATCAACAATGCCCGAGTATTGCACCGGCATGTCCCACCCGCCAAAGCCAATCATTTTCGCCCCAAGGCGGACGTGCTCAGCGTGAAGCGGCGTGGTTTTCAAAATCTCGGACATGAGGCGGCGGAGCCTAGCTGGCAGGGCTGGTGAGTCAAACGGCAGCACTCATCCGCGCAATCTGCCGGATGCGAGTCTGCCGGTCACGAATCCGGCGATCATCCCAAAAACCAGCCCGGCAGCGTGCGCGCCATTGGCCACCTGGCCGAGAAGCGGCGTGAAGCACAGGACAAACCACAGCAGCATCGTCTGCACGATCACGGGATTCAGCCGCCAGAGCGCGGTGCGATCATATTTTCCCCGCATCCAAAGGAAGCCGAACAGTGCGTAATTGACACCCGACATCCCGCCAAACGACGGCCCCGAAAGGTAGAGCTGAACAAGGTTGCTCACCGCCGCCGATGCGAGCACGAACGCCAGAAGATACCATCCGCCGAATCTTGTCTGGACGAACGTCCCGAGATCCCGGAGCCACATGAGATTGAAAACAATGTGCAGGAGTCCGAAGTGAATGAACATCGGGGTGAACAGCCGCCAGAACTGACCCCCACGAATTTCCGGCAGGGACCGATCCCACAATTCCCCCCTCTCGAAGCGCGCAACCGATTCCGTGAACCACTCCTTTTCCTCAGGCGTGGCGCGGCCCTCGGCCATTCGCTCCTCAACGGCCAGCAGTTCGTGCCGCACCTCCGCGCTCGGCACCACGTCTGTGATATACAGATACTTCCTCCGGGCCATCTCCCGCTCAGCCCGTTCGCTGCCGGGCAGCAGTTGAATTTCCAGCTCCCCGGCAAAAATTGTTACGAGCACGCTGATGATCGCAAGGACCAGCGGGATGCGCGCGAAACCCACAAACCGGCGCTCGTAATCCATGCGCTCGCGAGTCACCACATGCGATGCTCTGCGCGCATCCCGGCGCTCCTCCTCCTTTTTCATCCGCTTCGCTGTCGGCGCCGCAGCGTTCCATTCCGGCGCATCCGGCGCCGCGCGGAACTTATTCAGCAGCGCCACCGCCTCATCGCGCTGGTCGTCATCATGCACCCAGATGGAAAATACCCCGTCGTCTCCGGCATCCACATCGTTTTCGATGCCGCGCACAAAAAGCGCATCGCTGAAAGCCTCCGCCTCCGTCCCGCTCGATAACTCACCGATTTTTCGCATCCGCAGGCCATAGCAGCCACACGCCCCGGCGACAACGACTCCCTACGCGAGCAGCGCCTTCACCGCCCTGCCATGCACGTCGGTGAGCCGGAAATCGCGGCCCGCGTGGTGGAATGACAGCTTCTCGTGGTCGAATCCGAGACAGCGGAGGATCGTCGCCTGCATGTCGTACACATGCACCGGATCCTCCACGACGTGAAAGCCGAGGTCGTCCGTCGCGCCGTAGGTGATCCCCTTTTTAATCCCCCCGCCCGCCAGCCACATCGTGAAGGCCTGCGGGTGATGATCCCGCCCCTGCGAACGGCCAAGCGCCGGGTTCGTCTCGACCATCGGTGTGCGCCCGAATTCGCCGCCCCAGATCACCAGCGTCTCGTCGAGCAATCCGCGCTGCTTGAGATCCGCCACCAGCGCCGCGCTCGCCTGGTCGGTCTTGCCGGAATTGCTCCGCACATTGCCCGCCACGTCGGTGTGCGCGTCCCATCCCTCGTGGTAGATGTTGATGAAACGCACGCCGCGTTCGATCATGCGGCGCGCAAGCAGGCAGGCGCGCGCGAAGGATGGCTTGTCCGGTTCGCACCCGTAGAGATCGAGCGTCGCCTTGCTCTCATTCTTCAAGTCCATCAGCTCCGGGGCACTTGTCTGGAGCCGGAAAGCCATTTCGTAGTTCGCAATTCGCGTCGCGATCTCCGGGTCGCCCACCTGCGCGATCTGCCGCTCGTTCAGCGTGCGGACGACATCGAGCGTGTCGCGCTGCAACCGCGCATCCATTCCCTCGGGAGTGCGGATGTTCAAAATCGGATCCCCCTGGCTCCGCAGTCGCGTGCCGGTATAGACCGTCGGGAGGAACCCGCTCGACCAGAGCGCCGATCCGCCGCTGAGACCGCTGCCCGTGCTCATCACGACAAACGCAGGCAGCTCCTGCGTCTCCGCGCCCAGCCCGTACAGCACCCACGATCCCATGCTTGGCCGGCCGGGGACTGGGAAACCCGTATTGAAGAGCAACTGCGCGGGCGCGTGGTTGAACTGGTCCGTCTTCATGGATTTCACGATCGCGATTTCGTCCACGATCTTCGCGAGGTGAGGCAGCGTCTCCCCCAGTTCCGCGCCGCACGTTCCATGTTTCGCAAACTTGAAGCGCGGGCCGAGCACCGCGGCATCGGGCCGGATAAATGCATAACGCTGTCCGCCGATGACCGATGGCGGAATGGGCTTGCCCTCGAGCTTCGCCAGCTCCGGCTTGTGATCGAACATGTCCAGTTGCGACGGAGCGCCCGCCATGAACATGTGAATTACGCGCTTCGCCTTGCCCTGGAAGTGCGGCTGGCGTGGAGCGAGCGCGTTCACGGCGGGCCTGGCTGCAACTTCGCCCGCGAGCAACGACGCCAGCGCGATTTTCCCGATGCCGATGCCGCTTTCCCGCAGGAAGTGCCGGCGAGTCAACTCAAGGCAGCGCTGTTGGAACGGGTTCATGCCTTGATAACCTGCAAAAGCGCATGGTCGTAGTCACGCACGCAGTCGCTGCGCTACGCGACTTTCACAAACCGGAAGCGCGGATCGTAGCGCCCGCGATTGTGGGCGCGGCAGCACGGCAGGCACGCGCAGGCGGTCTTGAACGGAATCACGCGCGCCACTTCGTTCCCGCACGACGGGCATCGGTACCGGTGCCGCCGCCGCCGCTCCGAGCGCGGGAATGGGAGCGTGTGCGTCCGCTTTTCATCCACCAGCCCGAGATCACGGCAGGCTTTCCGCCACTCGCGGCCATGCGGCGCGATGCGGCGTTTCCCCGCGCGTGCATTTGCGAGCAGGTGCGCAAGTTCGTGGCGAAGGGTCCGCTCGATCTCGCCCGGAAAAGCGGCAAGGCGCGGGTTCAGTGTGATGAGCGACTTGCCGGCGTAAGCCATGCCCGCGGTGCTCCGCATGCGCGGGTTCCAGCGAATGCGGAGCCGCGCCGCGAGTTGCAGCGCACCGGCCGCGATGAGAAGATCCTGGGCGAGGGCAAGCAGCACATCCTCCCCCGGGAGTCCGGGCTCTGGCACCACCTCCACCTTGCGTGGCGACACCGGGGCGGCACGCTTCACACCGGCAGGGCCGCTGGAGCCAAAGAGCCGCTTTAGAAAGTCGAATTGCATCGGAAGGTGATGCCTTCCGAGTCACGCAGCGCGTGCAGGCACGTCAAGCGCCGTCTGCCTATTTTTCAGAGCGCAGTTCGCCCGCTTGACGCGCCTTTTCCGCCCTGCGTATCTGCGCGCTCTCGCGTGAATCACCATCATCGCCCAAAAGACGAGTGCGGAGTTTTTGCCGTCCACGGCCACAAGGACGCTGCGATGCTGACCTACTACGGTCTCTTCGCCCTCCAGCATCGCGGGCAGGAAAGCGCAGGCATCGCCAGCTCGAACGGCGACGGCTCGGCATTTGTCCGCCACGCGGAGATGGGCCTCGTCTCGCAGGCGATCAAGGAGACCCACCTCCGGCAGCTCACCGGCAACCGCGCCATCGGCCACGTCCGCTATTCCACCACCGGCGGATGCGAGTTGAAAAATGCGCAGCCGCTGATGGTGGATTGCGCGCGCGGGCAGATCGCGATCGGGCACAACGGCAATCTCGTCAACGCGCACATTCTCCGCTCAGAACTTGAGGCGCGCGGCTCCATTTTTCAGACGACAGTGGACAGCGAGATCATCCTCCACCTGCTTGCGCAGCCCAGCGAAGGGAGCAACGTCCTCGCCGCGCTCCGCCGCATCGCCGGGGCGTTCTCGCTCGTGATGATGACCGAGGAGGAAATCATCGGTGTCCGCGATCCGCATGGCTTCCGTCCGCTCGTGCTCGGCACGCTCGAGGGGGCTTACATCCTTTCGAGCGAGACGTGCGCGTTCGACCTTGTCGGCGCGAAGTTCATCCGTGAAATCGAGCCGGGCGAGGTGGTCATCATTGACAAGAACGGCGTGCTGCGGAGCGAGTTTCCGTTCAACAAGGCGCGCCCGTCGTTTTGTGTTTTCGAATACGTCTATTTCGCGCGTCCGGACTCCATCATGGGCAACATCAACGTCGCCCGTGTGCGGACCGAGATGGGCAGGCAGCTCGCACGGGAAACGGGAGTCGCGGCCGACCTCGTCGTGCCGGTGCCGGACAGCGGCATCTACGCTGCAATGGGCTTCGCAGAGCAGCTCGGCATCCCGTATTCGCAGGCCTTCGTCCGCAACCACTACATCGGCCGCACATTTCTCCAGCCCTCCCAGCTCATCCGCGACTTCAATGTGCGCGTGAAGCTCAACCTCATCCGTGAACTCGTGGAGGGAAAGCGCGTCGTCGTCGTGGATGACAGCATCGTCCGCGGCACCACAGCGCTTGCCCGCGTCAAACACCTCCAGGACGCCGGCGCGAGCGAGGTCCACGTGCGCGTGAGCTGCCCGCCGCACAAACACTCGTGCCACTACGGCATTGATTTTCCCGACCCGAAAAAGCTCCTCGCCAACCAGTACACGCCGGGCGAAATCGCCGGGTACCTCGGCGCGACGACCGTCGGCTACCTGAGCCTCGAAGGCATGGTGAAAGCCACGCAGCAGGCCATGGGATCGCTGTGCATGGCTTGTTTCAACAATGACTACCCCGTTCCCATCCCGCCCGGCGCAAACAAGGAATCCATGGAGCGCCCCCGCCACGGCCTCGCCCCCGACGAGAGTCACCAGCCGGAACTGTTTGCCAAACTGAAGTGAGCAGCGGCGCATGCCTCCCCTCACTTTGACGGTTGCCACGCGCAGGCCGGACTGCTGAAAAACTGAGCACACAAAGATGGCGAATATTCTGACCAGAAAACAACAAGTGCCCGCCGCGAAGAAAGCCTACGCAGCCGCCGGCGTGGACGTGGATCTCGGCAACCGCGTGAAGAGCGGCATCCATTCACTGGTGAAAGGAACACACGGGCCGGAGGTGCTCGGACGCATCGGCGGCTTCGGCGGGCTTTTCCGCCCGGACTTCCGTGGGATGAAAGAGCCCGTGCTCGTCTCCAGCGTGGACGGCGTGGGCACGAAACTGAAACTGGCGTTTGCCATCGGGCGGCATGACACGGTCGGGCAGTGCCTCGTGAACCACTGCATTGACGACATCGCGGTGATCGGGGCGAAGCCGCTTTTCTTTCTCGATTATATCGGCGCGGGCAAACTGGAACCGGCGGTGTTCACGCAACTGCTCAAGGGATTCGCAAAGGCGTGCAAAGCCGCCGGCTGCGCGATCGTCGGCGGGGAAACCGCGCAAATGGCAGACATGTACGCGCCGGGCGAATACGACCTCGTGGGCACCATCATCGGTGTTGTGGATCGTGCGCGCTTGATTGATGGATCAAGGATCCGCAAGGGCGACGTGGTGCTCGGGATGGCATCCAACGGCCTGCATACGAATGGCTACACGCTCGCGAGGAAGGTGCTTTTCGAGCAGATGGGGCTGCGGTTGGCTTCGCGCCTCCCCGGCGTAAAAGGAACGCTCGGCGAGGAACTGCTCCGCGTTCACAGGAACTACCAGCCCTCCCTCGCGCGACTACCGGCCGGCATGGCGAAAGGACTCGCACATATCACGGGCGGCGGCCTCGTGGACAATCTGCCTCGCGTGCTGCCGAAGAATTGCGACGCCGTCATCGAAACCAAATCATGGAAGACACCCGCGATTTTCGAGCATATCGAGCGCGGGGGTGGCGTGGATCACGCGGAGATGTACCAGGTTTTCAACATGGGCATCGGCATGACCGTCGTCGTCTCGCCAAAGGATTCCGCCGCCGCGCAAAGGAAACTCCGCGCGAAGGTGATCGGGCGCATCGAATCCGGCACCGGCGTGGTTCGGCTCGCCGGAATGTGACCACGATGCCGCAGGATCCTCTGGCCATCGTGCAAGGCGCGGTCGAGGCGTTGAGAGACCGAGGCTCGCACCTGCTCGCCTCCGCCGATTCGCTGGCCCGCCTCGCGTCAACCACCACAGCCGCCGCGCCGGATCAGCAGTCACAGCCGGAACCCGCGCGCGCCGCGAGAAAATTCACCGAGAAGGTCGCTGACTTCGCACCCACGCGCTCGGCCGACCACACCGCCAAAGCGGCGCCTGTCATTTCCAAGGCAGGAGTCGCAACGGAAACCGGCACCAAGGCCGAACGACTTGCCGCGATGCGCGGGCCCGTGCTCGCGTGCGCGAAATGCCCGTACCTCGCCGCCTCGCGCACGCAAGTGGTCTTCGGCGTGGGCAACCCGGAGGCGGAGGTGATGTTCGTCGGAGAGGCTCCGGGCGCGGACGAGGATCTCGCAGGCGAGCCGTTCGTGGGACGGGCGGGGCAACTCCTCACCAAAATGATCGAGACGATGGGCTTCCATCGCCGCGAGGTGTACATCGCAAACGTGCTCAAGTGCCGCCCCCACATGCCGCCCGGGGAATCCGGCAATCGGAAGCCGACCGGCGCTGAAATGGAAACCTGCAAGCCGTATCTCCTCGACCAGATCGGGATCATCCAGCCGCGGATCATCGTGGCGCTCGGTGCCACCGCGCTCGAGGGCCTGCTCGGCGAACAGAAACTCGGCATCACAAAGGCGCGGGGAACCTGGCGGGAGTTCCACGGCGTGCCGCTGATGCCGACTTTCCACCCATCGTATCTGCTGCACAACCAGTCGCTCGTGGAAAAGAGGAAGGTGTGGGAGGACATGCTCGCCGTGCTGGAACGCATGGGCCGCCCGATCACCGCGAAACAGCGCGCCTACTTCCTCCCGCGCTGAACCGCCCTGCCGCCTGGATCATCTTCCCCGCAGTTTTTTCAATCGCTTCGTCACCGCGGCGCTGGCCGCCTCAAGCTCCCGCAGCAACGACTCCACCGTGATCACAAGCCCGCCAAATGTGATGACCGTCTGCTGCACGAGGCTGTCGTTCGTCGCCACCGTGATGTCATGCGCTCCCGCATATTTCACCACGAGCCGCTCGATCACCGCATCAGCGCCGCCTTTTGCGCCGGAATAGAAAATCTGCACTCCGCCCGGCCGTTTCTCCTCGTTTGCGCGCGCTCCTTTTCCATCAAAAACGACAACCACCCGTGTCCCCGTCGCATCCTGGTAGGCGGTCAGCCGGTGGATGAGTTGCTCCCGCGCAGTCTCCATGTGCCGCCGGTGCATGGCGTGCAACTCCGGCCATGCGAAGATCACGCTATGGGCATCAACAAGCAGGAATCGCATGGCCATCCGCTATCCTGCCCGCACGCAATCCGAAAGGAGGGAATTCGCCGGGCCATGAGCGGCGCGCCCCGCCCTTCGCGCCGAACCGCCGCGAACCAGCACGTGAAGCGGGCGTACCGCAAAGGCTGGGAAGTCGCAGGGCTGTAGCGGCGCGCCCGCTCAGCCAGCCTTCGGCGAGTAGGTGCGGCGACCGCGGAGACGGAACCAGTTGTTCAGTGTCTTGCGGAGCTTGTCGCGGAAACTGAGAACCCGCTCGTGCCGCCGCGCGCCGCGTTTGATCGCAGCGAGAATCGCCGGGACGCTGAGTTCCGCGGTGTCGAAAATCATGTGCGAAGCGCCGATAGCCGCCTCGTGATGCGCGTCGCTCGCGGCGATGCCAGGCAGCCCGCGGCGTTCTGCGTAGGCGCGGGCCTGCTCGTTGAATTTCGGCAGCGAGATCGCCGCGTTGAAAACCTCGATCGCGTCCACATCGAGCGCATCGAGCACCGGCTCGCGGATGCCGGCGCGGAATTTGTCGTACGGGTGCGCGGGAATGGCGAGCCCGCCTGCATCCCTCACCGCCCGCACCACTTCGCTCGCAGGGCGTCCTTTCATCTGTGGAAGCACCGCTCCGATGCAAAGCAGATGCCCCTCGGCCGTGGAAACCTCGACGCCGGGTATCACGAGAAAATCCTCCACCGGCAGCCCGTCGCGGCGGGCAAGCCCCTGGTCGGCCAGGTAATGGAACGCATCGCAGGTGTTGTGGTCGGTGATCGCAAATCCGCTCAACCCCTTCGCCCGCGCCGAGGCAATCAGCGCCTCGGGACTGCTCACACCATCCCCGGAAAACCACGAATGGCAGTGTAGATCGAGCAGGTAGGGCATGTGCCGTGCATGGATACGGGATGCCGGATGCCGGATGCAAGTTGCACGAAGCACCACCCACCTTGCAACCGGTCGCTCACCCCGTGCATGCTGCGGGCATGAATCACGGTTTCAAAGAATGGACGCTGGTGTGCGACGCGCTCGGCAGCGGCCGCCAGAGCATCATCATCCGAAAGGGCGGCATCGCCGAGGGACGCGCGGGGTTTCGCTTCGAACACGATGCGTTCCTGCTTTTCCCCACGCTCTTCCACGAGCAGACGATGAAACTGAAAGTCCCCGCCGGCACGCAACTGCCAGCGCCACGCATGGACGGAATCCACGAGATCACCCTGCGCGCACACGTCGAGTGGACGCGCGAAGTGGAGGATCTCGAAGTCGCGCGCCGGCTCGCGCCGTTTCACATCTGGCAGGACTCGGAGATCGAAAAGCGGTTCCACTACACCGACTCGCGCCCAAGTGCGGCGGAAGGCACGCTGGCAAAACCCGGCGTGAGTGTCGCATTTGTGCGCGTGGAGAAATTGAGCGCGTCATTCATATTTCCCGATTCACCGAAATACGGCGGCTGCCGCTCATGGATCGCGCTTCCCGATTTACCTCCTGGAATCACAACCGCGCCCGCGCTCGATGAGACGGCTCACCGTGCGCGAGAAGCAGAGCTGCGCGCTGTGCTGGCATAGCCACAGGAGTCGCACGAACGGACATCCACGCCAAAATTTCTTCGTGATACAGGCGCATCCAATCCTTCCACTCCTCGCAGCCCTCCTCGCATGGCTTCCATCTCGCGGCGGGGCTGCCGCGCCGATTTCACGCGGGTCCGATGTGGAGATCATCCTGCGGGAAACCCAGCCGCTCAAGTTCCCGCGCGGAAAGCGCCTGCCGCTCTACCTCTGGACTCCGAATTTTCCAGCCGATGCCGACGACACTAAACTCGATGCCCGCGGGATCGCGCTCTTTGCGCGTTGGGACGGGAAAGCGTTTGCGAAGGCTAGCGAACTCCCGCTGCGCGTCGCGCGGCTCCAGAAAAAACTCGGACTCGAGACCAGCGTGGACGCCACGGACCTCACCCACGGCTTTTACGACAAGAGTCCTGCGACCGGTCATCTGGACAAGGACGGCAACCGGTTTTTCGACAAATCATTCTTCTGGTCGCCCGGCTGCCCGTTCGCCGTCCAGTCGCGCTACGATGCAATGCGGGCGCGGATGGAGCCCTGGATCGAGAAGTATCGGGAGGCAAGGCTCCGACTGGATTTTTGGGCGGCTGACTGGGAATTCGACGGCCCAAACGAATGGAACGACGGCTGGGCCGCCGCGCGCAAATGCGAGACCTGCCGCGCGAAGATCCCGAATCTCGACACCGACTTCGCGGCCTTCCAGAGCGCCGTCCGCAAAGTCCGCTCGGAGATGCAGCGTGAGGTTTTCGTGAAGCCGATTCAGCGCCGCTTTCCCAACGCGCACATTGGCAACTACGCGATGAACGCGCACGACGGCCGACGCTACTGGTGGGATTTTTTCGAGAAGCGCACGGCCGGTCTGCCCATGGAAAAAGAGCACGGGGCGCTCTACCGGCCGTGGGCACGCGAATTCGAGGACAGCGGCTATACGGTGGCGATGCCTGTGATTTACACGTGGTTCAACATCCACGGTGATTATCCGTTCGCGAATCACCAGTATCGCTGGTTCTACAATCTGATGCTCGAGGCCTCGGGAACGGGCCGCCGTTCGCCCCCTGCGATTCCACGCGTGACCTTTGTCCACTGGACGACCACGAACGCACCGAAGGAACTGCCCGCGGACTTCGAGGCCCTGACCGAGGCGAACTACGAGGAACTTCTCTGGCATCTCCTTCTGCGCGGCCACGACACGTTCGCCATGTGGTGCCCCGGGCCCGAGCTGGCACAGGAGATCCGTCCCGTCCACCGCGTCTATGCCGCGGCGCTCGAATACAGGGAATTCCTCGACCTCGGGCAGCCGCTGTTTTTCGATGTTCCAAAGCAGCCCGGCTCCATCGTGTCTGCGCTGAAAGTGGGCCAGCGTCTGCTCGTCCGGCGCACGGATTTCGGCCTCGCGCCGGATGTCGTCGAAATGAAAATGCTGGACGGCACCACGGTGCGCGTACCTCGCTCCGCGGGGAAATGCGCGATCCTGCCTGTTCCTTGAAACCGGCGACGGAGCGAGCACGGAGCACACTGGCACCCTCACGCTCACAGCGTCGCAGGAAACGGAGGCGATCCTCTTCGGCCTCGTGTAGCGCAGGAGAACAAGCAGGGAAAATGCGGAGTCGGAATTTTGACTCCTGCGCGCTTTGTTTCTCATCATTTCAGCGATCGGAGATGATTACCCGTGTCTCTGTTCTCATTCACCACTCACACCTCATCCGATGAAAACCATCCTTCACTCCATCCTCTCTCTGATCTTCATCTTCCCTGCCGCCCTCCATGCGGCAGATCCGGAGCCCACCGCTGAAGGCGGCGCGAAGCCAGCGGCGGATTCCAAGGTCGCTGCCGAGTCGGCTCCACTCGACAAGCAGGCGCAGGCCAGGCGCAGGCCGAAAGCGTATCTCGCCATTTTCATCAACGGCTACGGCGGCGACGTCCTGCCGCCGGAGCCCGCGCAATTTGAGAAGCTCCTGGAGGCCATCACGAAGGAGGGACATTTCAACTCCGTGCTCTGCAAATACACGCCGGAACGCGAGGCCCTCTGCAAGAAGCATGGAGTTCTCATGGTCGTGGATCTTCTTGCGGAACCGCATGTGTATAAGAGCCCGGAGGAATGTGAGAAACTGCTCAAGACACTCCAGAACAACCAGACCGTCGCCGCCTATCATCTCTGGGCGGATCGCTTTGGCAGCACGGGCGCAGGGCGGGCCCGGGACATTGACAACGTACACAAGTGGGATCCGACGCACGCCACCTACAGCGGAACATACCAGAGCGGAGGCATCGCCCACCTGGCCAAATCCGACTTCATCAGCTACTACGACTTCGCGTGGAAGCGCGGGCCGCACAAAAATTTTCCGAATCTTCTGGCCGCATGGAGCACTGCGAAAGGCACAGACAACCGCCTCGGCCGCTACTGCACCACGGATGCCGGCCTGCCCGGCAAGGGCAATTACAATCGCATGCTCTACACGCAGACGACCTCGATTGCCTGCGGACTGCGGGCAGCAATGTGGCACATCGGCTCGCGCATCATGAACATGGGGAATTTTGAATTCAACCAGTACGGCAAGGATCTCGCGGCGGTGAATGCGTGGATCAAGCCGATGCGAACCGAGATCGCAAAGATCGGGCTGCCCACGGCCATCTATTCGACCTCCTGGACCAAGGACTGGAACGACCGGCCAGTGACACCGACAGACGGCAAGCCAGCCATGCCTCCCGGTCTGGAAAAAAACGCGTTTCCAGCCGATTTCTGGATTCAGCCCGCCGGCGGGGAGTTCGTCATGGGCGTCTCGAAATACAACGACACGGAGCGCGACGTGGTTTTCATCGCCAACCACAACGCCTACGCCGAGCAGAAGGTGACCCTGAAACTCACTCGCGCAGCCAAACCCAGAATTTTCGACCGCACGAGCGGTGCATACACCGACGCGGCGGTGAAGGACGGTTCCTTCAGCTTCCAACTCGATGCGGCAGGCGCTGCGATCGTGCTCTTTGAGTAAGCAGGGAACGCGTCAGGTGAATATCCGCGCAATCTCCTCCTGCATCGCCGCGGCGGCTTCCCGGGGGTCAGGTGCATTGCGGATGGGGCGGCCCACGACGATGTGGTCGGCACCGGCCTGAAATGCCTCCGCGAGTGTCATCGTTCTTTTTTGATCGTCGCCGCCGCGCTCGTTGGCGGCGCGGATACCGGGCGTGATGATGAGCGGGGCCGCGCCGATTTCGCGGCGCAGGCGAGCGGCTTCGAGGCCCGAGCAGATGAGCCCGTCCATGCCCGCAGCCACGGCCTTGCGGGCGCGAAGGGAGACGAGTTCCTCGACAGGCCCGCTCCATCCGAGTTCGGCCACGTCGGTTGTGTCGAAGCTGGTCAGCACCGTCACGGCCAGCAATTTCATCGCGCCCTTCACGGGGACAGCGTGGTTGTAGATCGAACTGACGCCGTGAAGCGTGGCGCAATACGCTCCAGAGCGCGCGAGGGTTCTCACCGCACCGGCCACGGTTGCGGGGACATCGTAAAACTTCAGGTCCGCGAAGACTTTCTTCCCACGCGCGACCAGTTCGTCGAGCAATTCGAAGTAGCCTCCGCCCATGCAAAATTCGAGGCCCAGCTTGTAAAATGACACGGAGTCCCCGAGGCGGTCCACCCATGCGCGGGCACCCTCGATGGTGGGTACATCCAGCGCGAAAATGAGGCGGTCATTGGGTGCAATTGGTTTTCTGGAAAGCAGCGAGGTGTCGGGCATCGCCGCACACCTTGCCGCGCCATGCCGCATCGGCGCAAGACTGCAACCTCCCTCCCCTATTTTCGCTCCGCGATGGGGATGACCTTTTTGCCGACCGCCGGGCCGACGTATTCGCTCAGCGGGCGGTAAAGGCGGTTGTCGGCAAGCTGTTCGAGAATGTGAGCCGTCCAGCCCGCGGTGCGCGAAATGGCGAAGATGGGGGTGAACATGTCGGTGGGGATGCCCAGCGAGTAGTAAACTGTGGCGCTGTAGAAATCCACGTTCGCATTGAGCCCCTTGCGCTCTTTCATCACGGCGGCGATGCGCTCGCTCATGCGGATCCATTTCGTCTCGCCGAGTTCCTCAGTCAGCTTCACGGCCATGGCGCGCAGGTGCGGGGCGCGGGGGTCGAGGACTTTGTAAACCCGGTGCCCGATGCCCATGATTTTCTTTTTCTCCGCAAGGGCCTTTTCGAGCCATGCATCCACGGCGGCTTCGCTGCCGATCTCCTCGAGCATATGGATGACCCCCTCGTTCGCACCGCCGTGCAGCGGACCCTTGAGGGTGCCGATCGCGCTCGTGACGGCCGAAAAAATATCGCTCAGCGTGGCGATGGTGACGCGTGCGGCGAACGTGCTCGCATTCATGCCGTGGTCGGCGTGCAGCACGTAGGCGACGTCGAGCGTGCGCTCCGCCTCGACGCTGGGCGCTTCACCATTCAGCAAATAGAGGAAGTGCGCGGCCTCCCCCATGTCGGTGCGGACGGGCGGAAGGCTCCTGCCCTGCCTCGCGCGATGGTAGTAGCCGGCGATCACCCCGATGCGCGCCGTGATGCAGATGGCGCGTTCGCGGTTGGCGGCCGGGCTCGTGTCCGCGTGAGTCTTGTCGTAAAGGCCGAGCATCGAGACTGCGGTGCGGATAACATCCATCGGGGAGGCCTCCCTCGGTGCCGCAGTGAGAAAATCAATGACGCCCTGTGGAAGTTCGCGGTGCGCGCGCAGGGACGCCGTCAATTTTTCGAGCTGTTCCCGCGTGGGAAGTTCGCCGTGCCAGAGAAGATGGATGATCTCCTCGAACGAGACTTTGCCGGCGAGTTCATCAATGTCATAGCCCGCGTAAATGAGCTGGCCGATATCACCGCGCACATCCGAGAGCGCGGTGGAGTTTGCGACGACGCCTTCTAGTCCTTTGGCGATGACTGACATGTTGCGGAAATTGAAAGTTGGGTTGTGGAATGAATCCCGCGGACGCTGGGCGCGGCGGGAAGCCGGCGAACATGAATAGGGGGTTTCACGCGCGCAAGCACGGCAATCAGATTTTTCCCCAATGCTGCAAGAGCGTGTCCGCCATCACTCCGGGAGTGGGCACGATGGCGATGCCGGCATCCCTGAGCGCGGCGATCTTGGCGGCAGCCGTTCCCTTCCCACCGCTCACGATGGCTCCCGCATGGCCCATGCGCCGCCCGGGAGGCGCGCTGACCCCGGCGATGAATGCGGCGATGGGCTTTTTGCAATTCGCTTTCGCCCACGCGGCGGCTTCCTCCTCTTTGTCGCCGCCGATTTCGCCGATCATGATGATGGCCTCGGTCTCGGGGTCATCGTTGAACATCTTCAGCACGTCGAGGTGCGAAGTGCCATTCACGGGGTCGCCGCCGATGCCGACGCACGTGCTCTGGCCGATGCCGCGCGAGGTGAGCTGCCACACGGCTTCGTAGGTGAGCGTGCCGCTGCGCGAGACGACGCCGACGTTGCCGCGTTTGTGAATGTAGCCGGGCGCGATGCCGATGCGGCAGCCGCCGTGCGAATCCTCGCCGGTGCCGGGCGTGACGAGGCCGGGGCAGTTCGGCCCGATGAGGCGCGTCTTTTTTCCAGCCATGCCGACTTTCACTTTGATCATGTCGTTCACCGGAATGCCCTCGGTGATGGCGACGGCGAGATCCAGCCCTGCGTCCACGCTTTCCAAAATCGCATCCGCCGCGAATGGTGGAGGAACGAAGATGACACTCACGGTCGCAGCGGTTTCGCGTGCGGCTTCGGTGACGGTGTCGAAGACAGGCACCTTGTGCCCGTTGTGCTCAAAGACTTGTCCGCCTTTGCCGGGCGTGACGCCGGCGACGAGTTGCGTGCCGTAGTCAAGCGAGAGCTTCGCGTGGCGCGAGCCGAAGTCGCCGGTGATGCCTTGAACAAGGATGCGGGTCTGTGGTGTGACTAGAATGGCCATGTGGAAATTTTGGAATGAAGAATGAAACTCAGTGGGCTTTGACCGCTGCGACAACCTTCTGCGCGGCGTCGTCGAGCGAATCCGCGCCGAGCAGGGCAAGGCCGCTCGCGGCGAGTGTGGCTTTGCCGGCGGTCACATTGTTGCCTTCAAGGCGCACGACGAGCGGGATGGCGATATGCACTTCCTTCGCGGCGGCGACGATGCCGTTGGCGATGACGTCGCAGTCCATGATACCGCCGAAGATGTTCACAAGGATGCCCCGCACATTCGGGTCGCTGAGGATGATTTTGAAAGCCGCCGTTACCTGCTCCTTGCTCGCGCCGCCGCCGACATCGAGGAAGTTCGCGGGGCTGCCGCCGTAGTGCTGGATGATGTCCATCGTCGCCATCGCGAGACCCGCGCCGTTCACGAGGCAGGCGATGTTTCCATCGAGGCCGATGTAGTTGAGGTTGAATTCGCTCGCCGCCACTTCGCGCGGGTCTTCCTCGGTTTTGTCGCGCATCGCCACCACGTCGGGCTGACGGTAGAGCGCGTTGTCGTCGAAGTTAAACTTCGCATCGAGCGCCATGAGTCGTCCGTCCTTGGTCACCACGAGCGGGTTCACCTCCACCATCGAGCAGTCGCATTTCACGAAGAGCGTGAAGAGATTGCCGAAAAGTTTCACCGCCTGGTTGATCAACGGCCCGCGCAGTCCGAGCGCCGTGGCGAGGTTGCGGCTCTGGTACGCCTGCAAACCGAGCGCGGGGTTGACCGCCACCTTCACGATTTTCTCCGGCGTGTGCTCGGCGACCTCCTCGATGTTCACGCCGCCCTCCGTGCTCGCGATGATCGTGTAGCCGCTCGTTGCGCGGTCGTGCAGCACGGCGAGATACAACTCCCGCGCGATCTCCACCGCCTCGCCGACGAAAATTTTCCCCACCAGTTTTCCCCCCGAGCCGGTCTGGTGGGTGACGAGCACCTGGCCGAGCATGTTCGCGGCAAGCGCCTTTGCCTCGGCGGGCGACGAGCAAAGATGCACGCCTCCCTTGAACCCATTCCTGAAAGTCCCCTTCCCGCGTCCGCCCGCATGAATCTGCGCCTTCACGACAATCCCGCTTGCA
>CAMAUI010000007.1 GCA_945861385.1 Prosthecobacter debontii
AGCGCGGGATTCACCGACCCGTCCTTGCCGCATGGCGTGACGGCGACGATCTCCGGGCAACCCGCAGCCGCGGCGAGCGTGACGGTCATCACTGCCGTGGAGACGAGCGGTGCCGTGCCGCCGGGAACATACACGCCGACGCGCTGGAATGGGTCGAAGCGTTCGCCGACGTATGCGCCCTGTGCGTTCCGCCCGCTCCACGATTTGCGGAGGCTCTTTTTGGCGAAGGCGAAGACGTTCTTGTGTGAGGTGGCGATGGCTTTGCGGACTGCCGTATCCACGGAGGCGCGCTCTGTCACCGCGAGTTGTGCGGGCTTCAGCTTCGGTCCGCCGAATTTCTCCGTGAGATCAATCAGCGCGGCATCCCCGCGCTTGCGGATATCCGCGATGATTCTTTCCACGGTCTGCCGGACATCAAGCGACGGCTCCGCATTGCGCTTGAGCGCGGCGAGTGCCTTGGAAAAACCGGGCTGCGTGTGGCGAAGAATCTTCATCGGGACGTGCGTGTCTAAAATATGGGAGGCGGGGAGGGGAAGGATGGAACGGACCGCCCCTCACGCCTGCCCGCAAAATTTCATCATCAGCAACTCCGCTGTTTTGTCCGGGTAATATAGTTTCAGCGCGCCATCCCTGCCGATGTGGTCCGTCTGCACCGCGCAACTTGCGCGGCGGCTGTGGAGCTGGTGGATGCCGAGGTGCCTGCGGATGTACAGTTCGCCCCAGGCCTCGATTCGAACGGCGCGGCGTCCCCGCTCGATGAGGGATTCCTCGAGTGCATCGTGCTCCCAGGTCTTGTATTCCACATTCTGCATCGCCTCGATCACCATGTAGTCGAGCGGAGCGTGCTCCTCGATGAGCGGCTCAGGCCTTGCGTCGTAGGTGGACGCCACCACAGCCATCCGTATGCGCGGGTCGAAGCCACGGTCACGGTTCAGGCGCGAAAGCGTGTTCACGCTCAGGCTGAGGCGTCCGCATGGCGGCACCTCGATATTCATCCACACATGGTCCACGCGGGTTTCGTCATCGTGTGGTTCGATCACAGTGTTGTACGGGATGCCGATGACGTGGACGTAGAGTGAATGGTTCGCCTCGCGGACACGGCGTTTCCATTCCTCCCGGGGAGTGCAGAATGGCGCTTGAGGAGCTGGCATCGGGAGTCAGTCCCGCTTTGTGCCCGTGACACTCCGCCCGCTGCGGCCCTTCACGGGCTTTTTCTTTTTCCCGAGATCGGTGCGGTGTCCGATTTTCGCCACGCGGCCGTGTTTGAAATACATCGCGCGGATTTTCTCCAGCATCGCGTCGCGGCGGTCGAAGAGCCGCTTGCGCTTGCGCGGCTTCACCTTGCCCAGCGCGTAGGCTGTGATGATCGGCAGCGTGATCGTGCTGTCCGCGTAGCACACGACGCAGTCGGGCAGGTTGTCGGGGTCCACTTTTCCCCAGCTCACAGCCTCGGCGGGCGTGGCGCCACTGAGGCCGCCCGTGTCGGGGCGCGCGTCGGTGCATTGCAGAAAGTAATCATGACCGCGCTCCTCGATGCCCATGACCTCCTGGATTTGAGGCTCCGTTTGGAGCATGAAATTCTTTGGCGAACCGCCGCCGAGGATGAACACCGAGGATTTTTCGCCGCCTGCTTTTGCGTCGTACACGATCGCGGCGGTCTGGTTCACGTCGCGGTTCACGTCCATCAGCAGCTCGGATCCGCGCAACGCCATCGCGGCCACATTCATCCCGATCGAACTGTCGCCGGGGCTGCTCGTGAAGATGGGCACTCCGTAGCGGTAAGCCGCCGAGAGCACGCTGGTCTCCGGAATGCCAAGCTTCCTTTCGCGCGCCGCCACATATTTCCCGAGAAGGAAGTGGAACTCGTCGGTTCCCATCGTGCGCTGAAACTCCGGTCCCTGGATCACCTCGCGCACAAACGCATCCGTATCCAGCAGCACATCGTAATCAAACAGCACGTCGTAAATCCGGATGATCCCCTCCTTGCGCAGCACCACGTCATCGAGAAACGGCGAGCCTGCGTACAAGCCCATCCCCAGCCCATAGTGCAGGTCGTGGTAGAGATTCGCGCCCGTCGAGATGATCCAGTCCACGAAGCCCGCCTTCATCAGCGGGACGATCGCCGCTTTGCCGAGCCCCGCGGGTGTCAGCGCTCCGGTCAGCGACATACCCACCGTGCCGTTTCCCGCGATCATCTTTTGGGTGAAAAGCCGGCACGCCTCCGCCAGCCGGGCGCCGTTGTAGGCCTTGAACGTATCGTCCACCAATTGCGTCACACTCATCCCTTTCCTGATCGGGTTTGGCAGCAGACGCGGGAATTTCCTATTGAGCGAAGACATCGTGCGCGGGGTGTAACGGAGCGGCGGGCAAAAGTGAAAGTGCCAATTGCGCGCAGGCCGTTGCGAATTGTGCGGTGGGAATGATCGGAAGGGAGGCGGTCTATCCGCAGTTCACCCTCGCGAAGCGCTGGCCCGGCAGCGCGCGGATCACGCGCTTCATCTCGAGCATGGTGAGGGTGCTGCTCACTTTGTACGACGGGAGACGGGTGGCGGCGGTGAGTTCATCGAGTGAAAGCTCGCCTGCCTCCAAGGCGGTGGCGACGAGGGTTTCATCGTGGCTGAGGATCGCGGGATCTGCCGGCGATTCCTTTTTCGACTGGCCGGAAGCTGCCTGCCGATCCGGTGGGAAAAGTGCGCCGAGGTCTTCGAGAATGTCCTCCGCCCCGGTGATGAGCCGCGCGCCCTGCTGGATGAGGCGGTTCGAGCCTGCGCTGGTCGGACGGTCAATCGGGCCGGGCACGGCGTAAATGCTGCGGCCATGATCGAGGGCCTGATGTGCGGTGATGAGTGCGCCGCTGTTGAGCCCGGCCTCGACCACGAGGAGACCCTTGCCCCAGCCGGCGACGATCCGGTTTCGGTAGGGGAACGTCTGCCGGTCCGCCGGGCGGCACATGGGGTACTCGCTGACGACTGCGCCGGATGCCGCGATTTTTTCCGCGAGGCCCTGGTTCTCCGGCGGGTACAATTCCATGAGGCCGCTGCCGATCACCGCGATGGTGCGGCCTTTTGCCGCGAGCGCGCCCTGATGCGCTGCGGTGTCAATCCCACGGGCGAGGCCGCTCACGACGGTGTAGCCCGCGTAGGCGAGCTGGAAGGAAATCTTCCGCGCGCACTCGGTGCCGTAGTGGGTGACGTTGCGGGAGCCGACGATGCCGAGTGCGCGGGAATCTTCGCGGCGGAGATCGCCCCATACATAAAGGACGATCGGCGGGTTGGTGATGGTGGCGAGGCTCTCCGGATACTCCGGGGAGTTCCACGTCACCACCGTTGCGCCAAACTCCCCGACCCGTTTCATCTCCGCGGGCAGATCCACATGGCTCTCCCAGTTCGCCAGCGCCTCCGCCGTCTCCGCGCCGACGCCCTTCACCGCCTTCAGGGCGGCGCGTCCCGCCCCGAGCACCCGCTGGGGCGTCTCGAAGCACTCGAGCAGCGCGCGCAGCCGCACGGGGCCGAGCCCGGGGATCATGTTCAGAGCGATGCAGGCTTCTGTTTCAGTCACGCCGGGACGCTACCGCCGCGAATTCGTCCGTGTAAAGGCGCGCCGGAGCGCGATGCAGCCCCCAGGGATTTTCTACAATCTTTTTACATTCCGGGGTTTGATAAAGAGGAGGAAGAAGCCTAAATACTCCACAACACTGTCCATCATGAAAACATCACCTCGCTTTTTCACCATACTCCTCACATTCGTTGCGATGGTTTGCACCGGACTGGCAGAGGAGAAAAACGGCATTCTCATGAATGCCTCAAAGAATAAGCTGGGTTACCGCAAGGCCGGTGAGGGTTCCGAGAGGATGCACAAGGTTCAGGGTCTCGGAATTACGTTGCGGAACAACACGATCCGCAATTTTGCCGAGGGGGAGGTGAACTGGACGCTCCTCGTCAAGAGGTCCTACGGCGAGGGCTCCTACAAATCTTCCTCGTGGTATATCAAGACTGGCACCGAGGTGTTGAAGCCGTTGCGTGGCTCGGAGAGCGTGGAGTTGTTTCTCACTGAGGTTAATGCCGGAAACAGGGAGCAAGTGGAGTACGACATCATCGTCACACACGGAGATTCGGAAACCATCAGGATTACCACACAGACGAATTTTGACGCGCTCGCGAAAACGGCATCGAACTACAGACTTGTCATGGACGCCCAGAAGTTGCGGGGCAAACAACCGGGAGAGAAGCCGGGAGAAGGTGGAAAGCCCGTTGTGGCGCAGGCCGGCGAAAAACCTGGCGATCCAACTGCAATGCCTCCGAAAGAAGGGGCGATACCGCCGAAGGACACCCCGGGCGTTGCGAGCAACCCGACTCCCACCGAGTCCGATCCCGCGCTTCAGCCTGCGAAGCCGTTCGATTTTTTCAACCTCGCGAACACGAAGAAGAAACCTGCCGGCGAGTAGCGCCCCCACGGCCACGCCGCCTGATCGCGGCAAAAATGCGGCGTTTTTTCTTTGGTTCCCCCGCGATTTCAAGCGGGGCGGATGGCGACACCGATCCACTTGCTTCCGTTCGCCGCTTGCACTGCGCGGTGCGCGCGGCTTTTCATCACGGCGTGAATCGCGACCCACTCATCGAATTGCGCGCAGTCTCGTGCCGGCGGACTGGCGCCGGCGTGGAGTCGTGCGTGGCAGATGTGTCGCTCGCGATCTCCCCGGCATCGGTGACGGTGCTGGCGGGCGCTGACGGATGCGGAAAGAACCTGATCCTCGAATTGATGGGCCTCATCGAGGTGCCGGATTCCGGGGAGATCGTTTTCGACGGAGATGGGACGAACGAACTGACGGAAGACAGCCGCGCGGAGCTTCGCAGCAATCGCTGCGGCTACGTGTTTGACTCACCCTTTCTTCTGTCGTCGTTCAGCGTCCTCGAAAATGTGGCGATGCCCGCCTTCAAAATCAGCCAGGTCGGGCCGCAGGCGGCGCAGGCGAGGACTGAGGATCTCATCGCGTTCACCGGACTCTCGGAATTCGCGAATGCGAAAAACCTGCCGCCTGCGCTTCAGCACCGTGTGGCGCTTGCGCGGGCGCTGGTGAATGACCCGGCGGTGGTTTTTGTGCAGAACCTCGATGGATTCCTTGAGCCGCAGGATGTCCCTGCATTCCGCCGCCTGCTGCATGGCGTGCCGGCCCGCTATGGCGTGGCGGTGGTCGTGTCGGCGGGCACGGGGTTGCCGCACGCCGCCGGCGAGCGGCGCATCGAGATCGCACACGGGCGCGTGCTCGACGACATCCTCGCGTGAACGATGCGGCGGCTATCACTCGCGCGAGCCGCTCGAATCTCGCGCTGGCATTCATCGCCCTTCCGCGCGAATGCCGCGCTGACATCAGCACCTTTTACGCATTTTGCCGGATCGTGGATGACATCGCGGACGGCGAGGGCGATGCCGCGGAGAAAGCCGCCGCGCTCGGCCGGTGGCGCGAGGCGCTCGCCGGGCCGTGCGCCGGGGAGCCCGCGCTGGCGGCGGGCGTCCGTGAGGTGATCGCGAGGCACCGCCTGGAGGTTGGGCATTTTCACGAGATCATCACGGGCGTGGAGATGGACCTCCGCGGCGCCCGTTACGAGAGATGGGAGGATCTGCGGCTTTACTGCCATCGTGTCGCGAGCGTCGTCGGGCTGGTGAGCATCGGGATTTTCGGGGCGAGGGAGCCGGCCTCGCGGGAATACGCGGTGAACCTCGGGCTTGCGCTCCAGCTCACCAACATCATCCGCGATGTCGGTGTGGATGCGGCGAACGGCGGTCGCGTGTACCTGCCCGCGGAGGACATGGCGCGCTTCGGGGTGAGCGCGGAGGCGATCATCGCGGGTCGGCCGGAGGAGGGGTTTGCGGCGCTGATGCGGTTCGAGGCGGAACGGGCGCGGGCATTTTACAAGGCAGCATGCGATGTGATGCCCCGCGGCGACCGCCGGGCGCTCGTCGCCGCGGAGATCATGCGCCTCGTGTACTCGCGGCTGCTCGCGAAGATCGAGGCGGATGGTTTTCGTGTGATCGGGCGGCGCCACCGGATCGGGCGGATCGCGAAGCTCTGGTGCGTGGTGCGCGGCTGGCTGGCGACCCGGTGAAGCGCATCACGCCCGCAGGGCGTGCAGGAGATTGTGCATGAAGGCGAGGTTGTCGCATTGCGCGTAGCGCATGGCTCCGCCCATACGGGAAAAGCTTTTGCAGAAGCGAAGGTAGTATGCCGGCGAGGTTGCCGGCGGTTCCCCAGCAGCCCAGTCCCAGCCGCCGCCATCCTGCAGGTCCACGACGAAGATGCTGTGCCCATGCAGGATCGGGCGCTCATCCTGCACGCGCAGGTTGTTCACACAGCTCGCGCTTTTTTCAAACACCTGCGGTGCCATGACGGCCGAGCCGACGGCGAGGACCACGCCGCCATCGAGCGAGTCCACGCTGCCGCAAAAGACGCGGAAATCCTCCGCCGCCGCGCGCCCGATCATGGCGCCGTTGAAAAGCGGATGGCAGCTCACGATGTCGTAGCCGATGCCCGGATGCACTGTCGCCGGGATGCCAAGCCGGTGGGCCTGCGCGAGCAGGGAGGCGTGCTTCCAGCGATGGATGACTTCGTGCCGGCCGGCGGCGAGGGCGTGGCGCTGCATCTCCGTGAGCAGTTCCGCCAATGCGGGCGCGTCGCCATCCGGGTGGGTGAGACGCTCGCGAATCCCGCCGTGCGCGGGCAGCGTGCAGCCGTCCTCGTGGATGAAACGCCCCACGCTCGCGCCGTAGCCCGCGCCATTCACTCCGCCGGCGAGAAGCGCGAGGTGGAGGTTCCTGCCGGTCTCCTCCCACGCGCCGAATGTGCCGTCCGCGATGTTTTCCGCGACGCGCTCGCACGAGCGTCCGAGCCACGCAAATTCCCAGTCGTGGATGCTGCCGGCGCCGTTCGTCGCGAGATGGGTGATCCATCCGCGCTCGAGCATTTCGGTGACGATCAGCGCCGCGCCGTTCCGCAGGAGGTGCGCGCCGTACATGAGGATGACTGATGCGCCGCGCGCGCGCGCTTCACGGATTTTTCCCGCGGCGAGCGTGACGGATGCAGCGGCAGCATCGCCCAGTGGCGGGGCGGGGGAATCGGGGGGCACGAGGATTTTTTCCACATCCAGCAGGCTGTCGCGCATGGCGAGCGGGAGGACGCGGAGCGAGGAAAGATCGAGCCGGGTCATCGGGTGAGCGCGTCCAGAAGTTGCGATGGTTGGCGGAAGTCGGCGATCACGGCGTCCGCCCCCGCGCCGAGGAGGATCGCGCGCTTGGCGGGATCAATGCGCCCGGAGCCGTTGTTGCTTTCGTCGCTGGCGACTGCGACAGCGAGGCCGCCGACGGCTTTTGCGGCGGCGATCTCCGCCGGCCCGTCGCCGAAGGCAAGCAGCGAGCAGCCATCGAGCGCATATTCGCGGAGAAGTGCATCAATGATTGCGCGTTTGGAAAACTCGCGGTCGTGGATGTCGGCCGGGCCGAAGATTCCGCCGTCGAAATAATCGGCCACACCGAGCAGCGCCACCTCGGCGCGGATGTCGGCGAGCGGTGTGCCCGTTGCCAGCGAGATGCGGATCCCCCGTTCGCGGAGGTGTCCGAACATCTCGACGACACCGGTGAGGAGCAGAGTGGCGGCGGCCAGCGTGCCGCTGCGGATCTGATCGAGCCGCTCCTCCACAAGCCGGGCGAGCCGCTGCTGATACGCGGCTTGATATTGCGCCGGTTCCGCCGGTGTGCCGCCGCGTGCGGCGACAAGGGCGGCGAGGTGTTCCATTTGGTGGATGCTCGGGCGGCCTGTGAGCCGCATCAACTCGGCCCACGAATACTCACGGCGCGATTCCTCCGTCTCGCCGTGCAGATGCGGCAGGTTCTCGACGTAGATGTCCGTCATCATCTCACACCAGCCCGCGCGGCTCAGTACGGTGGTGCCGTCCCAATCCATCACTACGTGCCGGATGGGACGCGGGCGGAAGGACGGAGCGAACTCGATGGAAAACGGAAGCATGGCGCAATTAGCCACTTCACCCCGATGGGAGCAATGCTGGCGGCGGGCGGCGGCTCAATCGCCGAGATACTCGCGGAGTTTTTCGCGCAGCGTCGTGCGGGCGCGGAAAAGCACGCTCTTCACGGCGAGGACCGTGAGATCGAGAACCTCCGCGATCTCCTCGTAGCTCACGTCCTGGTAGCGGCGCAGGATCACCGCCATGCGCTGCGCCTCGGGCAGCTCCTGGATCGCCCGCTCGATTGCGTCCTGCATTTCGTCGTCGAGCAGCGCCGCGTCGGGGGCTTTGGTGGAGGGATTCAAAAACTGCCGCGGGTGATTTTCGTCGTCCCGCTCCGCTTCGAGCGAGTCCGCCGGGTGGCGTTTGCGGCGGCGGATTTCGTTGAACACGCAATTGCGGATGATCGTGTAAAGCCACGTCGTAAATTTCGCGGACGGCTCCCAGCGCGCCGCGCCTTTCCACACGCGCACGAAGACCTCCTGGGCGATGTCTTCCGCATCCGCGTGATCCCCGAGCATCCGTATGGCCGTGCCGAGGACGCGGAGCTGATGGGCCTCGACCAGCTCCCGGAATGCCTCCTCATCGCCCGCCCCGATGAGTTTCATGAGCCGCAGGTCGCGTTCCGGGTCGTCGCGGGAGCCGGCCTGGTTGCTCGTTTGGTCGTTCATTGGTGCGTATTCCGCCGCGCGGGGCGCGGAACATGGGAAAGAACCCCGGGGGAGGCAATTTGTTTTGCTTTTCCAAGAGAGAGGGAGGCCAGGCGGCTAGGTTCCCCAAACTTGCTATTATCCTTAAAAAAGCAGTTCGAAGGATGTAAACGCGATTAGCGCCACCATCCCGAGCTGCGCGCAACGCGATCCACGGACCGCGCCGCTCCCTCCCGCACTCAACTGCCGTTTTTAGGATGATGAGAATCGCCGAAAGGGGAGTGGGCGTTTCGGGTAGGGTGGGCATCCTGCCCGCCGAGCGACGCATCTTGCGTCGCGGTCTTTCGGAACCGCCTTGGACGCCATGGCAGTTCGTTTGGGCGAGACGCCCAAACCGGCGGGCGAGACGCCCACCCTACCCGGGAGAAACACGAGTTCCCATTCACGATTCAGGAGGGTTTAGGATTATTTTTGCGCCCGCCGCCTGCGGGCGAGCAGCCCGGCCCCGGCCAGCACGAGCAGCGCGGACGATGGCTCCGGGATGATGGAGATGATCTGGCTGCGATAGGTCGCCACATTGGCGGAGTAGGTTTCGTCGCCAAACACGGAGGTGCTGGCCGGCTGCCCGCTGAATATCCCAGTGCTGACCATGATGCCGCCGAGCACCCAGTTGCTTCCTACCTTCCAAAATACTCCGCCGCCTGAGTCCCCGCCGCCAGCCTGTGCTTCATCGGTGGAATCATTGAAGTTTGTTTTGAAGATGGTGGTTTTGCCAAAGGTGTTATTGAGCACATCCGTCGTCGAGCCGCCGCTGAACGCCGTGATGTTGTTCGTCCCCCAGCGCAACGACTGCGCCCCCGGCGTCCACTTGTATCCCTGCAAATCGCCAGGGCCTCCGGTTTCCACCCACGTCCATGGATTCACCATTGTGTTCACATTCCAGTGTGTCTCGGCTGCGTTCCGGTCAGGGCCGTTGCCCATCATGGTGAGCGCACGCCCGTTCGTCGGGTTTGCGCTTGCGAGTGTGAGCGATGGCAGGCCTGCGGGTATGCTGGTGAGTTGAAAAAGCGCCAGGTCTGCCAGTGTGGTATCCGCATTTTGCAGGCGCACCGCAGTCATCGCGTTCACGGTGTAGGATCCGCCATTGAGGAACACCGAGCCGAATTGAAAGCCCGTCGCCCCCGCATTGCGCACCCCGTGATACGCCGACAACATCCAGCCATCCCCGAGGTACACGCCGCTGACGAAAAACCCGTCCTGCGTGTCAAAGACACGTCCCACATTTGCCCAGCCGAAATCATCCGTCGGCGCGGATAAATTCTGAGTGCCATCGCCACCGGCGACGACCACTGCGTATGATTGGGGCGAGGTGAGAAGCAGGGCGGCTGCGAGCGGGCGGAGTATTCGAGGCAACATAGCGCGCGCACATTTTCACAAATCCACGGGGTGTCAACCGCAGCCTCGCGGCGAGGATGACGCCGGAGAGATTCAGTGGATGCAGCCAATGGCAGGCGCGTTCCAGCGACAACAGGGAGGCAGGTCCGGGCTCGCTTTTCCCAATCCCACGATCGCCGCTCCCACGCGGCAGCGATGGGCGCTTTCATCGAAGCACACCGGCTCGCGGATAGCGCAAGGCAGCGATCTTTCCAGTGGCGTGTGGCGCAATCTCCTCCTTGGGATTTGCGGCGTGGTTGGCGCATCAAGAATCGCTGGCAGCGGGCTGGCCTGCGCTGCGGAACCAGCCAGGTTTCGCGGGGGCGAGGTTGATGTTGATCTGTTTGGTTTCGAGATATTCGTCGAGGCCCCAGGTGCCGAGTTCGCGGCCCCAGCCGCTCTGTTTGTAGCCGCCCCATGGCGCTTCGTTGAACGTGGGATGGTAGCTGTTCAGCCATGTGATGCCCGCGCGCAGGGCGCGGAGGACGCGCAGACCCTTCGCACCGTCGCCGGTGAAGACGCCGCCGGCGAGGCCGTAGGGAGTGTCGTTGGCGATGCGGATGGCGTCGGCTTCGTCCTCGAAGAGTTGCACGCTGAGCACCGGGCCGAAGATTTCCTCGCGGATGATGCGCATCTCGGGCCTCGTGCTGGCGAAGATCGTGGGTGCCACGAAGTTGCCGCGGGCGAGCGCACCCTCCGTGAGGCGGTGGCCGCCGCAGAGAAGTTCCGCACCCTCGGCCTTGCCGGCTGCGATGTAGCCGAGCACGCGCTCCATGTGCTGCGGGGTGATGAGGGGGCCCATCTCGGTGAGTTCGTCGAGGCCGTCGCCGACTGCGATTTTCGCGGTGGCCTCGGCGAGGCGCGGGAGAAAACGGGAGGCGATTTTCTTTTCCACGAGCAGGCGCGACCCTGCGCTGCACACCTCGCCCTGGCCGGCGAACGCGGCGAACATGGCGAACTCCAGCGCGATGTCCTGGTCCGCGTCGGCGAAGACGATGCACGGGGATTTCCCGCCGAGTTCGAGCGTGATTTTTTTCAAATTGCCCGTGGCTGCCGCGATGATCGCGCGGCCGGTGACGGTGCCTCCGGTGAATGCGATCTTGTCCACGAGCGGCGAGGCTGCGAGCGCGTGCCCCGCCTCCGGGCCGGGGCCGAGGAGCAACTGCGCCGCACCCGCGGGAAGGCCGGCCTCGGCGATGAGTTCGAAGAGGCGGACGGCGGTGAGCGGTGTGGCTTCGGCGGGTTTGAGGATGCAGCAGTTCCCGGCGGCGAGGCCGGGGGCGAGTTTCCACGCGGCCATGAGGAGCGGGTAATTCCACGGGATGATCTGGCCGCAGACGCCGATGGGCTCGCGGACGACCATCGTCTGCATGGCAGGGTCCGGGACTTCGAAGGTCTGGCCGAGCGGTTTGCTGGCGAGGCCGGCGTAGTAGCGGAAGCAGTTTGCCGCGTCCGCCACGTCGTAGCGCGCCTCGCGGAGTGGCTTGCCGTTGTTTCGCGTTTCAGTGGTCGCCAGCTCGGCGGCGTGGGTGTCAATCAAGTCGGCGATCTTGAGGAGGAAGGCGGCGCGTTCCTGCGCGCGCATCCGCGGCCACGGGCCGCTGTCGAATGCCGAGCGGGCAAAGGCGATGGCCTTTTCGGCGTCGCGGGCGGAGCCATCGGCGGCGGTGGCGATGCGTTCGTTGGTCGAGGGGTTGTGGATATCGCGGGTTCGCCCATCCGCGGCCCCGGTCCACGCGCCTCCGATGAACATGGGAGTCGTTTTCATGCCGGAATGTCGGACGGGGGGAATTGCGCCGCAAGCGGGGAATTGCAGGCCCGGTGGCCGAATTCACGAAAACAGTGGTTGCTTGGAATTGAGGAATGTAGGAACCATCGCCTTTCCCCGAAAGACGCAAAACAGACGTGCTCCGAATTTCGCCCATCATCATTTAACCGTGGCAGCCAACGACGATTACATCCTCCAGGTTCTTCAGGAAACCGCACACATCACCGAGGAGCAGGCCGCCAGCGCCCGCGCCGCCGCCACGCCGAAGAAGTCGGCAGTGGATGTGCTGATCGAGAGTCGTGTGCTCTCCCAGGAGGATCTGGGCAGGGCGATCGCTGCGAACGCGGCGATGGATTTCGTGCGGCTCGACGATCTCCAAGTCCCGCAAGATATCATCGCCCTCATCCCCGCCGACGCGGCGAGACGCTACCGGGTGGTGCCGATCGGCACGGATGAACTTGGCGGCGTGGTGGTGGCGGTGGACAACCCCCTGAACTTTGACACGCTGGACTCGGTGCAGGCGCTTGCACAGCGGCAGGTGGATTTCGTCTGCACCACGAAGGATGCCCTGACGACCGCGCTCATGAAGTATTACGGGACGGCGGAGGATGCCGTGGCGAATCTCGAAAATCTCACGGGTGCGATCTCGATCGGCGACACGGATGTCGGTGCGATGCTGAGTGACGGGACGGGTGGGGATGCGCCGATCATCAAGCTGGTCACCATGATGCTGATCGAGGCCTACAACATGCGGGCCTCGGATATTCACATCGAGCCTCTCGAGAAGCGGCTGCGCATCCGGTTCCGCGTGGATGGGGTGCTGCTGGAAATGCAGAATCCGCCGAAGAGGCTGCAGGCGGCGATCGTTTCACGCATCAAGATCATGACGGGCACGATGTCCATCGCGGAGAAGCGGCTTCCGCAGGACGGGCGCATCCAGGTGAAGCTCGGCCAGAAGCAGATCGATCTCCGTGTTTCGACGATCCCGACATCGTACGGCGAATCCGTGGTCATGCGTATCCTCGACAAGTCGAGTCTCTCGCTCGGCCTGCCGCAACTGGGCTTCCTGAGCGATGACCAGGCGACGTTCGAGCACCTGATCACACTGCCGGATGGCATCCTGCTCGTCACCGGGCCGACTGGCTCCGGAAAGACGACCACGCTTTACGCCTGCCTGAATTACATCAACAAGCCCGACAAGAAGCTCATCACGGTGGAGGATCCCGTGGAGTACCAGATGGCTGGCATCAACCAGGTGCAGGTGAATGCGGAGGTGGGCATGAGCTTTCCCGCTGCGCTGCGCTCGATGCTCCGGCAGGCGCCGAATGTCATCATGATCGGTGAGATCCGGGATCCGGAAACCGCAAACATCGCGATCAACGCCTCGCTCACCGGCCACCTTGTTTTTTCCACGCTCCACACCAACGACGCCCCGAGCGCCATCGCGCGTCTCGTGGACATCGGCGTGCAGCCGTTCCTCGTGAGTTCCGCCGTGCGCGCGATGATGGCGCAGCGGCTCGTCCGCAAAGTCTGCCAGAACTGCAAACACACGTATGACCTGCTCGACAGCGAAATCAGCGGCCTCGGGATTGACCGCTCACAGATCAGCGGTGGGTCGGTCGTGCATGGAAATGGCTGCGAGAAGTGCAAGCACACCGGCTACAAGGGAAGGGCGGGCATCTTCGAAATTTTTGTCGTGGATGACGAAGTCCGCCACATGATCAACAGCAAGGCGACGACCGTGGAACTCCGCAAGCGCGCCCGCGAGATGGGCATGCGGACGTTGCGTGAGGATGGAATTCGCAAGGTGCTCTCCGGCATGACGACGGCGGAGGAGGTCATCGCCGTGACGATGTCGGACGCCGATTGACGGAGGAACCATGGCGATTTTTGGATTTGGAAAAAGCACACCGGAGACAGTCATTGGCAGCGCGCCTGCACGGGTGAATGTGCCGGCTGTCACGGCGGGTGGTCGTGGCGCTTTTGCGCCGATGGAGGATTTGCTCCGCCTGGCGGTTGAATCCGGTGCGTCCGACCTGCATTTGAGCGTGGGCTCGCCGCCGGCGCTGAGAATCCACGGGACGCTCGTGCGGATGGAGACGCGGGCGCTTTTCGCCGAGGACACGGACAACATGGCGCGGGAGATCGCGACCGGGGAGCAGATCCACCGGCTGAACACCGAGGGCAGCGTGGACTTTGCGATTTCGCACGCGGGGCGGAACCGTTTTCGGGTGAGCCTCTACCGGCAGAAACACACGACCGCGATGGCGCTGCGGCTGCTGCCGAAGCAGATGCTTTCCTTCGGCGAGATCGGGATGCCTGCGGCGGTGAACGAACTGATCCGGCTCCCGCGCGGCCTTGTGCTCGTGACCGGGCCGACCGGGTCGGGAAAGACCACCACGCTCGCGGCGATGCTGGGCACGATCAACCGGGACATCGGTTCGCACATCGTCACCATCGAGGATCCGATTGAATACGTTCACGAGCACCAGGCAGGCATGGTGAACCAGCGCGAGATCGGGACGGATGTGCCGGGGTTTGCCGAGGGATTGCGCCGCGCGCTGCGTCAGGATCCGGACGTGATCTTCGTCGGCGAAATGCGCGACCTGGAGACGATGGAAACGGCGATCCGCGCGGCGGAGACCGGGCATCTCGTGCTCTCGACGCTGCACACGACGGGCGCGGGGCGGACCGTGGACCGGATCGTGGATTCATTCCCTGCCGGCCAGCAGGAGCAGATCCGGGTGCAGATTTCCACGAACCTCAAGGCCGTGATTTCACAGTTGCTCGTCCCGCGCATTGACCGCCCCGGGCGTGTCGCCGTCTTCGAGGTGATGCTCAACACCCATGCGGTCGCGGCGCTCATCCGTGACAACAAGACATTCCGCATCGCCACGGAAATCCAGACTGGCGGGAAGTACGGGATGATGACGATCGAGCAATCGCTCGTGGATCTTTACCTTGCCGGGATCATCGCGCGGACGGAGGTGTTTTCCAAGGCGCAGGATCCCGAGCTTGCCGCGCAACTCCTCGCGGGACGAGAAGTGGGCCGCTGATTTTTGACTCAATGAACGCCAAACAAACTCTCCATCTCTTTATTGAAGCCGGCCTCGTGGACGAGGGCATCGCCGAGGATATCCTGCAGGAAGTCGCCGCGACGGGGAAGAGCCTGTGTGATGTCCTGGCTGACTACCAAATCACTGACGAAGCCGGATACTACACGGTGATCGCCGATGCGATCGGCGCCGACTATGTGAACCTGAAGGATTTCGCGGTGCCACCGGAGGTTATCCGGCTGATGCCGGCGAGCGTCGCCCAGATGCAGCGGGCATTTCCGCTCGGGTTCGACGATCATGTGCTGCAAGTCGCGCTCTGCGACCCGCTGAACCAGCAGACGATGGAGGATCTCCGGTTTGCGCTCGGCCTCGATGTCCAGGCGGTGGTCTCGCCGATCTACCAGATCGAGGATCTCATCAAGAAACATTACGGCTCGGACATCGCGAACCTCGATCTCGTCTTGCAGGAGCTTGGCGGCGGCATCCACTTCGGGCCGGAGGGCGAGATGGATGTGAGTGAACTGGAGAACGAGGCGAACTCCGCGCCGATCATCCGCTACGTGGACCTGGTGCTCGCGCAGGCGATCCAGGACCGGGCGAGTGACATCCATTTCGAGCCGTTCGAGACCGATTTCAAAATCCGCTACCGGGTGGATGGCGCCCTTTACGAAATGGCGCCGCCGCCGAGGCACCTCGCGAATCCGGTGATTTCGCGCGTGAAGGTGATGAGCAACCTGAACATCGCCGAGCGCCGCATCCCGCAGGATGGGCGCATCCAGAAAATCATCGGAGGACGCCCGGTGGACCTGCGCGTGAGCACGCTGCCCACGCAGTTCGGCGAATCCGTCGTGCTCCGCGTGCTTGATCGCTCGACCGTGAAGCTGGAACTCGAGTCACTCGGGATGCCGACTTACATCTACAATTACCTGATCCACACGATCGAGAAGCCGAATGGCATTTTCATCGTCACCGGGCCGACCGGCTCCGGCAAGACGACTACGCTCTACGCCTGCCTGAACAAGATCAACACGATAGATTCCAAGGTGCTCACGTGCGAGGATCCGGTGGAGTACGACATGGAGGGAATCATCCAGGTGCCGATCAACGACAACATCGGCCTGACTTTCGCGCGCGTGCTCCGCGCATTTCTCCGGCAGGATCCGGATCGGATCATGGTCGGCGAGACCCGTGACGTGGAGACGGCGCAAATCGCGATCCAGGCATCGCTGACGGGGCATCTGGTCTTCACGACGCTCCACACGAATGACGCGCCGGGCGCGGTGACGCGGTTGATTGACATGGGCGTCGAGCCATTCCTCATCTCGGCCTCGCTCGAGGGGGTGCTGGGCCAGCGCCTGATCCGCAGGATCTGCACGCAGTGCAAGACGACGTATGAGCCAAGTGAAAGCGTGCTGGCGCAGCTCAATCTGACCGCGCAGGAGATCGGCGACAAAAACTTCCACTTCGGATCCGGTTGCGACTTTTGCAACAACACAGGTTACCGCGGGCGCAAGGGGATCTACGAGCTTCTGAACATCACCGATCCGCTGCGTGAACTGATCAACCAGCGCGCGCCCTCGGTGGTGCTGAAACAAAAGGCGATCGAGCTTGGCATGCTGTCGCTGCGCGAGGACGGAATGCGGACGATTTACGACGGCGAGACCACCATCGAGGAAGTGCTCAAGTACACCTGACGTATTGGCGCAGCGGCTGTCGGTCAGCCAAAGCTGAGGTGCTTCACTTTCGCCAGGCGGCAGGCGTTCAACACATCAATGACCCGTTCGTGCCGGGTGTCGGCGGCCGGGCGGATGATCACGGGATCCTCCGGGGAGGACTCGACGCTGGCCTTGAGAAACCCCGCGAGCTGCGCCAGCTCCTTGTCCTTTTCGCCCGCTGATTTCGACTCGTTGTTCACGAACACGTTCCCGCGCCCGTCAATATCCACGATGATCGGAGTGCGAACCTGGCTCGCATCCGTCGCCGCCTGCCCGCTGGGGAGAAATATCTCGAGGTAACGCTCTTTGATGTTCTGCCCCGCGCACGCCATGAAAAAAAGCAGGAGGACGAACACCACGTCCACCATGGGTGCAATTTGAAATCCAAAATCTCCGTCTTCTCCGCCTCCGCCTCCTGCCATAAGTGTGTTTTCTTTCTAGGTTTGGGTTGAGGTTTTACTTCTGCATCTCCTTGTCCACCGCGCTGAAGATGACGTTGGGGACGCCCGCCTTGCCGATCGTTTGCATGACGGACTTGATGTATTCGTATTTGACGCTCTTGTCCCCGCGGATGATGACGCGGAGGTTGGGATCGATTTTCTTTTTGGCATCAATCGTGGCGTGAAGCTGCGCGATTTCGATGTCGGTCTCGCCCAGGCGGATCGCTCCCTGGCTGGCGATCTCGTTCCAGATGACATTGACGATCAATTCGCTGCCTATTTCTTTCGAGTCAGGCTCCTTTGCATCCTTGGCGACTGGCAGCGTCACGTCCTTGCTGACTTGGAGCACCTGATCCGTGGCGATCGTCATGAAGAAGACCAGGAGCACGAGCAGAATATCAATCATCGGGGCGATCTGAAACTCCGGCTCGGCCTCGGGAAGCGCCCGAGTTTCCGCTTTAGCCTTCTGGGATTTGGTCTGGTGCGACATGGATGATTACCAACTGAGCACGGAGCCGCAGTGTGGGCAAGGGCTGGAGCCGACGCCCACGGTGCCGGCGCAAACCGGGCAGTTTGCCATTGCCATGCCCGCCCTTGGGACGCCGGCCATGGCCATCGGGGCTGCCATCGGGACGGCGCCTGCAGCGGCAAAAGTTTCCCCGATGTGCATGCCGGCAAGCTCTTCGTAGGGAATGTCGCTGACGAGCGTGTTCACGATGTCATCGGCAAAGACGATCGAGGCCTGGGAGATATTGCGGAAAATGTAATACGCGACGAACGCAGGGATCGCGATGAACAGGCCCGCTGCGGTGGCGAGGAGCACCTCGGAGATCTTCAGCGAGAGTTCCTTTGGATTGCTCATCCCGGTGGCGCCGAGGACGGCGAATGCGCCCATCATGCCGATGACGGTTCCGAGTAGCCCGATCATCGGGCTGACGACGCCGATGACGGAGAGGTAACTGTTGCTGGTGCGGAGGAGGGTCGCTTCGCGGAGGCCGTGCTCGGAGAAAGCGGATTCCACGGCGTCCTTGCCGCGGCCGACGCGCCCGAGGCCGGCCTTGAGGACGTTGGCGAGGTAGTTTCTGTTCGCGTTGCAGGTCTCCCAAGCCTCCTGGTAATTGCCCGAATTGATCAACTGGCGAAGGCTGTCCACGAGCGGCGGCGGCGCGAGCTTGTCCTTTTTCAACTTGATCGCGAGTTGGATGATGATGGTGACCATGATGACCGAGGTCGCAAGGATGCAGACCCAGATGAACATGATCAGCGGGCCGCCCTGCGTGATCGTTTGAAGAACGGAATGATTGCTCGCCCCGGGCGCCGCGTCCTGCGCTGACGAGGTGGCAGCGGCAATGAGTGAAAGAATGACTGGCAGAGCCTTTGATAGGTGACGCTGGTGGTGTTTGATCATGATTTTGAAATGGAAATCTGGCTTGGTCAGGGCGTGGTAACGCCTTTCTTCCGTAATTCGTCAATCCGCTTTTGTGCGTCGGCGACGATTGCGGGTTCCTGGTAGAAGATGGCGACGGCGCGGCAGTAATGCTCCATTGCCTCCGGGAGTTTGTTCTCGTTTTCGGCGCACTGGCCCAGGACGAGGAACGCCTGCCCGTAGGTCTGGCTGTCCGTGCGGGAGACGTTCTTTTTTTGCAAAGCACCCGAGGCGATGGGTTCCGCGATGCCCTTTGCCTTGTCAAACTGGCTGCGCCCGGCGGCAAGGCGGGCCTCGGCGACATTGGCCGCAGCAGAGGCGGTGGCGGCATACGCGGACTTGAATTCCCTGATCGCCATTTCGGCCTCCGTGAGTTTGCCGAGGGTGATGCAGATATTGCCGAGCATCGCGGCTGAATCCCGCGCCCATGTCGTTGGCAGGCCCCTGTATTTATCGGCGACTGTCCTGATGAGCGGGAGCGCCTGTTCGAGTTTGCCTTCCTCGACGAGCTTCAGCCCGCTCGTAAATTCCGCGGGCGCGGCTTTCAGGACTTCCTGCACCTGCGAGATGTCGTATCCCGCGTCGGAGGTTCCTTCGCGAACCATGATGCGTCCGCCGACCACGCCGGTGATGAGCACGCCGCTCTTGAACTGCGGCGGGGTGGTCCTGAGTGTGATGCTGTCCGGGCCGGGAGGAGTCTGCGCGAGCGCATCGGCCTGCATCGTGACAAGCGCGAATACGCCGCAGAATACGGCGGCAGCGGCAGAAAGGAGTTGCCGAAACAGGAAGTCGGGCGTTAGCGTCATTGGCTTTTCGTTTGGTTCAAGCGGGGCGGGAAGCTATGCGACCTCGCGGAAACAACGCAACTAGGAATCACAATTCTCACGACAAAATCATGATCAACGTACTCCGCCGATTCAGCCAGCCGCTCATGGTCCTCATCACGGTGGTGGTCATCATCACGTTTGCATGGTGGGGGCCCTCGCTCGGCGACGTGGGACGCAGCCGGGATGCGGTCATGACTGCATTTGGGAAAGCCTACAACCTGGAGGATGTGCAGCGCATCCAAGGCCGGTTGCTCGTTCACATGAGACTTCAGGGGGCGTACATCAATATCGTCGAGCCGGGCTGGTTTCGTTCGGGATCTGTGACCGATAGCGGGGTGAGGAACGCGATCGTGCTCGACCATGAAGCCGAGGCGCTGGGCTTGTCCGCGACGGAAGAGGAGGCGGCGACGATGATGAAGACGATGCCTGCGTTCATGGACAGGGAGGGTGGTTTCGATCCTGCGAAAGTGGACGCATTCATCAAGACTGCGATGGGGCCGCAGGGTTATACCGCGAGCCAATTGTTCGAATTCATGGAGCGCGAGGTGCGCGTGAAAAAGATGCAGGCCTTGATCGGTGCCACCGTCGCGGTGACGCCGGATGAGGTGCGCGATCTGTTCTTCTCGTCCCGCTTGAAAACGGAGGCTTCGTACGTCGCGTTTTCCGCGCTCGAATTCGTCAAGGACGTCAAGGTGACGGAGGAGGAAACCAAGAAGCGATACGAGGACCAGAAGGACGTGTTCTTCAAAACCGATGAAACGCGCACGGTGCGCTTCGCGTCGTTCATGCTCCCGAGCCCGGCAGACGGGAAGCCGTTGGAGACGGAGAAACGGACGGAGCTTTTGCAGGCGCTCGTGCAGAAGGCGTATGACCTCGCAGGAAAGCTTGCGGCGCCAGGCGAGAATTTCGACGAGCTTGCGAAGGCGGCCGGGGCGACGCTCGGCGAGACGAAGGAGCACTTTGAAATTTCTGATGAGCCGGAGGAACTGGAGGGCTCGCCCGATGCGGTGAACATTGCCTTTCAGCTCACCAAGGAAAAGCCATTCAGCAAGCATGTGATTCTCCAGAAGGGCGCGTACGTCATGATGCTCAAGGAGATCAAGGCCCCGGTGACGAAGCCCTTCGAGAGTGTGAAACCCGAGATCGAGGCGACTTTGAAGATGGAGAAGGCCGCTGAACTCGCCAGGGCAAAGGCAGCCGAGATGCTCCCGAAAATCGCCGAAGGCAAAAAAGCCGGGAAAGGTTTCCACGAAACTGCTGAGAGCCTGAAATTGAAGCCGGTTGCGTTTCCCGCTTTCACACGCCCGCAGGCGCTGTCGCCCCGCCCGCCCTTCGCCAATGAGGTCACCGAGGCGACGAGGAAACTCGCGCCCGGCGACTTGAGCGAAGTGATCCGCACGGAAAAAGGCGGCATCATTGTACACCTCGACCAGCGCCCGGCGGTGGATGAGAAGGGCATTGCTGATGCGAAGGCCTCCGCCACGGAGGAGATTCGCCGGAAGCGTGAATACTTCCTTTTCAATGGCTGGCTTACTGAGCGGAGGGCGGCTGCCGGGCTTGCCCCAGTGATGAGCGAAGGCTGACACCCCTCCGCCCGCGCCGATGAATCCCGAAATCGAGGCGCTGTTCGACGATGCCAACGGGGATCTTGCGCTGGGTGAACTGGACGGAGCGGTGGAGAAATACCGCCGCTGTACGGAACTGGATCCCGCCTTCGCCGACGCGTGGCATGCGCTCGCGATGGCGCTGATGAAAACAGGACGGTTCGAAGCCGCGATCGAAGCCGCGGTAAGGAACACTGAACTCCGCCCAAACGACCAGCTCGCATGGAGTAGCCTCAGCATCTGCCACGTGAAAAACGGGCAGATCAAGGAGGCCGAGGCGGCCGGCGCAAAGGCCCGCATCCTTGGTTGGGGCGGCAAAATTCGGAAAGATGCACCGCCGGAGCCGTGAGTATTCTTCCATTGCCCGCCGCTTTCCAGCATGCAACGGTGCTTTCATGACCGACGGAAAAATCCGCATAGTGGCTGCCATCGCGCTCACCGGTCTCAGCGTGTTCGCGCAGGCCGCGCCGAAAGAGGCAGACGACGCTGTGGCCAAGGAGCAAGTCGTGAGCGGCTCGATCAGCGGGTCAAACAAGTCCGCCGGAATCCCAAGGCGCACCGTGGCGGGGGTGAAACAAGTGGTTCCCTCAGTCGCCTACCCGAAGGTATATCGTTTCCTGGTCATCGAAGCGATGAAGAGCTTTCAGGCCCGCGATTTTCGGGGGGCAATTGCATTCGCGGACAAGGCGGACGCCATTCTGCCACCCACCACCTACACGCTGAACGTCCGGGGTGCCGTGGCGATCGAACAACTGAGATTCGAGGAAGGCAAAGACTTCTGCATGCGGGCACTGAAACTCGACGAGGATTTTTTCCCGGCGCGCTTCAACCTTTGCGAGATCCCCTTCAACCAGCGCGACTACAAGCTCGCGCGTTCAGGTTTCATGGTTTTGTACAACGAGACCGACAGGGACGACCCGACCATCGAGCTGATCGTTTACCGGATCTTCCTGACCTATCTGCTCGATGGCGACATCATCCACGCGCATGACTGGCTGGAAAAAATTCCCTTTCCATCGCAGACGCCCGCCTACCAGTACGCGAACGCCGCGTTGGATCGGAAGGACGGGAGGATCGCGGAGTGGCGCGAATGGCTCCAGAGCGCTGAGTTCATCTGGCCGGAGATCAAAAGGGTCAATTTCGCTGATGTGCTCATCCATCTTGGATGGCTCAAGGATGACCTTGCCCCAAACGACGACGGCAGGTAGCGCCCTGCCGCCAAGGCTCACGCCGCGTGGCCGGCTTTTTCCTCCTCCGATTGCGGCGTGTGGTTAAGCACCCGCATGAGGGCGGAGTAAATTTCTGACGGCCCCAGCCCTTTGCTCACGTAGCCGTTGGCGCCGGCTTTTCGCACGGCCTGCATCGCCTCCTCGTCGTAGCCGAGTCCCGTGAACATCACGATCGGCAGCCGCGCGAACTTCTCGCGGATCATCGAGATCAGCGTGATCCCGTCAATCTTCGGCATCCCGATGTCGAGGATGATTGCGTCGCACGGATTCAGGTCGAGCCAGCTCACAACCTTCGAACTGTCCGTGAGCGAGGCGCTGTTGTGGCCCTTGCTGCGCAGATAGGTCGTGAGGAAGCGATTGAGGAGGCGGTTATCGTCAACTACGAGGAAGTTCATTTAGGATATTGGGCTATGGTCTCCGCCTGAGACTAGCACTGCCCATGCCATCGCGGGGGAGGCGGGGCCCGGCATCCCGCCACCTCTGGAAAAACCCTCTCGCCCAATCTGGAACCGATGCCACCATCCCGCCCGTGCCAATCCGAACCGCAGTAATCGCAGCCCTGTCAGCCGCGCTGGTGCTTTCCGCCTGTTCGGCATTCCGCAAGCGTGTGCCGCGCGCGGTGCCGGTGCGGTTCCCGAAGGCCGGTGAATCTCCCGATCCAAAGCGGGACGTGCGGAAAGTCGGCACGGTGCTGATGGTGAATGCGGAGGGAAAATTTGTGCTCATTGAGACAGACGCCCTCGGAACACCGCCGCGGGGCACTGCGCTGAAAACCCTGCGCGCAGGGGCCGAGACCGCCGTGCTCACTGTCGGCAGTGAGCGGAGGGGATCGGTGATCACCGCGGACATCGTGACCGGCTCGCCGGAGCCCGGCGATGATGTGATGCAGTGAGCGCTACTTTTTCACCGTGGATGCGACGCCCTGTTGCGCCGTCACCGGCATCGCGAGCAGGCGTTTGCTCTCGCCAAGCAGCCAGGTGAGCTCACCGAACGGCTTGAATGAAACATCCTGCCAGCGCACGTAGCCGGCGCCATCTATGAGAAACATTCCGTGCAGCGGCTGGTTCTCGAAATCGTCGAACGCCCGGTACGCCTTGAACACCGCCAGCGCCGGATCTGCGACGATTGGGAAGTGGAAGCCAGCCGCGTCTTTCGCCTGCACGAAGGTCTTGTTCAGGTCCTCCGCATCGTCCGCGCTGACGGCGATGATATTGATCCCGGCCGCCCCGTAATCCTTCGCGAGAGGGGCGAGCAAGTTGAGCTGCTCGATGCAATGCGAGCAGCCGCTGCCGAGGTAGAACACAATCATCAGCGGCTTCCCGCTGTGTTCCGCGAGCGAGTGCAGCTTTTTGTTTTGATCCAGCGCCTCCCAGGCTGGCGCCTGGTATGGCTGCCAGCGGAAAGGGCCGAGCTTTGCGAGTTCCGGGCGCGTGCCTGTGTCCGCGGGCCAGTCCAGTCTCGGGCGCCAGTCCGCGGGAAGCGCCAGCGCATCCGCGACCGGCCTCAGCCGCGAAAACGCCACCTCGCCAATGTCCGCCTGCGCGCACAGCGGGCGGAGCAGTGCGAAGGTTTTTTTCGCATCCTCCTGCTTCCCGTCGCGCCATTGGATGTCCGCGAGATTTGCGAGCGGGAGCACCTGTCCCTCGCCCTCCTTCACTGCGCGCCCGGCAAGTTCGAGCGCCTTTTTTGAGTCTCCCGCCTTGAGGTAAATGCGCGAGCGGCGCGTGATCTCGATGCTGCCCGACTTGTCGAGGAGCGGCTTGAGTTCCACGAGGGTTTTTTCCTCCGCGATCGCCTGGTAGAGCTGCACCACCGCGAGCACCTCCTCCAATTTTCCAATGCTCCCATCCGCCTTCTTGGATGCCTCGGCACCCGCCGCCGCGGCCTGCTCCTTCGTCTTTCCCGCCTTTTTGGCCTCATTTTCCGCGGCCTCCCCGTCGGCACGGCGTTTTTCCTTCGCCGTCCTGATGAGGTATTCGACCGCTGCGACCTTCTCATCACCCTTCGGCTTGTTCCCTGTGCTGAACGACGCCACCGCCAGCGCCGACAGACGCTTCGCGTCGTCCACCGGGTCGTCGCTCCGTTCGAGATACTGCGTTTCGTCGAGTGCCAGAATTTCATCCCAATGCTCCCACGCCAGCAGTGCCGCTCGCAGACGGCTCGCGCCCATTTGGGAACCGTTCTTCCCCTTGTCGCCGCCCGCTGCCTTGCGGGCGGGACGCGGCAGCTCGATCATGTTCTTCGCGAGATCCAGCGCATCACGCACGCGGCCGATGAATCCGAGATTCTCCACCAGCCAGTCATTGTTGTGCGCGTAATTGTGAATCTGCTCCGGCAGAATCCTCGCCAGCGCCATGTGCGCGTGATCCGTCCGCGCGCTTGCCTCCTGCTGCCAGGCCGAATCCGCATAGCGGCGCAACTTCGTAAATGTGTGCCCCGGCATGTGCCACATGTGGGCGATGCCCGGAGCGCTCTGTCCCAGCACTCCCGCGCTCTTCAAAGCCCGCCGGTCGTCCTCGTGATTCCACAGGTGGATCAGGTAATGATGGACACCGGGATGGCGCGGATTTTTTTCCAGCACGAGCCGGCCCAGCGCGTCCAGCACCGTGTGGCTGTTGAGCGGGATGCCCTTTTGCGAATTGTCCCAAAGCTGAAACATCAAAAACGCCTTCGCCTCCGCATCATCCGGATACTCGAACACCAGTCGTTCCAGCGCCTTCACCAGCGCCTTCCGGCTGTCGGCCGACGGAGCCTTTCCGTCCTTGAAAAACGCCTCGTACGCTTCAATCCATGCCCGCTCATTCGCGCCCGCCTTCTCCTTTCGCTTCCCCGCCTCCTTGATGAATTCCCCGGCGCGCTTCCCATTGTTCACATTCGCCATCGCGAGCCCCCAGTAGGCCATCGCACAGTCCCCATCCAGCTTCACCGCCTGCCGGAACGACCGCTCTGCCTCATAGTACCAAAACCCGTGCAACTGGGCCACGCCCTGGTCGAAAAACCGCTGCGCCTCCGGGTTCTTCGTCGTCACGGCGAAATGCACTTCGCCCATCCCCGGCAGCAACACAGCCGCCTGCCGTGGCCCCTCGTCAAACGCATCCCCGTGCGAACTGTGCCCGAACAGCGGCTTCCCGTCCGCCCCGGTCGGGACATCATCGGCAAGCGCGACCGGGGCGCAGGAAAGGACGAGAGCGAAAATGAAGCGATTCATTTGGAAAGTCCGTGAGACAACCGCCGAAAGGCGATTGTGCAAGCGGGGAAGTTTGAGGAATGCCCCGCATCCGACGAAACCAAGGGGCTGCCGGTCAGCCCGGCAGCGACGGACATCAGGTTCACAGCATGCCGGGACACGCGGGTTCATTTTGCATCCGCAAGCTTGCGGAGGGCCTCGAGTTCATCCCAGCGCGCATACAACGCGGCGACACGCGCGCGGGCGGCGTCGTGTTTTGCCTCAAATTCCGGGAACTCTTTGGCGCGGGTGAAGTAGAATTGCGGGTCGTTGAGCAGTGCTTCGAGTTTGGCGGCTTCAGCTTCTGCGGTTTCGATTTCGGCTTCGATCCCCTCCAGTTCGCGCTGTTCCTTGTAGCTGAGTTTGCGTGCGCGGATCTTTTCCGGTGGAGCAGGGCTGGGTTTCACGGATGCAGGGGAGGGGATGGCGGTCCGCTTTTCGATGTAGCGATCGTAGTCGCCGACGTGGAAGTCCACGCGGCCATTGTCTTCAAACGCGAGGATGTGCGTGCAGATACGGTTGAGGAACCAGCGGTCGTGGGAGACGGCGAGGACGCAGCCGGCGAACTCGGCGAGGCCTTCCTCCAGAAGCTGGAGGGTGGACAGGTCAAGATCGTTGGTGGGTTCGTCGAGGATGATGAGGTTGCCGCCGCGGAGAAGAATCCGGGCGAGGGTGAGGCGGGAGCGTTCGCCACCGCTGAGGTTGCCGACTTTTGAATTGATCGCCTCGTCGGTGAAAAGAAAGCGGCGGAGGTAGGTGCGGACGTGGAGGCGTTCCTCGCCGAGCACGATCCAGTCGTTTTTGCCGGCGACGGCGGTGAGGACGGTGTCGTCGTTGTTGAGGACCTCGCGGTTTTGATCCACGTAGTTGATGACGGTGCGGACGCCCACGTCCACCTCCCCCCATGCCGGCTGCTGTTCGCGGAGGATGATGCGGAGGAGGGTGGTTTTGCCGACACCATTGCGCCCGACGATCCCGATGCGAGCGCCGGCCGGGACTTCCAGCCAGAGGTGGTCGAACAGCGTGCGGTCACCGGCCTTTGCGCCGATGCCGCGAAGCTCGAGGATTTTGTTGCCGAGCTTGGGTGGTGGGGGAATGACGAGATCCACGTCCTCCTCGCGGTCGGGGCCATCCTGCGCGGCGAGTTCGTGGTAGCGCGCGATGCGGTCCACGCTTTTGGTGCGGCGGGCGCTGGGGCCTTTGCGCACCCATTCGAGCTCGTGCGCGAGGAATTTCTGGCGGCGGCGCTCCTGGGTTTCGTCGGTGGCTTCGCGTTCGGCCTTGGCGGCGAGGTATTGCTGGTAATTGCCGGGGTGTGAAAAGAAGCGGCCGCTTTTCAGCTCGACGATGCGCGTGGCCACGCGGGCGAGGAAGAAACGGTCGTGGGTGACGAAAAGGCAGGTGCCCGCGTAGGAGCGGAGAAAGTCTTCGAGCCACTCGACGCTTTGCGTGTCGAGATGGTTGGTCGGCTCGTCGAGGATGAGGAGGTCGGGCTGCGCGATGAGTGCGCGGCAGAGGGCCACGCGGCGCTTTTCTCCGCCGCTGAGCTCCCCGGCGATGCGCTCGGGTGCAGGCGCGTGGAGATTCGTGATGAGGCTTTTCAGGCGCGAATCGAGGTTCCAGCCATCGTGGCGGGAAATTTCGTCGAGCAGGTCGGCCGAGCGCGCGGATTCGGCCGGGACGCGTTCGTACTCGGCAAGGAAATCGAGCACATGCTGCGCGCCCTGGAGGATGTTCGCCTCGACGGTCGCCGCGGGATCAATGGCGAAAGCCTGCGGCAGCCAGCCCACAAGCGCGTTGCGTCGCGAGGTGACATCCCCGGCGTCCGGCTCCAGGTCCCCGGCGGCGATGCGGAGGAAGGTGGATTTTCCGCAGCCATTGCGGCCGACAAGCCCGACGCGCTCACCTTCATGCAGCGCCAGCGTCGCGGCATCGAGCAGCGTCTGCGCGCCGTAGCGCACGGTGAGGCTGTTCGCGCTGAATACTGGTGTCGGGCTTGCCGGTGATGCCATTCACGCATCCAAGCGTGTTGTGGCGGCAACGTGAACATCTCATTCACACTGCTTTGGTCTGGCCATCGTCCGTGGCGCCGGGCAATTTCCCCGGCCGTGCCCAAAACCGCCGAACTGCCGCTCGAAAAATCCGCGCCCGTTCTCGCCGCGCATCTCACGCGCGTACAGGCGCGGTTCAGTTCCGTGGCATTCCGCATGGCCTCGTCCATGGTCTTCGTGGTGCTGCTCGTGTGGCTGATGGTGGAGATGCCGATGGACTGGCGGTACGGTTTTTCACGGCCTGTGAGGGCGATCTTTTTCATGTCGGCGCTGGGGGTGGCGGGCGGGCTGTTCACGTGGTTCGGCATCCGGCGGGCGTTGAACAAGCCAGGCGAGGAGCGCACGGCGCTGGCGATAGAGCGCGCAGTGCCGGAGTTCCGCACGCGGTTCATCGCGAGCGTGCAACTCGCCCGCGAGTTGGACGGCCCTTCGCGTTCGCTGATTCGCGCGCTGATCAATCACACGTCCGACTTTTCGCGGGAAGTTTCGCTGGATGGAGTGGTGGGCACAGTGGCGCTGCGCCGGTGGCTTGCGATCGTCGGGGGCGCGCTCGTCGTGGCGCTGGTGATGTGGCTGCTCGGCGGGAGCGCGAGCATGCCGCTGCTTCAGCGCGCGCTGCTCGGCAATGTGCCGGTGCCTCGCAATACGATGATCGTTTCATTCAGCGGCGACCTTGTCGTGGCGGCGGGTGATGATCTCCGCATCGAGGCGAATGCCACGGGCGTGGTCCCGGCTGCGGGACACCTGCGGATCAAGAACGCGAAGGGGGTTCGGCAGCAGTTCACGCTCGATGCCGACCCGCTCAATGCGGCGCATTTTTACCGGACGCTGCAAAGCGTGCAGGAAGGCTTCGAATACGCCGTCGTGCTTGGCGACAATGAGACGGAAACCGCGCGTGTGCGCGTCCGCCCGCGCCCCACGATCCTCGCCCTCGAGTGCGAGCAGCGCTGGCCCGAATACACGAAGGAGCGTCCGCAACGCTGCCTGCCCGGCGAATTGAAGCTGCTCGCCGGCTCGAAGCTCGCGCTGAAACTGAAGCCGAGCGTCACCCTGAGCGAGGCCCGCGTTCTCCTAATGGGCGCTGCCGACAAGCCGCCGGTGAAAGTCTCACCCATGCAGGCCGCTGCGCCGACGCCGGGGCAGATCGCGGAGTGGAGCGGCATCGTGGACATCCCGCGCGACGGCGTGACCGGCATCACATTCCAGCTCGTGGACGAGGAGGGGGTGGCGAGCAAAAACATGGCGACGTACCGCGTGGAGATCGTGGCGGATCAGTTGCCATCGGTACGCGTGCTGTGGCCGGTGCGCCGCGAGGAACTTGTCACCAGCCGCGCGACCGTGCTCATCGCATTCGAGGCGAAGGACGACTTCGGAGTAGCGCGCGTGAAGCTGCATTTCGGTGTGAACTGGGCCGAGGGTCAGCCCGTCAAGGTGATAGATTTCGACCTCGGCGGAACCCAGCCGAGATCGCTCACCCGGCGTTTCGAGTGGAAGCTGGACCGCATCCAGCCGCCGCTCAACGTGGGCGATGTCGTGGACTATTGGTTCGAGGTGGAGGACATCAACAACGCCACCGGGCCCGGGGTGTTTGTGACTGCCGAGCACTACCAGGCGCGCGTCGTGACCGAGGAGGACAAGCGCGCTGACCTCTCGAGCCGGCTCAACGACACGCTGCAGGGCCTGAACGACGTGAAGGCGGGGCAGGAGGATCTGGCTTCGAAGCTCGGCGATTTCATCCGGGAAAAACTCGGGCAGAAGTAGGGGCGACGTCCGGCACTTCCCAGCGATGCTTTTTGCTGGGGCCTACGAACGACCGACAAGCCGGAGGAATGCTTCCCACTTTGCCCCAGGTCTGCCGCCATCCATGAGGATCCGCGGACACGGCTTATGCCAGTTGTTGAAACGGTGCATCGTCCAGAAATAATGCGGCACCACATGATCGGGCGGCACCCCGAATCTCCGCCGCAGCCATGCCGCGAGCCGCGCCGCGCGCTCGATCGCAGCGCGCTGCCGGGCCGGCTCGCGGAATTCGCAGATTTCGATGCCGATGCTTGTCGCGTTCCCCGGCCCGTCATGGTCCGCGTGCTCCCCGGCTTCCGAGAGCGGCAGGTGCTGCACCACTTCGCAATCGTCCACGGTGAAATGCCAGAAGTTGTAGCCGCGGCGGTTCCATTTTGTCTTCGCCCTGATCCGTCCCTCCCGCAGCAGCCGCGCATGCGCCGCCGCAGTGCCGCCGCGGCTTCCCGTGCTGTGGATCGTGATGTAGCGCACGCAAAGCGGGAACTTACGCTGGCGCCCGAAGCGTCCATTCGGGATCAAATCAGTGCGGATCGCAACCGGGCCGGGCGCGGTTCCGGTGCCCGTGGTCGTGCAGGCAGGCACGGCGCAGCATGCGCAGCCGAGGGTCGCAAGGCGGAGAAAAGAGCGTCGGTTCATTCACTGCGATGAGTGCCAGCACGCGCTGGTGGATGCAATGCTTCCGGCGCGGAAGCGGGGATGCCGATCCGGTTGCTCATTCAAAAAATGTGTCCTCGTGAGTGTACGGCGGTGCGCAGCAGCAGAGAAAGCGGAGTGGTTCAGCGGCGGTAATCCGGTGCCATGCGCCTGCCGGGATCAGGATCGCATCGCCGGGGCCTACAGTGCGTTCTGCGTCCGCGACCTCCATTTTTCCGGTGCCTTCGAGGATGAAATAAAACTCCTCAGCAAGCCGGTGATAGTGGCGCTGCGTGGCGTGGCCGGGCGGGAGTGTGGCTTCCGCGAGGGACTGATTGCGCACGGGTGCGACGGAGTGGTCGAGGATGCTGCGGATGGTCGAGCCGTCGGCCGTGGTGAAAGGCCGGGCGTCGGCGAGGTTGAGGATCGTCATGGAGGCGCGGAAATAGCGCGCATTGGCGGGGTGCGCAACCGGTCGTGGTGATCGCAGTCGAGCCGGAATTTAATGGCGCATAGAAATAAATACCGCGCTTTTCACTCTCACACATGCACGCTATATGAACCTCATGAATCGCCGCAGCATCATCCAAGCAGCCGGAGTCCTTGCAACCGGCGCCATCATCTCGTTTCTAAATCTCGCCTGCTCAGACCAAGTGAAAACCACACCCACAACCCAAGTTGAGAAGCCCGGTGGCAGTGCCGCCAAGCCCGATGGAAAAGCCGAAAAGGTCGTCGTGGGGGGAGGATGCTTTTGGTGTATCGAGGCCGTCTTGCAGCGGCTTCCAGGTGTGACAAAGGTCGTCTCCGGCTACTCGGGTGGGCATTTGAAAAACCCGACCTACGAACAGGTGTGCAGCAGGCTGACGGGCCATGCCGAAGTCATCGAAGTCACTTACGATCCGGGCGCGGTGAAGCTCGACACGGTGCTGGACGTATTCTTTGCCAGCCATGATCCGACGACGCTGAACAGGCAGGGCGCGGACGAGGGGCCGCAATATCGCTCGGTGATTTATTTCGCGAACGATGTGCAGAAAGTGGCGGCGGAGGCTGCGAAAGTGCGCGCGAAGAAGGAGTGGAGCGATCCCATCGTGACGGAAATCTCGCCGTTGAAGGAGTTCTATCCGGCCGAGGATTACCACCAGAATTACTTCAACCAGAATCAGGGCAGGGATCGCTACTGCTCAATCGTGATCGCGCCGAAGCTGAGGAAGCTCGTGGAGAAGGGCGTCATCAAGCCGTAGGTGCAGGCGCTGCCTGGACGGAATCAACCACGCTCGAAATCCAGCCATCGCACGAGCGGGGCGAGCACGGGTTGTCCGTCGTGGTGCCATGTGATGGGCGGGTGCTGCATCTTTCCAACCGGGCAGACACGGGTGACACCAAGTGATGCGGCGGCCTCCGCATTTTCGTCCGTGACGGGCCAGATGCCGCACGTGGAAAGATGTGGGCGGATGGGGGCGAGGACAGCGGCGAGATCAGCGGGAAGGGGCTTCACGAACACGAAGCGGTTGAGCGGCGAATGGGGGACTCCCGTGGTCGAGTCCGCAATTACGGTCCAGCGTGTATCGTCGCTCGCAAGAACTGAAAACGGTTCTCCGTTCGCTGCGCGGAACGCGCACTCCTCGCGCAAAGTGCGGATGCTGTTTGCTTCGCTGACACTGACGGGGAGGCGGGGCGAATTCGCGTTGAATGCATCCATCGCCAGAGCGAGCTGCCGGGCGACGGAAAGAGCGGAGCATTCGCCGCTTTCGCGCACAAAAAACACATGCGGTGAAAGACAACCCTGCTGGTCGAACGCTGAGACATCGCGGGCGGCCGCTGTGATCGTGTTGGCGTCCGGCGGCTCAAAGAATATGCCGAGGCTGACTTTGTGCCCGTGGGGGATGAACACTTGATCCGGCCTGCACCGGTGGCGCAGCGATTCGATGGTGGATGCCGTTCCAAAGACGACGACCGCCTCGGCGCGGGCGAGCCAGTCGTCCGGGAGGTGGGGCGTGGTTTCGATGGCCCCGGCAAGTTCCGCGGGAAGAGAGGCGGCGAATTTCGCGATCTCGGGGAGGCCGGAGGCCGGCAGTTTGCAGAGATTGTGAGAGCCAAGAAGCAGGCCGCGGATGAGCGTTTGCAGCGCGGCTGCGGGCGTGTTGCCGCTCATGATGTGCAGAATCGTTTGCGGTGCAGTGGCGCGGGAAGCGTGGCCGGCGCGCGGGACAAGGCGATCCAGCGCCTCGGCATGTCCGAGTTCGGCGGTGACGAGGGAGAGCAGATCCTGCGTGGTTGGCTTTCCGAGAAAATCAAACTGCGAGGCGGCTTCTGCCAGGGCTGCGGCGCGAAATGCGGTGGACGTCCGCGGGCGATGCAGGGGATGGGGTATGGCTTCGCCAATCGGCACGGATGCGCTTGTGCGGGGCGTTTCATGCAGAGAGCGCATGGTTTCATCAGCCGTGCGTGAACATCCGCGCGGGATCGCGGCGGGATCGCGCCCGACAAGCTCGAAGCCCCGCTCGCGCCGGATGGCGAGGTCGGAAGTTTGAATCGCGAGAACACTGCCGGCATTTGCGAGATCGAAAATGCGGAGAACGCCCATTTCGCCGGGCTGCACCTCACCGCCGGTATCGGGCGAGACGACGAGCGCGCGTGTCCATGGGCCGGCTTCGTGGACGCCATCAATGCCGCGTGCGTAAAACTGCGAGCCCAGCTCGCACATGCCGTACTCATTCCAAACGGACTCAGGCGGCACTCCGAGGCGGTCTTCAAACATGCGGTAGAGTTCGGCCTTTCCGATTTCGCGTCCGCTCCCTTTGAAGCCTCCCGTCTCGACGATGAAGCTCCCCTCCGCGAGCCGCGCGCGGAAGGCTGGTTGCTGATCGAAAAAATTCAGGAACGCGAGCGCGGCTCCGAGGAGTGCGACGGGAGCAGGACTGCCGCGGGTGGTGAAGCAATCGAGTGTGTGCGCAAGCTGCGCGGAAGCGAGAGAGCCATCGGGTCGGCAAAATGTGGCGTGGTGCGTCGCACGGGTGCCCACGGTTTTCCACATGTGCGCGAGGGAGGAGTCAGGGGCTTCGTCCGCGGTTGGCGAGAGGGCAAGCTGGTAGTGACCGGGAAAGCCACATCTGTCCCACCCGGCAAGCACGGAGGCCTCGTAGATTCTTGTGTCCGGGAGGTGATGCTCGCCGCGGGTCTCGCCGGTCGTTCCGCTGGTGCGAAAGACACGGCCCGGCAGGGCGGCGGGGAAGCACGCGATGCGGAATCGCTTGAACATGGCCTGTGGAATGGCGGGAATTTCGCGCCATGACCGCGCTTGCGGAAGTGCGGCGCACCAGCGTGCGTAGGGCTCGTTCCAGCGTTTTTGAAATGCGTGGAGGTCGAGCGCGAGGGCGTCGAATTCCAGCTCCTGCAAATCGCCGCGGAAGGCGGAGAGGATGCGTGCTTCGAGGGCGACGTATTCATCGCGGCCCGGCCAGTGGGCCGGCGGTTTCATGGCTGGCTCGCGTTTTGGCCGGAAGCGCGGGGCGCGTTCTGCGGGCTGGGTGCGGGATTCATCGTTCATTTTCCGATGGTCATCAGTTGCCCCGCGCCTCGAGCCACGCGAGCGCCTTGGCGTAGCTGGCGCGTTGAAGGTAATGCGCGAAGTCCCCCTCCACCGGCTGCGGCAGTGCGGACGCGAGCTCGGTGATGCGCCCGGAGACAGCCTTCAATTTTTCCAAATGCGCCGCGGGATCGCGCGCGTAAAGATCGCGGTCTGCGATGATGGCGAGGCGTTCGCGCAGCGCGGCGGCGAGGGCGGCATGTGTGTCGTCTGGCATGCGGCGAGTCTGGCGGGGCGGAGGCCCGGTGTCCACTGGCTGTCAGCCGCGCAGGTCTGCGAGCGTCCTCGCGTCGCGGATGCGCGCGTTCAGCGCGTCGAGGCGGGGGTGGAAGGCTGGGTGGGGCAGGCCGATCTCGAATGCCGTGCCGTCCGTTCCAAAGTGGATGGACTCCCAGCCGAGGCTGGCGATGTGCTCGTCGAACTTTGCCACGGCGCGGCCCCTGAAAAACGCGCGTGTGCCCTCGGGCGGCTGAAAGAGCGCGCGGCGCACGTGTTCCTCGCTCACCACGCGTCGCATTTCGCCAGCGTGAACGAGTTCGTAGTAGAGCCCCTCCGAGCGGGCGATGCTGTGGTAGGCGAGATCCAGTGATTGGAGCCAGGGATTGTCCCATGTGAGCCCCTCGGCTTCGCGGAACGAATCCAGCAGGAACCGCTTGGCCGACCAGTCGCAGCGGTCCCGGGTGCTGAGCGGGTCGCGCGCGAGGTCGGCGAGCACGGCTTCCCATTCCGCGAGCACCCAGTCGGCGTCTTCGTCGCGGTCGCAGTGTTCCATTGCGGCGGCGAGCCACTCGCGCTGGATGTCCAGCGCCCCGATCGTCCCGCGGAGCATCGCGACCGGCCACGTCCACGACGGGTCGTGGGAAATAAGTTTCGTCGCCGAGATCGGGTCGGCGATTTCGTGGCAGGGGGCGTGATTTTTCTCGATGAGTTCCAGCGCGAGCGCGGTCGTGCCGATCTTCATGGCGGTGGCCCATTCGGACATGTTGGCGTCGCCGACGATGACGTGAAAACGCCTGTAGAGGCCGATGTCCGCGTGCGGTTCGTCACGCGTGTTCACGATGGGGCGGCGGTTCATGGTGTCTATGCTCGTGAGCACCTCGAAGAAGTCGCTGCGCTGCGCGAGTTGAAAGACGCCGGGATCCCGCCGGCGATCCTCGTCCTCCAGCCCGAGCTTGCCGGCGCCGGCGAAGACCTGGCGTGTGACTAGGAAGCTCACGATCTCGCGCACGATGCGTTCCCAAGGCACGTCGCGGCGCATGAGGAAGTTGTCGTGGCAGCCGTAGCTGTGGCCATGGAAGTCGGTGTTGTTCTTGAAAAGACGGCAGACCTGCCCCGGCGGCAGGAGTGTGTTTCGGCGGCGCATGCACTCCTCGAGGATGCGCTCGCCCGCCTTGTCCTGCGCGACGAGATCGCGGAGCGTCGCGCATTCTGGCGTGCTGTATTCCGGGTGCGCGTGGTCGTTGTAAAAGCGTGCGCCATTCGAGAGCACGAGGTCGCTCTTGATCTCGGCGAATGAAAGGTGGCGGTTTTTATCCAGCTCGTAGTAGGAGGCCTCATCCGTGTCCTGCAGGAGTTCCTCGGCCCGGAAACCGCGCGCATCCTGGTGGGGATCCTCACCGGTGTAGTCCCACTTCATGTGAGAGCCGTGCTGGGTGTAGCTCCGCACGATCGCGATGCTTTCGCGCACCACATCGAGATCCGCCATTCCATCCACTGTGATGCCGTATTCCGTTTCGAGGCCGAAGACGCGTTTCATGCGCTGGCACAGTGGCGCATGTCGGCGTGGGATTCCAGCGCGGTGTGCGCTTACGCGGCGCGAGGCAGTTCGATGCGCTCGGAGAGGCGCGAGAACTCCTCCGCCGTCACCAGCCGCCGGTCGAGCAGGGCATCGAGCATGATGAGGCGCTGCTCGGCGCTCCATGCGGGGGCTTGCTTCCGGCGGCGAATCTTCGCGGCGAATACTGCGGCGCAGATCGCAGTGCCCGCGGCCAGCGCGGCCAGCCACAGGGGATTTGTATTCGGAAAAGCCATGATCACGGCGCCGCTGAGGATGCCGAGTACAGCCGTGGCGATGCCTGCCGCAGTGGTCGCGGGCCTGCGGACGATTGTCGCGAGTTCATTCAGGGTCTCCTGCCGCAGGGCTCGATACTCATCCTCGGAAAGGATGTGGCCGCGGGTTTCCTCGAGGCGGTGGAGGCATGCCGCGAAATAGTCGTGTGGAAGGAGAAGGAGTTTCTTCATGACGCTGGAGTTTGCAGGAAATGGGCCATGCGCCGCGGTGCCGGATCACCGCGGGAAACGGTTTCTTTTTCCCGTGAGAAGCTGCTCCTCGCAATCGCTGAACTCCGCGCACGTGAGCAGGTCGGTGGCGAGCAATTCGCGGAGAATCAGCAGGCGGTCTTTGTTGCGGAGGTTCGCGAAGCGCTCACGGGAACGGCGGCTGAGAGCTGCGAGCGAGCATAGGCTCCCAGCTCCGAAGAGGGCCGCGGAGAGTTCGATGTTTGCGAGCAGTTGCCACGTCAGTGCCGCACCGATGAGTGTGATCGGGAGTCCGATATAGACCCACGCAAGCCAGGGGCGGCGCGGGCAGTTCATCAACTCTGCGAGTTTCTCGGCCCGCTGGTAGGCGTAGTCCTCGTCATCAATCATGCCGCCGTGGTGGAGTTGTTCCAGCTCGCAGAACCACGAGACAAAGAAAATGAAGGCATCGTCTTCCTGGGGAAGAACCGGCAGTTGAATGGATCGGGACGCGCTCATGTGAAGCGGCTGTCGCGTTCAGCGAATCCCGTGCCTGACTCACTGCGGGAGCCGCTGTGTCACAGCCCTCGATAGGCGTTGCGGAGGACTTGCATCGTGTGGAGGACGGGAATCCGGCCGTGGAGATGGGCGCGCAATTGGGAAATGCAGCCGATGTTTCCCGTGGCGACGGAGTGGGCGACGGAGTCCGTGATGGCGGCGGCCTTGGCCGCACCGAGGCAGGCGGCGATCTCGGGCTGGTCCATGTTATACGTGCCCGCGCTGCCGCAGCACATGTGCGCGTCGGGAAGCTCGACGATTTCCGCGCCGGGGATCATCGCGAGCAGTGCGCGTGGCTCGGAGCGGACGCCCTGGGCATTCGCGAGGTGGCAGGCGTCGTGGTAGGCGATGCGACGGTTCGTTTTTTGAGGCGGTGGTGGAATAAGGCCGCCGAGCCGGGTGAGGAACAAGCTCACATCGCACACACGGTGGCGGAATTGCTCCGCATTTTCCGCGTCTGCGGTTCCGGCGAGGATGAGGTGGTATTCGTGAAGGCCGCTGCCGCATCCGGCGGCATTGGTCACGATCGCGTCCACGTCGTCGGGGAACGCCATCACATTCTGGCGTGCGAATTTCCGCGCTGCTGAGATGTCGCCCACGTGCCATGCCAGCGCGCCGCAGCAGCCCTGCGTGGGCGGGATGACGACTTCCACGCCGTTGCGCGTGAGGACTTCGATCGTCGCGGTATTGATGTCTGGATCGAGCACCTGTTGCGCGCAGCCGATGAGCAGTGCGACGCGGGCACGGCGCGGGCCGATCGCGGGGGAAACGGCGGGCCACGTCTGCTTCGCCGGCAATTTATCCGGGAGCAGATCGAGCATCGGGCGGAAGGACTTCGGAATCAGCGGCGCGAATCCCTTCGCAATTCGCGCCAGCGCCGCGGCAACCCGGAACCGCGCCGGGTGCGGCAATGTGAACGCCACGGCCCATCGCCGGATGCGTTCCATCAGCGGGCGGAGGCGTTTCTTCTCCGCGAGCGCGCGGAAAGGGGAGATCAAGTCGCGGTATTGGACGCCGCTCGGGCACGCGGGCTCGCACGCGAGGCAGCCGAGGCATTTGTCCACGTGCGGCTCCGCGGCCTCCGCGGGGAGCGTGCCCTCGAGCACCTGCTTCATCAGCACGATGCGCCCGCGTGGCGAATCCATCTCCTGCCCGAGTTCGCGGTAGGTCGGGCAGGCCGCGAGGCAGAACCCGCAATGCACACACGCCTGCACGGCGGCGGCCATCGGCTGGCCCAGCGGGCCGTGTGCGGCGGCATTGATCGAGTGAAACATCGGGCGGTGTTTGTGGCTGAAAGTTGGGCGCGGCGCCAGTTCCGCGGCACTTTGAAGTTGCGGGATGGGAGAACGCCGGTATGGATGGCGCGATTTTTATGAGCAGCCACCGACGGGTAGTTATCACTGGAATGGGCGTCATCACGCCCGTGGGCAGCGATTTGGGGACATTCTGGAACAACCTCACCAATGGCGTGAGCGGCATCGTCCCCATCACGCAATTCGACGCCTCAAAATTTGACTGCCGCATTGCCGGCGAAGTGCGCGACTTTGATCCGGTGAAGTATTTCAAAGTGCCGAAGGACGTCCGTCGCTCAGACCGCTTCGTGCAACTCGCGGTCGGCGCCGCAAAGAACGCCATGGCCGACGCCGGCATCACCGATCCCGTCGCCGATCCGGAGCGATTCGGATGCATCATCGGCAGCGGTATCGGCGGACTGAAAACCACCGAGGACCAGCACACCAACTATCTCGCCAAGGGCCCCGGGCGCATCTCGCCATTCATGATCCCGATGCTCATCAGCAACATGGCCAGCGGCATCGTCAGCATGGAGTACGGCCTCCAAGGGCCAAATTTCGCCCCCGTTTCCGCCTGTGCCACCAGCTCTCATGCAGTCGGCGAAGCGTGGCGCCTCATTCGCGAAGGTGATGCGGATGCGTTCCTCGCGGGTGGCAGCGAGGCCGCGATCGTCCCCCTCGGCATCGGCGGATTTTCCGCGATGAGGGCGCTCTCGACGCGCAACGACGAGCCAGCGCGCGCCAGTCGCCCGTGGGACAAGGACCGCGACGGCTTTGTCATGGGGGAAGGTGCCGGTATTCTCGTGATGGAATCACTGGATCGCGCCAGGGCCCGCGGTGCGCGCATCTATGCCGAGGTCGCTGGCTACGGAATGACCGCCGACGCTTTTCACATGAGCGCCCCGCTGCCGAATCACGAGCAGGCCCAGCGTTCCATGCGGATCGCCATGGAAAAGGCGGGTGTCACGCCAGCCGATATCGGCTACATCAATGCCCACGGCACCTCCACGCCCGTTGGTGATGTCGCCGAAGTCCGCGCCGTCAAAGCCGTCATGGGCGACCACGCCAGGACCGTTCCCGTCTCCTCCACCAAGAGCATGACCGGCCATCTGCTTGGTGCAGCGGGCGTCGTCGAGACGGTCGTTTGCGTGAAAGCCATCGAGACGGGGATCATCCCCCCCACCATCAATCTCGACAGCCCGGGCGAGGAGTGTGACCTGGACTTTGTGCCGCACACCGCACGTGAGTCCCGCCCCCGGGTCGCGCTCAACAACAGCTTCGGCTTTGGCGGCCACAACGTGACGCTCGTCGTGCGCGCGTTCGAGGGATAGCCGGGGAGCCTACCCGACAAAGAGCGTGCGCAGGTGCCTGGCGTACAGGTTTTCGGTCACGTTCTTCGCGACGATCGCCTCGTTGGCTTTGAGCAGGCCTGTGTAAGCCCCGCCTTTTTTCGCCGCGAGCTTGAAGCTGACGTGCAGAAGCTGGCGCACGCTTGGGTTGAATTCCGGGTGGCCGGGAATGTGCCGCATCGCGCTGGCGAACTGCGCTCCGCTCCAACGCGCCGTGATGGCTGCACCGGGCAGGGCGGCGCGGTTGATGTCAATGACAGCGGAGTAGGGCGCGCACAATTCGTCCACATGATCGAGTGCGGTGGAGTAAATGTCTTTCACCAGCGCGAGGCCTTCGCCGCCGGCTTCCGCGAGGCCGATCAATTCCTCGAGCCACGTCGTGCCCGCGGTTTTCAAATGCACGCCCGCGCCCGTGCGCTGGAGGGCGCGGCGGATGATGGGGTAGAGGGAAAATTTATCGCTGCCGCTGTGGACGCTGAGCTTGAGATTCTTCGGGAGGCCGTAGAGCGCGATGGCGTGCTGGAGGATGCCGAGGTCGTCGTTGAACTCCCGCTCGAATTGCGCGAGGTCGCCCACGTAATCCACTCCCTTGTTGAAACGCCCTGTGAACTTCGGGGCGATGGTTTGCAGGCGGACTTTTTCATCCGCGAGCAGCGCGAGGATGACGAGCAACTCCGGCGGCGTCTGCGGAGCGTCCGTCTCGTCCATCGAGACCTCGGCGATGAAGCCCCTTTTTCCTTTCGCCTTCGAGATGTGGCGGAAAATCGCGCCGGCGTCCTTCGCTGCGCGCATGTATTTTTCAGCGATGCGCGTGACCTCGGCCTCGCCGGCTTCAAATGGCTCCGATAATCCCGCGATGCGGTGCTCGCCGATCAGCTCAGGGTGCCGCTGGACGAACCGGAACACGCTTTTTTCCGGACACTCGGCACCGATGCCGTCGGCGACATCAATGGTGAAAAAATCCGACGCATCCAGGAAGCGGTCCACGGTATCGAGGCGAATATGGTCGGCATCAACGTGGTAGGGCTTGCGCCACCCGAGAGCCTGCACCGCCGCATCCGCCGCATCGCGCACGCTCTGCGGGCTGCTGCCGATGAATGTGTGCTCGCGGTTGCTCTTGTTCCAGACCGGCACCACCTCGACACCATCGGCGGCGAGATTGATGCATGCCTGCAACTGCGCCTTTGCCTGATGGGCAAAGCGGTCGCCGACACCGATGGTGAATTTTTCGAGAGACAACATGAGGCGAGAAAAGCGACACCGGGCGCGCTGGGGAAGCCCCAAAACTTTTTCCGTCTGATCTTCCGAGCACCGGGGAATCCCGCATCAAGTCGGTCCGGACGCTTGTTTGGAGGCTGTTTACGAGGGATGCATCTCGATCGCGCCTGTCGGGAGCGTTTGAGGCGGAGGTGGAGTATTCGTGATGCGCGAGACGACTGTGTTTCCGGAGCGGCGATCCGGGTGCGCATGTCACCGCTGTGGTGGGCCGGAGGTGCTGGCCTCGGGGAGGGTGATTTTGAAGACCGTCATCCCGGGAATGGAATCCACAAGGCCAATATCGCCATTGTGTGCGCGAATGATCTCAAGGGAAATACTGAGGCCGAGGCCCTGCCCGCCTGTGCGGCGGTCGCGCGATTTTTCAGCGCGGTGGAAGCGGCGGAAAATGTGGTCGCGTTCCTCCAATGGGATGCCCGGCCCGGTGTTGCTGATGGTGAAGACGATCGTGCCATTCTTCCGGCTGAGTTCCGTGCTGATGCGTCCGTTCGCGATGTTGTATTTGACGGCGTTGTCGAAAAGATTGAGCAGAACCTGCCGGAGAAATTGAGGATCACCCTCCACATGGAGTGACGGGGCGATGCGGGTTTCGAGTACGATGTTGTCCGGGCCGGCGAGAATCTCCATATCGTCGGTGATCTCGGCGATGAGCTGGCTGAGATCCAGGCTCTGGAGAGAGAGGCTCAGCTTTCGTGAATCTGCCTGGGAGAGGAGCAGCAGACCCTCGACGAGGTACATGAGGCGCCCGGTCTCCTCGTGGATGTTCAGCATCGTCCTTTCGATGGCTGGAGAAAGCTCGCCGGTGCGGAGTGCGCCCTCGATTTCCCCGCGGAGGATGGTGAGCGGGGTCTTCAATTCGTGTGACGCGTCAGCGCTGAACCTGCGCGCCTGCTCGAAGCCCTCCTGAATGCGATCCATCATGGCGTTGAGAACTTTCGTCAGGCGGCCGATTTCGTCGTCGGTGCCGGGGACGGGAAGGCGCTCGTTGAGCCTCTGTGCATTCACGTGTTCCGTGGCGGCGGCGATGTCGCTCACCTGCCGCATTGCTTTTCTGGAAAGCCAGTTCCCGCCGATGGCCATCACAAGGATGGTGATCGGCAGCATGACGGCGAAGGAAAATAGCAGCGAGCGATCGGTCTCGAGGGTGGGGCCGAGGTCCGCTGCGATCCGCAGGACCGTGCCGCGGCGCAAAGTCTGGAGCACTCTCGCCTGCTTCTCACCGACGGTGGCAGTGATTGGGGAGAAGTCCGGGCCCGGCGGAATGGTTGAAACGCCGAGGTTTCGCGAGCGGTAAACCAAGGTGCCCGGCGGCTCCTCGATCTCGATTGCAAACAAGCTCCGCACAGAACTGAACACTTCGCGAACTTGAGTCTCGTTTTTCCAATCCACGGTTTCTCCCCGGTCTGCCAGACTGTGGAAAAAATCCTCGGCCTGATGCCTCAGCGCGTTGTCCAGTTCCGCAACCATTGCCCGGTGAATGTTGCTCCCGATCACACCCCCAAAAAGAAGAAGTGCAATGGTGCCAACCAGGACAACCCACAGCGTGATTTTCAGCCGGAGTGGCCAGTTCCGCATCGGCTATTCGGTGCGGATGGCGTAGCCAACGCCTCGGATCGTGTGGATCAGCTTCATTGCTTCACTATCATCCACTTTGCGGCGAAGCCGCTGGATATAGACATCCACGAGGTTCGTGCCGGGATCGAAGTGGTATTCCCAAACGCGCTCGATGATCTGTGTGCGCGTCAGCGTGTGGCCCGGCGAGCGCATGAGGTGCTCGAGAAGGCGGAATTCACGGGCGGTGAGCTCGATCCGGCGCTGGCCCCGCAGGACTTCACGCGAGACCAGGTTCATCGAGAGATCACCCACTTTGTAAAAACTGATGTTCTCGCCCGTGACGCGCCGGAGAAGCGCCCGGAGGCGGGCGACGAGTTCATCCATTGCGAATGGCTTCGCAAGGTAGTCGTCCGCGCCACAGTCGAGCCCTGCGACGCGTTCGCTCACGTCGCCACGTGCCGTGAGGATCATCACGGGGGTGGCAATTTTGCGGTCGCGAAGCATGCGCAGGAGGCTGAGGCCGTCGAGCCCCGGGAGCATGATGTCCAGGAGGATTGCATCGTAAGGACTGGCACATGCGCGATCGAGGCCCTCTTTGCCCTCATGGCTGAGATCCACGCTGTAGCCCTGTTCCTTGAGCCCCTTCTGGATCAGGTTCGCGATCTTCTTCTCATCTTCGATGACCAGTATTTTCATTTCACAGTGGTAAATCTCCGGAGGACTGAAGTTGTTTCAAAAAACGTCATGACGACTTGGTTAAGTTTCCCATCGGCTGGATTTAGAGCGCGGGTAATGACAATCACCATCCCTAAAACTTTCATTGTCGCATGGGCGCGTGGTTTGCTATGTGGTGGCGCACCATGGAATCAGCCCATGCCCTTTCACTCGCCTGTGCACTTGTAATCGGAGTCCCTGCCGTCTCGCTCGGCCTCGGAATCCGCATCGCCGACCAGGACGCCCGTGCCACCGCCCGTGGCAATGCGTTCGCCGCCACGGCGGACAACCCCTCTGCGATCTACTACAACCCGGCGGGCATCACCCAGCTTTACGGCTCGTCCCTGAACAAGCCGCTGTCCCTTTCGATCGGCTCGGGCGGCAAGAACGTCGTGCAGCCGGCGGCGGAGGATCCCGCGGACTCGGGATTCCGGACGCGCGCCGGGCTCTACGCGATCACCCTTGAGACCCGCGTTGATCCGCTTGCGGCGGGCGCGCCGGATTTCGACATCGAACGGAACTGGCAGGTCGCGCCGACATTTTACACGACCTACAAGCTGCCGAATGCGCCGCTCGTCTTCGGGCTCGGCGTTTACGCGCCGTATGGCTTCGGCCTCGAATACCCGGAGGACTCGCCGCTGCGCTCGCTCGCGATCAGCGGCAGTGTGAATTACATCTCCATCAACCCGGTCGTTGCGTGGCAGGTGAGCGAGACCTTCTCGCTCGCGGCGGGCGCGACATTCAACTACGCGCGGGCGGATTTGAAGCGCGGCATCCTCGCGCCACACGACCGCTTTCAGTTTTCCGGCGATGGCTGGGGTGTCGGCTGGAATGCGGGTGCGTTGTGGAAGCCGCACGTAATGCACAGCTTTGGAGTGAGCTACCGCAGCAAGACGGACATTAATTTCGAGGGTTCGGCTGACACACATTTCAACAGCTTCACAGTCCCGACGCCATTCGGGCCGTTCCCGGTGCCGGGCGTGGATTCGAGCGAGCCGGCGAGCGCGGGCATCAAGTTCCCGCAGCACGTCGTCTTTGGATACAGTTTCCGCCCGACGGAGGAATGGAACTTCGAGTTCAACCTCGACTGGACCGACTGGGACAATCTCAACACGGTGAATCTCCGCAAGGAGAGCGGCGATGTCCCGCTGCCGTTCAACTGGGAGGCTTCGTTTTTCTATGAATTCGGCGTGAGCTACCAGTTCGATAACGGGCTCGTGGCGAGTGCGGGTTACATCTTCAGCGAGAACAGCGTGCCGAACGAATCCTTCAACCCCGTCGTGCCGGACTCGAATCGCCACATTTTCTCCGCGGGCCTGGGCGGGAAGTGGGAACGCTGGGGCTTTGACCTCGCGTACCAGTTTGCACACGGGCCGGAGCGCTCCATCCGGCAGGGGAGTGTTGCGGATGGGAACTACCAGTTCGACAGCCACGCCGTCTCACTCAGTGTCGGATACAACTTCTAGTCCCAGCCAGAGACCGGTGCTTCTTGTCGTGGATGACGAGGAGGGGCCTCGCGCGTCGCTGGAAGTCGTTTTCGAAAGCGATTTCGATGTGCTGCTCGCATCGAACGGGCTGGATGCCATCAAGCTTGCGCGCGAACGGCACGTGGATGTCGCGATTCTCGACATCCTCATGCACGGCATGTCGGGCGTGGATGTGCTCCGCGAACTGAAGGCGCTCGATGAGGACATCGAGGTCATCATGCTCACCGCTTACGAGACGCTCGACACTGCGCGGCAGGCGCTGCGCCTCGGAGCGCGGGAGTATTTGAACAAGCCGTTCGACATCCCGACGCTCCGCGCCGCCGCGGTGATGGCGCTCGAACGGAGGCGCAGCAACAAGGACCTCAAGGCCGCGCACGCGCGCCTGAGCGAACTGCGGAAGGAGGTCGGCGGGGTTTCGGCGTCTGCGGATGCAGCGAGCAGCATCGTCCATGACTTGAACAATCCGCTGACGGTGATCAGCGGATACATGGATCTCCTGAACCGGCAGTTGCAAAGCGCCCCGAAGGTCGAGGGCGAGGAACTGGAGAAAATGAAGGCGAACATCGCACGGGTGAAAGCGCAGACGGAGCGATGCGTGGAAATTTCCCGCCGCTACCTCGGAGCGCGCAGGCGGGGGCTTGATGACCGCAGTTCCGTGAACCAGGTGCTTTCCGATGTGAAGGAGCTGCTCGCGAAACATCCGAGCGCCGAGGGCAACACGATCAACTTGAACGAGCTTGATGAACCGCGGCATGCTGCGATGAACGCGACGGATCTGCTGCGGGTGCTGTTGAATCTGACGACCAACGCGCTTCATGCGTGCGAAAGCGCCCACACGGTTGACGTGATCGCCCAGTACCTTCCCCACGGTTACAGCGTGGAGGGCTTCCGCGATGCCGAGCACGAACGATTCGTTCGTGCGGAGGCGTTCCCGAGTGACAAGGCGCTCGTCGCACTGGTCGTGAGGGATGCCGGCCTGGGGATTCCCCCGGCGGTGGTGCGGCGGCTGTTCAACGAGCAGATCACCACGAAGCCCGAGGGCAAAGGCACCGGCCTCGGACTGGGCAGCGTGAAGGCGCTCGTGCTCGCGGCGAAGGGCGCCATCCACATGGTGACGAAGCCTGGTGAAGGCAGCTCGTTCACGGTGTTCATCCCCGCCGCCTGACGAGTGCGGGGCGATGGCCGGACGGGAAAATTTCAATCGAGCTTCGTGAGTCCGCCCGGTAGGCAACTCCAGTGAACCCGCGCGACCGATACCCGCTGATTGTTTTCGCACTCGCATCCGCAGTCATCGTGTGGTCCGCGATCCGGCCTTTCGACCTGCTGACGTGGTTCCTCGAGGTGCTCCCGGCGATCGCAGGTCTTGCGATCATCCTTCCGACATGGCGGCGATTCCCGCTGACGCCGTTGCTCTGCACGCTCATCGCGCTGCACATGATCCTGCTCGCCGTCGGAGGGCACTACACGTATGCGCGCGTCCCTGCGGGCGACTGGGTGCGCGACTGGCTCGGGCTGTCGCGGAATCATTACGACCGCCTTGGACATTTCGCACAGGGCCTCGTTCCGGCGATCATCGCCCGCGAGTTGTTCCTTCGCCTCGGCGTTGTGGCGAGGCGCGGGTGGTTCAATTACCTCATCCTCTCCGCGTGTCTTGCCGTCAGCGCGCTTTACGAACTCATCGAGTGGACCACCGCCCTCGTTCTCGGGGAATCGTCTGACTCCTTCCTCGGCACCCAGGGCGATGTGTGGGACACGCAGACGGACATGTTCGTGTGCCTTGTGGGGGCGGTCAGTTCACTGGTGCTCCTGCGCGCGTGGCATGACCAGCAACTGCGGGCCCTGCGTCCGCCTCAATCTCCAGGCTGAGGCGCAGATGGCTGGGGAGGTGCTTGCCGGTGCTCGTCCTCGATGATCTCCACCGTTGCGCGGCCACCATGCTTCGCGGCTGCGGCATCGAGGAGATTGCGAATTGCAAGGATCGTTGTGCCGCCCTTGCCGACCACGCGACCGATGTCCGTTTGCTTGAGCCGGAGGCGGAAGACGGTCTTGTTGCCGGCGACATCCTTGAAAATGGCCATCTCCTCCGGGGATTCGATGAGATGCCGCAATACGTAATCGAGGAAGCGTTCCATGCGCAGTTTCATCCCACATGTGGCAGGATGCGAAAAGCGCAAAGTGCTGGCAGTGGTCAGCCGCCAGCACTTCGTGCGAAAAAAAAGGAATGTCCGGTCGGGCCTACGCCGGGTTGGCCGCGGCCTTGCGGGCTTTCTTCACAATGCTGCGCACCGTGTCGCTTGGCTGGGCGCCGTTGGCCACCCAGTAGTCCACGCGGGCGAGGTCAATGTTCGCGTTCACGCCTTCCTTCTTTGGATCATAGTTCCCGATGATCTCGATGAATCTCCCGTCGCGCGGGCTGCGTTGATTCGCCACGACCACCTTGTAGTAGGGCGAGTTTTTAGTGCCTTCTCGGCGAAGTCTGATGACTACCATGTCTGTGTTTGTTGTGTTTTTGCTTTTGGAAAATCCAGCCCCGTCAGAAAAGTTTTCCGCCCTTTTTTCGGGACATCATCTTTTGCATCCGAGGCATCTGTTTCATCATCTTGCGCATCTCATTGAAGCGCGTGACGATCTGGTTCACTTCAGTGACCGACGTTCCGCTGCCCCTTGCGATTCGCTGGCGCCGCCGGGCATTGAGGATGTCCGGCTTTGCCCGCTCTTCCAAGGTCATCGAAAGTACGATGGCCTTGGTGCGCCCGAGTTGCTTCTCGTCAATTTGAAGGTCGCGGACGCTACCCATGCCGGGCAGCATGCCAAGGATTTTCTCAAGGGGCCCCAGCCGGCTCATCATGGCGAACATCTCCAGGAAGTCCGTGAAATCGAACTCCGCCTTCCGGAACCGCGCCTCCATCCGCAGCGCATCCTCCTCCTTGATTGCCGCCGCCGCGCTCTCCACCAGCGTCACGACGTCGCCCATCCCGAGGATGCGTCCAGCCAGGCGGTCGGGGTGGAAAACCTCGAAAGCGTCCAGCTTTTCCCCGGTGCCGGCAAATTTGATCGGCCTCTGCGTCACCTCACGCATCGAGAGCGCCGCGCCGCCGCGGGCATCGCCATCGAGCTTCGTCAAAATCAGCCCCGTGATCCCCAGCGCCTCGTGGAAGTGTGTCGCCACGCTGACCGCCTGCTGGCCTGTCGCCGCATCGGCCACTAGCAACATCTCCTGCGGCTGGAGCAATTCCTTGAGCCGCTTCACCTCCTCGATGAGTTCCACGTTGATCTCCTGGCGGCCGGCCGTGTCGTAGATCTCCACGTTGTGCGGTGTCTGCCCGAGCCATGTCAGCGCCTGTCCCGCTGCCGCGAGCACATCTGTCTCCCCCGGTTGCGGGGTGAAAACTGGCACGCCGGTCTGCCGCCCGAGCGTCGCGAGCTGCTCGATGGCGGCGGGGCGGTAAAGGTCGCATGCGATCAGTGCGGGCGCTTTTCCCTGCTTGCGCAGCCACGCTGCGAGCTTGCCGCAGGTGGTCGTTTTCCCCGCGCCATTCAGCCCCACCACGAGGATGCGCGCAGGTGCCGCGAGATTCAGGTCCGAGGCATCCCCGCCGAGCAGGGTCGTCAGCTCGTCGTGAAAAATCTTCACCATCTGCTGCCCCGGCGTGACGGATTTGAGAACCGCCTCGCCGAGCGCCTTCTCCTTCACGCGGGCGATGAAATCCTTCGCCACTTGGAAATGCACATCCGCTTCCAGCAAGGCCATGCGCACCTCCCGGAGTGCGTCGGTCACGTTGGTCTCGGAGATCTTCCCTTTCCCGGAAAGATTCCTGAACACCCCCTGCAATTTATCGGCCAGCAAGTTGAACATCAGGCGCGGGTGCTAGAACCCAAGCAGTTCACGCTGCCAGGGCAGGAGGCGAGGGAGGGTTTCCTCGGGGCGAAAGGCCAGGCCCTCGAGGGTCGCTTTTGGCGCGATGAGCGAAGGGTCGAGCTTGTGTTCGTTCGCGGCCTTGTCGCGGATCTTCTTGAGTGCCTCGATGCGATCGAGCTGCTCGCGCGTGGGGCGGAGGCGGGGTTTACGCTCGAATTTCGGCCATTCGCTCTGCGGGAGAGATCTTCCACACTCGGCCGCCTCGAAGAATTTATGTGCGCGCGATCCGCGGAGGTGGCGGATCTCCACGCGCTCGCCGGCGTCGAACTTCACGGCGGCGTCCACGAGTGCATCAGTGTGAAGGATGTGGAAGGTCGGACGGTCTGCGCGGCGGGCCTCCTCGTCGCGCCATTTCCAGAGCTCCCGGAAAATGGCGGCGGCGCGGTCGCGGAGATGGCCGCTGCCGGGCACGCGCCATGTCTGGTCGGGGTCAATTTCCTTGTCGTTCTCGGCGGCGCGGATCGCGCGTTCGCAGAGTTGCTCGAACCACATGCGGCGCCCCAGGCGGTCGAGTTCGGCGTCGAGGATGTCGCGGATGGCGGCGAGGTGGTGCGTGTCGCCGACGGCGTATTCGATCATCTGCGGGGAGAGCGGGCGCCTGGCCCAGTTGGCCTTCTGGGAGGCCTTGGCGATTTTGATCTGGAAGTAGCGATCCATCAGCGCCGCGTAGCTGAATTCCGGCAGGCCGGTGATGCGCGCGGCGATCATGGTGTCGAAGATGCGCGCAGGCATCGGGCAGCCGGTGCGGCGGAGGAGGCGGAGGTCGTAGTCGGCACCGTGGAAGATGAGTTCCTTTCCGTGCCACGATTTCCAGAGCGGGGAGAGGTCGTAGCCGGCCAGCGGATCAATCAGAAAGTCGTGCCCCGGAACGCTGATCTGGATGAGGCAGAGCTTTTCAAAATAGCAGTGGAGCGAGTCGGCCTCGGTATCCACGGCGATGCGGGTGAGGGGGGCGAAGTGTGGGAGGATTGCGTCGAGATCCCCGGCAGTTTCCGTGAGCGGCGTGTTGTGCGCCGGCTTCCGCTGATGCGTAGGTTTTTCGCTGGCGCTCATCATCAGCCGCGCAGGCCTCCCATGAGCAGTGCCGCGTTGTTGGCCGTGGCTTTGAGCGCGTGGAGCAGGACCTCGGTCGCCTCGAGCGAGGGGATCGCGGCAAGCTGCCGGCGCAAGACGGTGACACGCTGATACTCGTCCGGGTGGTATAGGAGGTCGTCGCGCCTGGTGGCGCTCTGAAGGAGGTCAATGGCCGGGAAGACACGGCGGTCGGCGAGGTAGCGGTCGAGTTTCACCTCCATGTTGCCGGTGCCTTTGTATTCCTCGAAGATGATTTCGTCCGCCTTGCTGTGCGTGTCCACGAGGGCGGTGGCGAGGATGGTGAGGCTGCCGGCCTCCTCGGTGTTGCGGGCGCTGCCGAAAAATTTCTTCGGTTTTACGAGTGCCTTGGTGTCGAGCCCGCCGGTCATGATGCGTCCGCCGCCGGGCCGGGCGTTATTGTATCCGCGGGAAAGCCGGGTGATCGAATCGAGGAAGATGAGGACGTGTTTGCCCTGCTCGACGAGGCGCTTGGCGCGGTCTGCGAGAATCTCGGCGACCTGCGTGTGGCGCGAGCTTGGTTCGTCGAAGGTCGAGGAGTAGATTTCCGCGCCTTTGATGCTGCGTTGCAGGTCGGTGACTTCCTCGGGGCGCTCGTCCACGAGAAGGAGCATGACGTGCAAGCCGGGGTTGTTTGCGATGGCGGCGATGGCGAGTTCCTTCATCAGGATGGTCTTGCCGGCGCGCGGCGGAGCGACGAGCAGGCCGCGCTGGCCGCGGCCGATTGGCGCGATGAGGTCCACGGCGCGGGCGGTCGTCGAACTGCGCCCCTCGCCTTCGAGGCGGATGCGCGCATCCGGAAACCGCGGGGTGAGGGTGTCGAAGTCACGCGGAGGCTGCCATTCGCCGAAGGGGATGCCCTCGATGGTGAGGACTTCCTCGACCATCATGTATTTTTCCCGCTGGCCGGGAGGGCGGAAACGGGCGGTGATGAGGTGGCCGCCGCGGATCTTCAGCTTGCGCGCCATCTGGAAGGGGATGAAGGGATCCTGCGGGCAGGGGCGAAAGCTCCAGCGCGGGAAGCGGATGAAGCCGCATCCGTCGTTGGTGATGAATTCCGTGATGCCCTCGGCGAGCAGGCGAAAGCCGAGTTGATGGTAAGCGCGGAGCAGATCGCAGATCAGGAGGTGGCGCGTCTTCTCGGGGTTTGCGCGCATTTTCACCTGGGCGAGACGCTCGTGGAGTTCGAGGAGGCTCAGCGAGTGGAGTTCATCAATCCAAAGTTCGCGCGGCTTGATGGCCGGCTCGCTGTCCACTGTGGCTGGTTCCGCTTTGTCTTCCGCAGGGATTGTCGCGGAGGGCGTGGGTTGCGCGGGCGTTGTGGAGGTTTCCGCAGGCTCCAGTGGTGTGCAGCTTGGATCATCCGCGGTTGCCGCCGTGGAAGGGAGATCCGGTGATTGCGTTTCGGGAGGGAGTGCTTCGGGCGGTGTTGTCTCCATTGCAGGCTGGGGTGGCGAATCCTCCGGCGTGTAGCTCGGCAGGATGTCGTCGGTTGATGCAGATATTTCGGACGATCCGATCTCCTGTTCAGGTGCCGCGCGTTGAGCCTCGCCAGAATCAGGCGAAGCGACGTCGGAGCCAAGAGGCAAGGAGTCTGGTTTGTCCGTCGAGGTTTGAGACGGTGCTGTCATTCCAAATTACGTGGTCGGCTTGCCGGGTCTTCGCGCCGAGTTCCATTTGCGCGCGGATTATCCTCGCGGCGAGGGCCGGTGCAAGCCTGCGATTTGTGGTGAGTCGTTGGAGTTGTGTTTTTTCCGTGGCTGCCACCACGATGATGCGATCGAATTCTCCGGCTGCCCCGGTTTCAAACAGGAGCGGCATGTCAACGAGGAGCCCGCCGCCGGATGCGCGGGCGGCACTGGCGGCCGCCGTCCACGCGGAGCGGACGCGGGGGTGGAGGATGGCCTCCAGTTCCCCGCGCCGCGTGTCGTCGGCAAAAACGATGTCGCGGAGGCGGTTCCGGTCGGGTTTTCCGGTTTCGTCGAGCGCCCCTGGGCCGAATGCGGCCTCGATTTCGTGTCTTACTGATTCGTCCGATGCGAGCATGTCATGGACGCATCGGTCACAGTCGAACATGGCCACCGGCAATTCGCGGAGCAGCAGCTTGGAGAAGGTACTCTTGCCAGTGGCGGGGCCGCCTGTGAGCCCGATTACGGACACTTATTTCAGATTCCCTGTCAATTCTGGAAGAGCGCGGGGTGCGATCTCCGGGAGCGGAAGGTCGTCCACTTTCTCCTCTTTCTCTTCTTCATTCCGGATCGGATCACCGTAGGGATTCACGAGCCGGGCTGTGACGAAAATGACGAGGTTGCGCTTGATGTGCTGGTCAACATTCGAGCGGAAGAGACGGCCGACCAACGGCACGTCGCCGAAAAACGGGATCTTGTCCTCGACCTTCTGAATGTCCTCGCGGATGAGGCCGCCGAGAACAACCGTGGCACCGTCGAACACGGTGACATTGGTGTTGACCTTGCGGGTGCTGAAGATCGGCTGGTTGATGACGTTTGGAGTGATGACGTTTTGCGAAGTCTGTCCGGTGATGGGGTTTGTTGTGTTGCTCTGAATCGGACTTCCGTAGTTGATGAAGCCCTCGAATTCCACCACCTGCGGAGCGAGCTGCATATCAATGGAGAATCCGTCCGGGCCGATCACCGGCTCCACTTCGAGAGTCACACCGGTGTTCCGGGTTTCAAACGCGGTCGGGGTCGTCGGGGTGACCGGGAAGTTGCCGTTGCCACCACCGCCGCCGAGGAGGCCACCCAAGCCACCGCCGCCGTTGATCTGGCCGAATTGCTGCGGGATTTGCGGCGTCTCGAATTCGGTCGGGTAAATGAATTCCCGGATGACTTCGATGACGGCGCGCTGGCCACTCTTGGTGGTCACGCGGGGCGCGGAGAGCAGATCCACGCCCTTCTTTTGGTCGAGCCCGCGCACCATGACTTGGAATGCGGGGTCGGTGTCGTTGCCGACGAACGAGAAGATGCCGGGTGCCAGCCTGGTGGTTCCGGCGCTGCCGAAGAGGAGTGCGTCAACCGCATTGGCACTGATCGCGAGAGAACCACTGCGGGTGCCGGCGCTGATCGGGAAGCGACCAGTGGGTGCGCCGCCACGGGTGAAGACGAAATCCTGAGGGTTGAGAGGCGCCGCGGTTCCGCTCGTGCCACCCCCGAAGAAGAGGCCGTGAGTGGAAAGTCCGGGGACGTTGGCCTGGCCAAGCAACCAGTCGAAGCTCAGTTCCTTGAGGTTGTTCTGCGAGATTTCGACAAACTTCGCCTGGATTTCCACCTGCTTGACGACATCAATTGTTGCGGTCTCGACGACGCGATCAACCAGATCAAGCTGCTCGGTCGTGTTTTTTACGATAAGCGTGCTGCTGACAGGTGAATACATCGCGAATGCTCCCGGCCCGAACACGACCCCGTTTGCAGCGAGAAAATCGCGGGCTGCCACATTCGCCGGAAGGGCGCTGCCGCCGCCGCCAAGGGTCGGATCGGCGGGCGGGGCAACGGCAGCGGGATCCGCCGGTGCGGCGCCAACTCCTCCCCTGAAGAGGCTCGGCGGGACTTTCCACTCCTTGATGAAAAGCTCATTCGTTTCCTGCCCGATGGGAATGATCTGAACGGCAAACGGCTCGATCTTGTATTTCAGATTCGCGAGGTTGGTGATGTATTTGATCACTTCGATCAGCGGGACATTGTTAAGACTGAGGGTGATGCGGGTGCCGCTGCCTCCGGGTGCCGGTGCTGCCGCCGGGGCTGGCGGGGGAACCCCGGGGATGTCTCCAAGGCCGGGAATGCCCGGTGGCGCGGCGGCTGGCACCGGGGCTGGCGCTGGCGCGGCTCCGCCCTGCTCGTCTATCTTGAGCACGATGTTCACGCCTTCCTGAGCAGGATCAAGGGCTTTGGCCTTTTGTTGAAGGAATTCGAAGGCCTCGCGAATGGTGGTATCGTTAAAGGAAACTTTCGGGATGATGATCGAGTTCAGTTTCTTCGTGATCCCAACGGTGCTGGGTGCATTGGTTTTCGTCTTCTCGACGACCTCCACCACGCGGCGATCGAAACGCCTGTAAGGGCGTTCCCATTCCTTGGATACCTCCCACATGGAGATCGCGCGACCGGTCTCCGCTGCAGCCACGGCGACCCTGTCTTTGCGCTCCGCAATTTCCTGGATGCCCTTCCTTGCAGCGATGTTGTATTTGTCCTTGTTCAGAACCATCTCGTAGTGCTTCTCGGCCAGATCGAGGCGGGCCAGATCCTTGTAGCCCTCGGCAATGACCATCTCGGATTTCACTTCCTCGATCGTCTCGCGGTGCCCGGGGGTCATCTGCTTGTTGAAATAATCGGGTGCCTCGATGTTGCTGAGCAGGCTGAGCACGGCCTTGTCATCCGGGTTGTGCTTGAGCACTTCCTGGAGGGCGACGACTGCCGTGGCGTAGTAGCCTTCGGTCACGCGTTGCTCGGCGAGGCGCATTCCCGCCTTGGTCAGGCCCGCCACTGCGGCATTGCGGCTGGTGCGTGTGGCCGGGGCGTCGGAGATGTCGTCGCAGGCGTTCTTGAAATTTGCGTACGCGGATTCCCAATCCTTCTTATTGAGCGCGGCCTGGCCTGCGTCGGCCGAAGCACGTCCGCGGGCTTCGCGCTGGATGCGGCGGTTGAGTTCCCTGGCGGCTGCGGCTTCCGTGCTTTCACCCGCGAGCTGGCCGCGGACGGTGGACGGCTGGAGAACGAATGCAGCAATGAGCAGAGTGACGATGTGTGCGGAGAAAGGGGGTCGTGTCATAGGCGTATGGTGGTTGAGTTGGTTAAATTTTTTCGTTCCAGGCACGTGGGTGATGGCTGGGCATCATGTCATCTGGTGACCGGGACCGTGATCTTTTCGCCGGCAGGCGTTTGGATTTCGACGTTCCCATCCCCAAACTTGAGGAGTTTGTATTTCTTGTCCGCTTCGGGTTGTAAAGTGAACTCGCCGTTTTTTTTCACTTTTAAATTGGGTGCAGGCTGGCCACCCGGCGCGACCCAGAGGTATTGCAACACTGCGAACGACTCCGGCGAGTCCACGATTTCGTTCAGTGGAAGCACGAGTTCCTCCTGGTACTCCGTGTTCAGGAGGATGAGCGCGGATTTGTCCTTCTCGAAGCCGTCCGGGCCTTTTTCGATCTTCGGGCGGAAATCAATCAGCTTGTATCGCGGGGCGCTGGCGATGGTGCCGCCGATCGCGAGCAACTCCGTTTTCCGCCCGCCATCAACGGCGTTCACAAAAAATGTCATCTTCGCCTTGTCCTCGGGCTTGCCGTCGTAGCTTTTCAGGATGAGACGGAATGGAACTTTTTCGATCCGAAGGAGGCGGATTTTGGTGTGGTAGGGAGGGTGTGATTTCGGATCGTTCGGATCCGTCGAGTCGGCGGGGAGCGCGGCATTTCCGGTGCCGAGCACCGGCTGCAGGCGCTGCGCTCCGAGCGGAAGGATCAGGTGGCTTTTTCCGTCGAGCCCATTCCACTCGTCCAATGTGGAAAAACCGTCGGCATCAGTGTCCTCAGCCAGCAGGGTCGGGGAGGTGATTTGGAGCTTGTTTTCGATGATCCACTTGTTGGCGATCGGTGGATGAAGGGGAAGATCCCTTGAGCGGGGGTTGATCAGGTCGGGGGGCTTTGCGATGTATTGTGTGGAGACGAACAGTGCCGCGGGCGTCCATTTTGCGGGCTGGGCGAGCGATTTTGATGCGCCTTCAACAAGTGAGAGATCGGGCGGAACGGCCTTGTCGCTCGGGGTTGGGGGGCGGTACGAGAACTGGTCCGGAAAAGTGGAGACCCTGGAATAGAGCATCCCAACCAAGGCCAGGGATCCGATGGAAACAAGAGCAAGGGCGAAGGGCGCCGGGTTTTTCTTGATCCAGTTCATGGCTTTTTCACGGTCTTGCTTGGTGGTTCAACTGGCTGCGCGATGTCGAGGATTTCGATCTCCGCCTCCACTTCGACCATTTCTTCGCCAAAAATGAAAGTTAGCTTGCTGTTATCTTCGGCTCGGGGCGCCGGGCCGGGGGGATTGGTGTGGCCCGGCCCGACGGGTGGCCGTGCGGGCGCCACGGCCGGCGCTGCTTGCGGGGTTTTCGCAGGCGGATTCGGGGAGGTGTTCGTGACTTTGAGTTTCCTGATCACGAGGAACTGCTCATTGCATGTGGCGATGCCGTTCAAGACTTTCGCCGCAGCCTGCTCGTTGGCGGTGAATGCGATGCTGAATGAGCTTCTCTTGATGAGGTTCTCCGCCGTTTCGTCCTTCGCGCCTTTGCCGCCTTTTTTGCCTCCATCCGCCGGCTTCGCCTTTCCGCCTGCCTTTTCCTCGGGGAGCGCACGGCGTGTGATTTCCGGGAGGGCGGCGACCTTGCTTTCGATCATCAAATTGACGACCCACTCGATGACCTTGAGCTGCCGGGCCAGCGGTCTGGCCGCCTCGCCCTCGGGGAGTTTTCCGAGGTAGTCGAATCCGAGATCGAACTTGCCGGAACCGGGAGCCCGGTCATTTCTCTCGCTGGCCTTCTGGCTGGTGATGCCGGCTTTCCCTGCTTTTTCCAACACTGCATCCAGCGTGCGCTTCAGTTCCTGCTGGAAGGCGGAGGCCGAGACTTCCGCGGGCGGCACTTTCAAGGCCGCAAGCGATTTTTGCAGGTCACGGTAGGCGGCGATCACCTTGTCGCGCCCGGCCTCCACTTTCTTTTGGTTCTCGAGTTTCGGAAACGGAGTCGCGCCCTGCAGATTGCTAAGGGTCTGCCGTTTTTCGTTGTAGGTGGTGGAGGCATTGTCGAGCGCCTTGCTGGCGCTGAATGTGAGGTAGCCAAGCCCGCCGAGCCCGACGAACATCGCCGCACTGAAACCAGCCATGAATTTGTTTTCCGCCGCCCAGCTCATTTCGCGTCAAATGGGTTGTGTTTGAGATAAATCGGGAAGCTGAACCGGTAGGCCCATGTGGCGGGGCTCGGCTGGTCGCGTGAGATTTCGTTGGAGCGGTCGTCGCCCGGCGGCTCGACGAGCGCGGACTTCGCGAGGTTTTTCAAGAACTCGTCCACCACGAGGGAGGCGTCCTTGTTCCCGGCCTCTTCGCCGAGGTAGAGCCCCTCGACATAGACCGGGATGACCACCTTCTTTTTCTTGTTCCCGGATTTTCCGCCGGGCGTGGGCTCCTCCGTCTCGAGCTTCGCGAGTTCCTCCTTGGTTGGCGGACGGAAGGAGGTGATCCAGATGTAATCCGGGGGGAGTTTGCTGTTGATGTCGGCGATGACGCGCAGCCAGTAGTCGCGGTCGGATACGGCATTCAGGAGGGGTTCGGCCGCTTTCATGGTGCTCTTGATTTTCTCCCTGGCGTTCGTGATGCCGGTGTCGAAAACGGCGAGGCCCTTGATTTTTCTGTCCAGTTCGGCGGCGGCTTCCGTCGTCTCGCTTGCCGCCCGGTCGAGGTATTGCCACCAACCGCCGAGTGTCGCGAGGGCGAGCACGCCCGCGGCGATCAGGAACGGACGCTGGGCGGCGACCTTGGCGGCGCGGACGACGCTTGCCGGGCGGAGGTTGAGTTCCATCGGGCAGCTTCCAACGCCGCGGAGGGCGAGCCCCACGAGTTCGCCCAGCGTGTGCGCATCGCGGCCGACTTCATCAATGTCGAGGGACTGCGCCACGGCGACATTTCTGAGCGGGTTGAAGTATTCGACCTCGATGCCGGGGAATTTTTCCTGGAAGAATTCCCGCATGTAGGGGAGCGAGGCGGTGCCGCCGGCAAGGAGCACCCGCGCCGGCGCGGAGCCTGAGTGTTCGCTGCGGTAGAATGTGATGCTCCGCGCGATCTCCTGGTGAAGCTTGGTCATCTGGTTGCGGATGACTTTTGAGATGCGCGCAATTTCCACGTCGGAGGGTTCTGCGTAGCTCCCGCCGAGGCTCACGAAACCATCCTCCGCCTTGCGCGCATCCGCCTCCGCAAACGCGATCCCCGCGTCCTTGGCGATTGCCGATGTAATCGTGCTGCCACCGAGGTTGAGGCGGCGCGGAAAGATTTTTCCGGGTTCGGAAAAGAGCAGGTTCGTCGTCCGCGAGCCGATGTCCACCACGAGGACGCACCCGTCCGTGTCCGCGTAATTGTAACGGGCGGCATTGTAGAGCGCCATGGGGGCGATATCCACGGTGTTCGTGATGAGCCCGGTGGACTGCACGGCGTCGTTGAGATCATCCAGAAGGTCGGCCTTGATCGCCGCAAGGATGACCTCCATGTGCCCGCCGCCGCCAGCGTCGAGCAACTGCCAGTCCCAGACGACCTGGTCAATCGGGTAGGGCACGTTCTGAGCCGCCTCGAAACCCACGATCTTCTCCACCTGCACGGCATCGCCGACGGATGGGAGCGTGACGGGGCGCGTGAAAATCACATGCGACGCGATGGCGACATTGACCTTCTGGCCTTTCGCGCCGAACTCCGCCACCAACTGCTGAAGCTGGAGCTTCGTCTGTGCGAGACGGGTCACATCGGCGGCCGGATCACCGAGGATTTCCACCTTTTTGTAACGCGTGAGAATCACGCCGCCGGCGGGATTCGGCTGAAACTCCGCAATACTCAGGGTCTGCGTGCCGAGGTTTAACGCGAAGATTCTTGCAGGTGCTGCCATGCGATGTGTTCGTGGTGCCCGGCCTGGTGTTAGCGCGCTGGTTTTACGGCTTCATAGCGATCCCACCAGAGTACTTGAAAGGGTGTCTCCGATTTCGGGACCAGCAGGCCGGGATAGTTCTGGGCATTCGGCATCACGCCCTTTTTGAAGGAATCCTTTACGAGAACCTGACCCTGCTTTTTCACTTCCACCCACACGTTCCCGACCATCGTCTGAGTGAGAGGTTTCCCCGCTGTCAGCCGGTCAATGCTGCGGGGGGACATATACATCACGGTGTATCGGTTGCGGCCTTTCGGGATGTTCACATGAGTGATTTCGCCGGGGCAATACTTGCCATTGATCTCCGCCATAAAGGTGAACGTCAGCTCGTCCACGAGTTCGGGGCCGTCCACATCGAACTCCACCTCGATCTCAAACCATTTCAAGTACTCCGAGCGTTTGTCGGGGAGGTTTTTCACGGTGAAATCCGGCGTCGTGATGGCAGCCGGCGCGATTTTTGTGATTTTGACCTTGAGTGGCCCTGCGTGCGGGGCTTGGGAAAGCGCGCTGCCCGCAAAAAGCGTCACTGCGGCGAAGATTGAAGCGAGAGTTTTCATAGATAGGAGCGGGCGAACATCGTCGGTGACATGTTCACGCCCTTTGAAGAAGGGGCGGTCTTTTTTACGAAGCCACCGGCGTTTGAAAGGAAAAACTGCGCGATTCACAAAGATTTAAGGCATGCCCGGCGGCGAATGATTGGATGAGGACTGCTCATTCCCCGCCGAACGAGGCGCGAATTTTCAATTCCGGCCCGCCGGAAATTTCGACGCTCCGGAGCGCGATCCCTCCCAATGCCCGCCCCATGGGAATCTCGCGGGCCTCGATGTCCGCAAAGCGCGGGCGCAGAAAGCCCGCGGCGAGATTTCCGATCATCCCGTCGCCGTGGCACGCGAGCCCGCGCAGGCGGATGTGGAGAGTGTCGGTGATTTCGATCACGCCCGTGAGCGTGATGCCCGTGCTGAACAGCATTGCCTTCGCAGTGACGACGGCGCGCACCGCGAGCTTGCGCGGGCCGTGAGGTGTCAGTTCGAGCGCGACGGACTTGATTTCCGCGCCTTGCTTTTCCGCGGCCCTGCTCGCGAGCGTGTGCAGCGCGCGCTCGAGTTCCGAGCGCGGGACTGTCACCTCAAACATCCCCGTCGTGGCTCGCACCAGCCGCAGCATCACGCCGCCCGAGGGATCGCGGAAAAACCCAAACACAGCGTCCTCCGCGTGGAGCGCCGCCTGAAATTCAAAGCCTTCAAAACTCGCGGGTCGTGCGCGCACATCCACCTCCCGCGCAAAGAACCCGCCCTCGTCCACGGCGGGAGCCTCCGGGCGCGGATGCCGCGCAAACTTCGCGCCGTCGAGGCAGGCATCGAGCCGGGACAGTGCGGGGAAATCCCCCGCGGTGGCCACGGCATCGCTGCCCAGCCCCAGCGGGGCGAGCACGCCCGCCAGCGCGGCACGGAGGCCGGCAGCATCGCGCGGGATTTCGGGGCCGATTGGAATCATCCCTGTGCTTCTCCGCGGAATCGCGTGCCACAAGCAACCACGATCCTCATGCCGCTTGCGACTTTCCTGGAAAAGTACCTCCCCCCCCCGGCGCGGCCGATCCGTCTGAATGCTCGCATCAGGCACGCGACCCGCTAGAACCCTCCCGCCCAACCATGCCTGACTCCATTGATTTCGCGCGCAAGCGCGTGCTCATTTTCATCGTCGCCTACAACGCCGAGACGACCATCGGTAGCGTGCTCAGCCGCATCCCGGAGAGCATGCGCAACTCGAACGTCGAGGTGCTCATCATTGACGACTCGTCGAAGGATTCGACATTTGCGACCGGCCTGCGGCACGAGCCGGAGGATGGCGATTTCCGCATCACCACGCTTCGCAACCCCGAGAACCAAGGCTACGGCGGCAACCAGAAACTCGGCTACCGATATGCGATGGACAACGGCTTCGACATCGTGGCCCTCGTCCATGGCGACGGCCAGTATGCCCCGGAGAAACTTCCCGATTTGCTGGCCCCGCTCATTCGCGGCGAAGCGGACGCGGTGTTTGGCTCGCGGATGTTGCGAAAGCAGGACGCCCTCGCCGGCGGCATGCCGCTGTACAAGTGGATCGGTAACCAGGTGCTCACGAGCTATCAGAACTTCGTGCTCGGCACCAAGCTGAGCGAATTCCACAGCGGCTACCGGCTCTATTCCGTGGCTGCGCTCAAGGACATTCCCTTCGAGCGCAACTCGAACGATTTCCACTTCGACACCGACATCATCATCCAGCTCCACTTCGCCGCGAAACGCATCGTCGAGCTGCCGATCCCGACATTTTACGGCGATGAAATCTGCCGCGTGAACGGGATCAAATACGCGTGGGATTGCTTCAAGACGATGATCCGCGCGGCGCTTCACCGGAAAAATCTGCTCTACGACCGGAAGTTCGACGTGGCGCCCGTGGAGGAGACCTACGACCTCAAGCTCGGTTTCGATTCATCACACACGCGCGCGATCACCGCCGTCGCGCCGGGCGCACGCATCCTCGATATCGGCTGCGGGCGCGGCTACGTCGCCGAGCTGATGGCGGAAAAGGCCGCGCACGTCACGGGGCTGGATCAATACGCGCCGGAGAAATCGGCGAAGCCGAACGTGGATTACGGGAAGTGGGACATTGATGCCGGGCCGTGCCCGGTGGATGTATCGCAGTTCGATCAGGTGTTCATGCTCGACATCATCGAGCACTTGAAGGACCCCGAGGCATTCATGGAAGCGCTCCGCGCACGGGCGGTACACAAGCAGCCGGAGATCATCCTCACCACGGCCAACATCGGCTTTTTCATCACACGGCTCATGCTGCTTTTCGGGCAGTTCAATTACGGGCGCAAAGGCATTCTCGACCGGACGCACACGCGGCTTTTCACGTTCCGCTCATTGCGCGAGCTTTTCGAGCAGACGGGGTATCGCGTGGAGGAGGTCCGCGGCATCCCCGGTCCGTTCCCGAATGCGGTGGGCAATGGTATTCTCGGGCGCCTCCTGATGTTTGCGAACAGCTTCCTGATTTGGTTTCCGTTTGGATGGGGCTGGATGCGCGGCCTTTTCAGCTACCAGATCTTTGTCCGCGCCAAGGCGCGTCCGACGGTCCCGAACCTCCTCGCAAAAACCGTCGCGACCAGCGAGCAACTCCGTGCGGAAATCAAGAAAAGCGCGGCGTAGTGCGTCCGCCGTGGTGGAGGCCGGCCCGGATTACCAGCGGGCGGGCGTGGGTGCGGATGCGGGCTCGATCTCTCTCGCGACGCTGCGCCGGATGCAGGCGAGGAACAGCACCGTGAAGGCGATGTCGCTCACCAGTGCGTTGCGGAAGAATGTCCACGAGGCCGGGTACTGTGGCAGACCGGTGGTCAATGCCTGGACCCAGCCAGCCATGTTCTGCGGGTACGATCCGGAGAGCCAAGATGCGGTGCTCGTCACGAGGTAGAAGAAAAGGGAGCTGCCAATGGCCGCGGGGAGCACCACGCGCGGGCTGGAATTTTGCCGGAGCTGCCAGCCAAACACCGCGACCGCTGCGAATGCGATGGTCTTTGCGAGGAACTCCGCATTCACGATCGCAAGCCCCCCGGGCATCGTGCGTGAGTAGTGCCAGTTCAGGATGAGATCCGTCCCGAGCAGCGCCGCAAATGGGAGCGCGATGGCCATCCGCCGCGGCAGGCACGCCGCGCCGCAGAGGCAGAGCGCGGCCATTGGCGAAAAGTTGTAGAGCCACTCCGGCTGCTGCACCCCCATCCCGCAGAAGAGTGGGATCAGTCGGTAAAGTGAGACGACTAACAATAGCACAACGGCTGCAATCATGGTGCTCGTGGATAGCCGCTCGCATGCCGCCGCCGCAACGGGAAAATGCCCGCGCGCATGATAATATCAAACATCACACGCAGATGAAACAAACGGATATAAACTGAGCGCATCCGCGGATGGCTCGGGCATTTTGTGTTCATCGTGGTGATGCGATGCGCGGATCTCTCAGGGAAAAGTCATCGCTCTGGACGTGTGGCACAGCAGCGGCTAAAGGCGCGGAGCCGCACACGCCTCACATCAAGTTCATGAAATCACTCATCGCAATCTGCCTCGCCGTGGGCACCGCAATTTCGCAGGACGCGCCGAAATTTTCCCCTCCGAAGGAAGTCGCGCCGGGAGTCTTCGAGGTGGGCGCTGTGCGGCTGGACAAAAACACGCGGACGGTGACGCTCCCGGCGAAGGTGAACATGTCGGATGGCCTCGTGGAATATCTGTGTGTCACGCCACGCGGTGCGACCCACGAGAGCGTCCTCGTGAGCGAAGCGGGCCCGCAGAATGTCCACGTCGCGATGCTGCTGCTCGGCGCAAAGGGCGCGGCAGTCGGCGATCCGAAACAGGCTCCCGGGCAGATCACAGCGGAGTTCCTCGCCAAGCTTCCGAAACTCACGGGCGACCGCGTCATGCTCTCGGTGAAATGGAAGGACAAGGACGGCAGGGAGCAGACGGTGCCCGTCGAGCGATGGGTGCAACAGCGGACTCCGCAAAAGAATCAGCCGGGGAATGAGGCTCCCATGTCGGATGGCCCCTGGATTTACAACGGTTCATTCGTGTACGAGGGCCGCTTCGTGGCGGAAGGCGAGGGGGTCTATGCCGCGATCGCCACGATGCCCAGCGCGCTCATCAATAATCCCCGCCCCGGCGCGACCGACGACAAGATGTGGTTTGCAAACACCGCGGCGATGCCGCCCGTGGGCACCCCCGTGGAATTCATCATCAAGCTCGAACAACCCAAGGAAGAACCAAAATGAAACGCCGCACTTTTATCCTCACCACCACGCTCGCACTGGCAGGCGCGCATTTCGCACACGCCGATGAACCGCTCCCGCGTGACGAGAAAAACGTGTCCTTTCGCAACGAAGTCCGCGACGCGATGAACCGCGGCATCGAGGCGCTCGCGAAAGCGCAAAATGCGGACGGCAGTTTTGGAAAGGACACGCAGCATCCCGCGATCTCCGCGCTGGCCCTTGTCGCGCTCCAGCGCGAACCGACCGGGCGTTTCGTTGGAAGGAAGCCGCCGGAATCCGTGGCGAAAGGCTATGCGTACCTGCGCAGATTCGTGCAGCCGGACGGCGGCATCTACAACGAGGCAGCCGGGCTCGCGAACTACAACACGAGCGTGGCCCTTCTCGCTCTCGCCGGCGCTGGCGACCCGGCCGACGAGAAACTCCTCCAGGCCGCCCGCGCATACGTTGTGGGGCAGCAGGCGACCGGCATGGTGAAGTCCGAGACGAACGGCGGCATCGGCTACGGCAGCGTGGGCGCGAGCCCTAAGCGCGGGCATCCCGACCTCGACAACACGCTCATCGCCATCGAGGCGCTCCGCAGCACGCAGGCGCTCGTCGCGGACAAGGCCGGCACCAAGGATCTGAACTGGCAGGCGGCGATTGATTTCGTCACCCGCTGCCAGAACCTCCCCGGAGCCAACAAGGAAAAATGGGCCAGCGGTGATCCCGCGAACAAGGGCGGCTTCGTTTATTACCCCGGCTTCAGCAACGCCGGCGAAGTCGAGCTCGAAGGCGGTGGAAAGGCGCTCCGCAGCTACGGCTCGATGACCTACGCCGGCCTGCTCAGTTTCATTTACTCCGATTTGAAGCCCACGGATGCCCGCGTGAAGGCGGCGGTCGAGTGGCTGCAAAAAAATTACACCCTCGAGGAAAACCCCGGCATGGAAAAATCGGGCTACTATTATTACCTGCACCTGATGGCCAAGGGCCTTGCTGCGGCGGGGATCACGGAGCTGGAAGTCGGCGGCAAAAAAGTGGACTGGCGCCGGGACCTCGCCATGCGGCTCATGAAGCTGCAAACTGCGGATGGCACATGGCTGAACGACCAGCCGCGTTGGAAGGAGAACAACTCCGTGCTCGTCACCGCCTACTGCGTCATGGCGCTCGAGATCGTGTACGGCCAGTTGTAATATCGGCCTCCCATCTCCGGCCACGTCCGCACCCGGCAAGGTCGCGGAGCAGCGAATGTCGGATGGCGAATTTGGAATCTCGAAGTGACTGAGCCGGAACGATGCAGTTGCGGGAGCGCGGCGAAGTGGAACACAGGCTTCCAGCCTGTGCGGACAGTGGGCTTCCAGCCCGCTGGCCCATGCGCCGAATGGTGCAGACGCCGCAGGCATGATGCCTGCCCACCGCACAGGCTGGAAGCCTGTGTTCCGGACGGATCGCGCCGCACCAACTGCATCGTCCCGGCTGAGCGTCGGGATCCGCGCTGCGATATCCCCACTTTGCCAGGCGCTGGCCGCCATCTGAAGAGCTTTGCGCTCGTGACCACCGCCACTGCGGGCTACTCGCTCGGCGGGTTCACCTCTCGCGTGTCGGCGCCGTTGGTGTCGCTGAGGATGAGGATGGCGAGTTTCTCGACCTGTGCGATCTCGGCGGGTTTGAGCATCTGGTAATCGAGGCCGTTCTTCGGGGCGGGCTCGGCGGCGACAGGCTGCACCTGCTGGGCGCCGCCGTTGAGGCTCGCGTAGTCGAAGCGCCCGCGCAGGTCGGTGTAGCCGTCCTTGAAAAAGCGCACGGTGCCGTTCTTCAGCTTCGCGTACACTTTCACGTAGGCTTTCGACACCGGCTTGTCGTTCGCGGTGTCCCGCGTTTCGAGGCGTCCGTAGTTTTCCGTCACGGTGAGCTTGAGCGTGTTCGCGTGATATGCCTGCGCCTTGCGCTGGCCGGCACCGAGGATTTCGACGAGCACGTTCGCCTTTGCGAACTCAGCGGGCAGCGCGATCTCGGCGGCGTCCTTGTCCTTCGCCAGCGCCTGCACCGCGCTCTTGTTCGGCTTGATGATGCCGAAGCGGCCCGCGTCCTGGCTTACGAAGGGACTGCTGCTGAATGAAAACTCGGGGTCCATGAGGTAGTAATTCACCGTCACTTCGCCGAGGTTCTTGTAAGTCAGCGCGATTGTCTGTTTCTCGACCTTGAAATCGAACGTCGGCTCCGTCGCCGCGAGTTCGCTCTGCTGCTTTTCGCGGTCGGGCTTGTCGTCGGCTTTCTTCGCCGCGGCCTTGCCCTCGATCTCATCGAGATGGCTGGTCACTTCGGCAAAAACATTCCGCCAGCGCGGGACGGGGAAGTCCGAATACTTCGCCGCCGTGCCGCGCGCATCGGCGAGCCTGCCTTCGTAAAGGCCGGCGTAGCATTTGAAATAATCATGCTGGATCGCGGTCGGCAGCGCCCTGGCATCCACGGCTTGAAAGCGCGTGACCGCCTCCTCCACGCGATCCTGGAGGAAGAGGTAATACGTCACGCTCATCGAATCCATCGCATCGAGCTGCGGCTTGTGCGCGAGGATGGTGAGCAGGCTCCGGTACTGGCCGAGCACGGCGGGGTTCGCGATCCGCCAGTCATTGCCGATGCGGTGAGCGCGCTGGTTGACCAGCGGCGAATACTCGAGCTGCTCGTAGCTGCGTCGCTCGATCGGATCGAGCAGGATGAGCTTCGTCGAGAGCCACGGGCCGCACTGGCTCACGAAATCGTCCCTGTGCTTGAGCCATTCACGCAGCGCGGCGGTGTCGTTGTGGACGACCGCGTAGCTGTAGATCGTGTCGTTCCAGACGTGGTGCCGCGCCATGAAGCCGGTGAGCTTCTTGAAAAACGCGGCATCCTTGCAGCGCCAGGCGAGAAGCCCAAAGTCCAGCCGCGCGAGGTTGTTCTTTTCGAGGAAGGCGAACACGTCCTCTTCCGTCCCGTACTGCGAGACATAGTGCCACGAGGCCTTGTCGAACTGCGTGAGCTTCGGGACCACATTGAACTCGAACGCCTTCGCGCCCGCCGCGCTGTTGCCGGCGATGGCGACGTTCACCGGGTAGTGCGCGAATTTTCCCTGTTTCGCCACGAGCGGGAAGTAGAAGAAATACTCGAATGTCCGCGTCGTGTACGGCGCGAGTTCCACCCGCTTCGAGTCCGTGGCCTTGCTGCCAATGACGGGGAGCGCTCCCTGCGGGATTTGCAGCAGCACCTCGGCTTTCACCGGCGCGCTGGTGGGGTTGGTGACGACGACATTCGCGCCATACACCGCGCCGGTGAGGAATTCCTCGGTCACGTATTTCTCAAACTTCTCGTTGCCCTCCTGGCGGAAGCGATCGTCCTGCTTGAAAAAACTCTGCGACACGAGCAGGCCGCCCTGCCCGGCTTTCGCGGCGGCGGCGGGCTTGATCTCCTTGTGATACACGATGACAGGGCCTCCGGCGGTCAGCGTGAGCGATCCATTCGCGGCCTTGGTCGTGTGCTTCGGCGCATCAAACGGAAGGTCCAGCACCGACAGCGCGAGCATCATCCCGGCAAAGTTGTTCGCCGCCTCCGCGACATTCGGCGAAATGAATGGCGCATCTCCGCCAGCCGCGGCCCACGCGGCGTAGTCGCGCCAGAAAGCGTTCACCGGGATCAGGGCGGCATTTTGCTCGGTGATGCGGAGTTTGTAGTAATTGTTCTCCGCCCATTCCTTCGTCGCGCCGAGCTGGCGATAGTAAACGCGGACGAGCGCGCGCTCCCGCGCGGCCGGGTCTGCGCCAAAGTAGGCAAAACCACCGACGTCCTTCGCACTGAGATCCCCGTCGGCTGGGATCTGGCCTTTGCCATTTCTAAAAACGCCATCCCTTCGTTTCACCATGTCGTGCAGTTCGCCGGCTTTGGCGGCGTCATCATCGCCAAGTTCCTTCAGGGATTCCGCCACTTCACTCTCATCCATTTTCGCCAGCCGGTCCGCCTGTTTCGCGTCCAGTGAAAGATCCTGGGCCATCTTTCGAGCGGCCATCGGAGCCGCAGGCCTGTTGGCTTTGGCCCCCGAAAGCACTGTCGGAGGCTCTGCCATCGGGAAAGGCACCGCAGGCGCTGGTTTGTCAGCCATCGGCGCCGCAGCCAATCCATTACGCGCAAATCGTCCCGCCTCCTCCTTCACGGCTTTCGCTTTTTCTTCCATGACGGCACCGGCGATTCCGCCTTCTGCGCCGCCTTGCAGGGCGCGCCCGCGCAGGGCGGTTTCAAACAGATGCTCCTGCCGTTCCGGATTTGCAGGGATCATTTCCCAAAGCTCCCGCAAATGCCGCGCAGTTTCCGCGGCCTGCGCCTTGACGGTGCGGCCGAGCAGCGTGCGCTCGAGCGCATTGAGCCGCTCGTAGGCCCACGGCTGCACGTAAGGCGCGAGATCCCGGCCGAGGAGATAGTCGTCCATGAAGGTCTTGTCCTTCTTGTTCGCAAGATACGGCTTCACGACCTTTGCGAAAAAGTCGGGGTCTTTGCGCGAGAGGAAAAAGTTCAACTCGTGGCAGGCGAACTCGGAATACTTCGCGCGCTTCTCGTCGTCCTTGAGCTTCGGCCAGCCGAGCACCCAGGCGAATTTCGCGAGGTTCTCGTTGCCGCTCAAGGTCGTGAACAGCGCGTGGATGCTCGCGAGCGTGTCGTAGCTTTCCAACTCGCCTGTGAGCACGTCCGCCACGGTCAGCGTCCCGCCTTTGTCGAGCACGGTGACTTCCTTTTTCTGCGTGAATGCCTTTGCCGGATCGAGGTTCCCGAGCAGGCGCAGCTCGGTGAATTTCGTCTTCGCATCCGGCAGCGCGATCGCGCGCCAGACGGCGCTGGCGGGATCCTCGGCATACACCTGCAAATGCTGGCGGTCTCCGAGCGCCTTGCGGTCAAAGCGCACCACGCCATCCTTGTCCGGCAGCAGATTGTAAATCACCGGCGCGGACTCCGCGAGGAAGTCAATGTTCGCCTCTGCGGTCGCCCCGCCCTGTCCGCCGCCGGGCTTCGCAGCCTGGCGCTCCGCGGCGCCTCGCCGCAGTGATTCCCCGCGGCCTCCGCGTGTCTGCCCAGCGGCCTGGCCGGCTTGCTGCGCGAGTTCCTGGATGCCGGTGTCCCGCACCTCCCACGGATTCAAAAGCAGGCCGGGGCGGGTGAGCATGTTGCCGGGGAAAAGTTTGTGCGTCTTCCGTTCGAGGATGTAGCGGTACTCGTCGCCGATCTCGCGGCCCGCGGAGTAAAGATTCGGGAGCTTTGCCAGCGCGGCCTCGGATGCGCCGAAGCGCACGAATCCGCCGAACCCCGCGAACAAACCCTGCCCCGGCTCGAAGCGTGTCGCCGCGATGTGGACGCGCGTGAACGGGTTTGCGTTGGCGAGCTTGATCGTCACCACATCGTCGCCGGGCACGATGGATGTGATCTGCAAATTCGCCTGGCCCTTCGCCTCAAGATGCCGCGCCCTGCCGCGCACCGAGCCATGTTTCACCACGCCTTCGGCGATCTTGATCGCGATGTCGCGCTCCTCCCCGCGGAAGCGCAGCGCGTAGTCGCCCGCCGGCAGATCGTCAATGAGCAGGAACCCGTCCTGCGCCGAGAGTTGGCCGGAAACATCCACGACGGGAGTGCCCGCGCGCATTTCGAGCAGCGACACCGCGCGTTTCAGCGCATCCGCGGCCAGCGGGCCGGAGAGCGATGCGGGAAGCGGCACTCTCACCGGCGCGCCGGTCTTCGCGTGGATCACGCCCGGCCAGGTGCGTTCAAAGTTGTCCATCTCCCAGTGCGAAGCGCGTCCACTCGGTGGATTCGCCTGGAGGTTTTTGATCCCCGCAAGCGCGCCGAGCGCGATGCGGCCATTCTCGCCGGTCTTCAGCGCGACCGTCTGCGGGCGTGAAAAGCCGTGGTGAAAGAACGTGAACACGACCTGCTGCTCGGCGACCGGCTCGCCATTTTTCCCCAGCAATTCGTAAACGTAATTTCCCCCGAGATTCGACAGCCGTCCGTCATTCGTCGCGGGCGTCTTGTCCATTCCGTTGAGCGTCCACGAGTGCTGCGCGCTCACGTCCCGCTTTGCGCCGCCCGCGCTGATCACGTCCACTTTCGCGGTAAAAACCACGGTCAACTGCGCGAGCCGCTCCGGCACGGCGAGGTCGTGCGTGAGCACGCTGCCGGGGCTGAGCTTGAGGTCCTTTTCCTCGCGCGTCGTCGAGATGCCGTCGTGCGTGGTCGAGGTGATGGTCAGCTTTGGCTCGGTGAGAAGCGCGGGGTCGAGATGCGACTCGCCGAGCATCAGCGCCGTGCGCACCGCGAGCGTGGCTGTGCGGCGCGCGAGCAGTTGCTCGCGCTCGATGTAAAATTGCGCGTCGAGCGTGTAGGCCTCCGCGTGATGCTCAAACTGCGTGAGCGTCGCAAACGTCCCCGCCGGGTCTGCGAGCACCACGCCGCGCATCCCCGGCCGCTGCGTGAACGGCACCGTGATGCGATGGCCGAGCTTTTCGTCCGGCGTGTATTTCCGCCCGTCGAGCCACGCGACCGCGTCCTTCACCTGGTCGCCATTTTCATCGAGCACCGTGAGCAGATCGCCCGCCGGCCCGGTTGTCTGGATCACCTGCCACTGTCCGTTGCGCACGAGCGCGCGGCTGCTGCGCCCGCCGCCGATGAACTCGATCACCCAAGCGCCGCGTTTGCCGCGCAGCTCCGGGAATTTGAACGTCTGCCGCGTGCGCTTGAACGGCCCGGTGTCGAACGCGTGCGCCTGCTCGCTGTTCGCGACGAGGCCGTCGAGATTCATGTCCGTGTTGAGCTGGCGGCGCTGCGTGAGGAAAAAGTTCAGTGTGTTCAGCTCGTAGATGCGCACCATGACCTTCGGGGTGTTTTTCACCACGACATCGAACTGCACATCGGCGCCCGGCGCGGCGCCGATGGCGGGTTTGAACAGCGGTGCATTCGTCGCCGGGAACTCGATGTCCACACGCTCCTTCAGTGCCTGGAAAACCGTCGGCGACAGCAGCGGCGCCCACCGCTCCGCATTGCCGTGACCACCGGTGATGAGCGCCTCGGCGAGCACCGGCTTCAGCCATGTGTCGCGCACGTAGTCCGTGTAGGCGGACATCATCCCCTCGCCGAGATTGCCGGGATTCGCCGTGGCCGCCCGGTCGAAAAGCGTGAGGAAATACTCGCGCGCGAGCGGTTCGTCATTGCCGATGGGCCGCGAGGCGAGCAGGGGCTCGGAGAGATTCGCGTTGAGGTCGCACGCCGGCGCCTTTTCGATCGCGCGCTCCAGCCACTTTGGATGGATGTAGCCCACGTGGCGCGGCAGCTTGAGGTATTCGAGAAAGCGCGCCGCGTCGTAGATGCCGCGCTTCCGGTCGTGATCCAGCCGCAGGTAGAGCGTGTGCGCCTTGAGCGTGTTGAACGCGGGCGGCAGCGTCTTCACGTAATCCCACACCCGCGTCAGCCACGCCTCGCGCTGGGCGGCGTCGAACTCCACGTCCGCATCCGCGCCCGGCGCGAGCTTGCGCACTTTTGTAAAAACAAACGCCTCCGCCGTTGCGAGCGCCGGCTTCGCTTTCACGAGCACGTCGAGCTGCTCCGGAAGCAGGGCCCTGTGGATCGGGAACTCCCCGAACCCGTTGGATTCATTCGCGTTCAAATCCGCCAGCATCAGGTCCACCAGCCCCGGCACGTCCGGGCGTGTGAGCCGGCTGAGCAGGGCGCGCCGTTGCTGCACGCTCATCGCCGTTTTCGATTTCACCAGCGACTCCAGGGATTCCAGCGACAGCGATTGCAGCCCACCGTCATTCGCGAGAGCGTCCCGTTCAAAGACCTCGCGGGCCAGCCGCTTCGGATCCAGTTCCACGGGCAGGTTCGGCTTCTTGTCGCGCGCCTCCTGCTGGTGGTTGAACTGCAGCCCCAGCCGCTCCCGCAAATACGCGAGCGTCTGCTGCGGCGTCGCGTCGTAGTCGAGCAGCGCCTCGCGATTGAGGATGATGCGGCGGCGCGCGTTCTCATTCGGAAACCGCTTCTCCCACTGCGCAAGGATGTCCGCGAGTTTCGCCTCGTTGCGCGTGTTCTGGAAATGCAGCGCATGGAAAAAATAGTAGTCCTCCGAGCCGGGAACCAGTTCGCCGAGCACCTTCTCGCGGTCCGGCGCGAGCGCGAACTTTTCGATGTAGCCGATCTCGTTCTCCGCCCACGAGATGGCGGGCAGGACGATGGAACTGAGGACTGCGATGGTGGCGCGGATGCGCGTGCGAGTGTTCATGGTGATAAAACGGGCGTTGATTTGTGAATGCCGCGCCCGGCCTTTCCCGCGGACAAACCGCAGGATGCGCAACGACAGCGTGCGGAGACTACTCACAAGCGCGCCCGGTTTGTGAGAGATTTGTCAAATCCGGGTGATTCTTTTCGCAGCGTCGGTGGTGTGAGGCAAAGAGGGCAGGGGACTGCCCCGCCGGGCAGCGCCGTCGAAACACCATGAGAAACCCCGGTTCGTGGCCTGTCGGCTGCTATCTTGTTTTGGAGCCAATGGACAAGCCTGCGAACATCCTGTTAGTCGAAGACATCAGCACCGTGCAGTTTTTCGTGCGGAATGCCCTCGCGGCGCTGAGAAATCCCTATGAACTTCACACTGCGGCTTCGATCGCGGATGCCCGGCAGATCATCATCGAGAAGCCGGTTGACCTGCTGATCGTGGACATCGGGCTTCCCGATGGCGACGGGATTGATTTCCTGTGCGAGGCCGCGATGCTCCAGCCGCACGCCACGGCGATCATCATCACCGGGACGCCCAATGAAGAGAACAGGGCGCGGGCTGAGCGGCTCGGCATCGTCCAGTTGCTTTCGAAGCCCTTCAAAAAGGAAAGGCTCGTCGAGGCCGTCGGCAAGCTTCTCGGATGGTCGGGAGTCGAAAAGGACGCGGCAAATTTCCGCGCAACGCTGAGCGGACTCACGACGATGGACATCATCCAGCTCAAGTGCATGACCGGTTCGACGAGCGTGCTCGAGTTCACGAACGGAGCCGGGAGCGGGCGGGTATATTTTGAAAATGGGCACGTCATCCACGCGATGGTGAATAGCAGCGAGGGTGGCACGAATATCGGCTACGAGGCGTTCGAGGAGATCGTGGGATGGGAGAGCGGACGTGTCGCGGAGGTGGTGGAGACAGAGCCTGCGCCCCGGACGATCCGCACGGGCTGGCAGTCCCTCCTGCTCGAGGTCGCGCACAGCCGCGACGAGTTGCAGGGCCACGCAGCGTAGCGCCCTGGGAGGCGCCGGCGGCCTTGTTTTGAAATGCCTTCCAAGGCCGTGTCTTCGAGCCACTCACAGGGCCGGCGTTGCGCGGCGCGCGCGGTTTGCCTATTGGTGCGCGCGTGCAAATGGATCCCGTCGTCATCATCCGCGGCCTGTCGAAGGTGTATCACCAGGCCGAGAGCGAAATCGCCGCGCTGAACAACGTGTCGCTCGACATCGGGCGCGGCGAGTTCCTTTCGCTCATGGGGCCTTCGGGATCGGGCAAAAGCACGCTGCTTCACGTCATCGCCGGCATTGACCGCCCGACCACCGGCTCGTGCCGCGTCGGCGATGTGATGGTGACGGAACTCAACGACTCCGAACTCGCGGACTGGCGGAACCAGACCGTCGGATTTGTCTTCCAGAGCTTCAATCTCATCCCGGTTCTGACCGCGTTTGAAAATGTGGAGCTGCCACTGCTCCTGATGAATCTCTCGTCGTCCGAGCGGCGGAGGCTCGTGATGACCGCCCTCGAGCTTGTGGATCTCGCGGATCGCGCCCGGCATCTGCCAAAGCAGTTGTCCGGCGGCCAGGAGCAGCGCGTCGCCATCGCTCGCGCAATCGTCACGGATCCGATGCTGGTCGTCGCCGACGAGCCGACCGGGAACCTCGACAGCGCCAGCGCCGACGCAGTGTTGGAAATCCTGCGAACGCTGAGCCGGACAGCGGGCAAGACGGTCATCATGGTGACGCACGATCCGCGGGCGGCGAGCTTCGGATCGCGGACGATTCACTTGCAGAAGGGGAGGCTCAGCAACGGATGAGCACCGCGGGCTTCCTGATCCGCAGCGCGCTTCGGAACAAGCGCCGCTTCATTCTCAGCGTGCTGAGCGTGGCGGTGAGCCTGTTCCTGATGACCACGCTGCTCGTCGTCCTGCGGGAACTCACGACTCCGCCCACCGACCCGGATTCCTCGCTGCGCGTGGCGGTGCGGAACAAGGTGTCCCTTGCGTCGCCGCTGCCACAGCGGCAGCGCCCGTGGATCGAAAGGATTCCGGGAGTCGAAGTCTGCACGCCGTTCGTGTGGTACGGCGGGAAATTCAAGGATGACGAGCAGCTTGCCTTCGGAACGATCGCCATCGAGCCGGACAAACTTCCCCGTCTGCTTCCCGAAATGAAATCCGTCCGGGCGGAGTGGGTGGAATTTGAGAAGGACCGCACCACATGCATCGTGGGACGCGACACGATGAACGGGGAAAGATTCAAGCAACTCGGCTTGAAGACGGGCGACCGGTTCACGCTGACGAGCGGTCTTTATCCCTGCTCGATCGAACTGCGCATCGTCGGGACCTACTGGGGCACGCTCGACGACCGCAACATCTGGTTTCATCACCGCTATCTCGACGAGGCGCTGGGCAACTGGGGCCAGACCGGGATGTGGTGGCTGAAGCTGGATTCCGCGGACTCGATGGAGGTCGTGGCCACCGCGATCGAGGCTGCGTTCGCAAACAGCTCGGCGGAGGTGCGCGCGGAAAGTGAGCGCGCGTTTCAAATGTCGTTCGTCTCCATGTGGGGAGGCATCAAGTTCCTCATCGGTGGGATCTGCACGTTCGTGCTCCTCACGCTGATGATGGTGACGATGAGCACGATGAGCATGGCGATCCGCGAGCGCTTCCGTGAACTCGCCGTGCTGAAGGCGCTGGGGTTTCAGCGGCGCGAGCTGTTTGGATTCATCCTGGCGGAGAGCTTCGGCCTCGCCGCGCTCGGCGCAATCCTCGGCGCGGGGGGCGCGTGGCTGGTTTACCGCATTGTGGACATGAAGAAGGCGAGTGGCGGGATTTTTGTGTCGTTTGAGGTCACCCCACAAATGCTTGGCTTTGCCGCGCTGGCTGCCGTCGCGCTTGGTATCATCTCGTGCATCGTTCCCGCGATCTCGATGTGCCGCATGAGCGTCGTCCAAGGTCTGCGGACGCTGGATTGATCGTGGCGCAAGCCGCCGGCTTGCGAGGGCGGTCCACAAAGGCGGTGTCGTGGCGCAAGCCGCCGGCTTGCGAGGGCGATCCACAAAGACGGTGAGAGGCTGCGGACGTATGCAGGTTGAGTGAGGCCGAATGGAGCTTCCAGTGCTTGCCGCATCGCTCTCGCAAGCTGGCAGC